>JBDTML010000269.1:0-4397 GCA_039934255.1 Acidobacteriota bacterium | reverse complement strand
CGCGCGCCCCCACTCCTTCATGCCGTTCCCGATGCCTGTGTTCTTGATGCCGCACGCGATGCCCGCCCGGCCGCCGTTCTCGTCCCAGACCTTCTTCACGGCAAGGAGCGTCTTCTTGAGCCCGACGGACGCGGTGAGCGTCTGGCCGCACGACCAGTCATCGCCCGCCTCGAGCGCGTTCCGCCACCGGATCTCCCAGCGGTCGAGGCCGGCCTTCTCGGCCAGCATGTCGAGCGCGCCCTCCATCGCGAAGTGAGCCTGGTTCGCCCCGAAGCCGCGCATCGCGCCGCACGGCGGGTTGTTCGTGTAGACGGCCAGCGCCTCGACGTCGAGGGTCGGGCAGCGGTACGGCCCCGCCGCGTGCCCGGCCGCGCGCTCGAGCACCTTGCCTCCTACCGAAGCGTATGCGCCCGAGTCGCCAACCATCCGCGCGCGGACGGCCGTGATCCGGCCCTCGGCATCGCAGCCGACACGGTAGTGCATTCGGATCGGGTGCCGCTTCGGGTGGAGGCGCATGGACTCCTCGCGCGAGAGGACGAGACGCACGGGCCGTCCCGTGACGCGGGAGAGGAGCGCCGTCTGCGCCTGGACCGACATGTCCTCCTTGCCGCCGAACGCTCCGCCATTCGGGACGAGGACCACGTGGACCTCTTCCTCCGGCAACCCGAGGAATGCGGCGACCTGGCGCCGGTCGTCGAAGATGCCCTGCCCCTGCGTGTACAGGGTCAGCCGCGCCTTTGGGTTCTGAGCCGCGGGATCACCCGGCGCCGCCAGACAGGCCTCGGGCTCGAGGTAGAGGTGCTCGATGCGCTGTGTCTGCCACGTGCCCTCGACGACATGTGCCGAAGCGGCGAGCGCCGCGTCCGCGTCGCCGAGCTTCACGACGGAGCGCGAGAGGAGGTTGCCGTCGGGCCCGACGCGCGGCGCTCCCTCGCGCAAGGCCTCATCGGGGTCCGTTACGGGGGGCAGGACTTCGTACGTCACGTCGACGAGCGCCGACGCGGCACGGGCCGTGCGCTCGTCCACCGCGGCCACCGCCGCGAGGACGTCGCCCACGTAGTGCGTCTCCTCGCCCTCGGCAACGAAGCCCGGCCAGTCCGGGACGATGAGGCCGTAGAAGCGCTTCCCGGGCACGTCCTTCGCCGTCACGATCGCCATCACGCCCGGGTGCCGCGCCGCGCGGGACGTGTCGATCGAGACGACGCGGGCGCGGGCGTGAGGCGAGAGCGTGACGGCGCCGTACAGCATGCCGGGGAAGACGAGGTCCGCGACGTACGGCCGCGTGCCGAGCGCCAGCTCCTCGGCTTCGTAGCGGTCGAGGCTCGTCCCGACGTGGCCCGAGTCGTCTGACGGTTCGAGCGCTTCGCCGCGGCGCAGGCGCGCCGCCGCGTGGAACGCGTCCACGATCTTGACGTAGCCCGTGCACCGGCAGAGGTGCGGGTCGAGCTTCTTCTTTATCTCCTCGTCCGTCGGGTCGGGGTTCGCGTCGAGGACGCTCTTCATCCGGAGGGCGATTCCCGGAATGCAGAAGCCGCACTGGACGCCGGCGGTCCGTGCGAAAGCCTCGCCGTAGACGTGGCGCTCCGCCTCGGGCACGCCCTCGAGCGTCAGGACACGCTTCCCCGCTGCGGTCCGGGCGGGCACGGCGCACGCGGTCTTCGGGTGGCCGTCCACGAGGACGAGACACGCGCCGCACTGACCCTGCGGCGAACAGCCGTCCTTCGGCGACGTCAGCCCGGCGTGATCGCGGAGCAATTCGAGAAGGGAAGCGTCGGCCGCGACGTCGAAGCCCCGGGCGGCGCCGTTGAGCGTCAGCTCGACGTGCACAGGCCCATTATCCACGCGGAGGCCGGCGGACGGTCCCTTCAGGCGCACGTATGCTCTTCCCGTGAGGACGTTCCCCTGAGGCTCATGCTGAACCCGTGGCGGGGCCTCTCGGGCCTGCCCCGGGCACTCTGGGTCCTCGCGGCCGCCACGCTCGTGAATCGGTCGGGGACGATGTTCCTGCCGTTCCTCATCCTCTACCTCACGAAGGACATGGGCGTGACGCCGTCTGCCGCGGGCGGCGTCCTCGCGCTCTTCGGGTTCGGCGCGCTGGTCGCCAGCCCTTTCGCCGGGAAGCTCGCGGACCGCTTCGGGCCCGTCCGGATGATGCGCGGATCGCTCGTCCTTTCCGGCCTCCTCCTTCTCCTCGTCCCTCTCGCGCGGTCGCTTCCGTCGATCGCGGTCCTCACGCTCCTCCTCGCGCTCGCGGGCGAGGCGTTCCGCCCGGCGAGCATGAGCGTCATCTCGCACCTGACCGCGCCCGACCAGCGCAAGGCAGCCTTCGCGCTCCAGCGCCTCGCCATCAACCTCGGCATGAGCGTCGGGCCCGCCCTCGGCGGTTTCCTCGCGGCTGTGTCCTGGCCCGCGCTCTTCCTCGTCGATGGCGCGACGTCGCTCCTCGCCGCCGTCACGCTCGTCCTCCTCTTCCCGAAGGGCGTCTCCTTCCCGTCCGCACGACCGGTCGACGTCCCGGGCCAGCGGCGGGAGGGCGTGCGCGACCCGGCGCTCGTCTTCTTCCTCGTCGCCCTTGTCCCGGTGGCGATCGTGTTCTTCCAGCACGAGTCGTCGATGGCGGTCTACGTCGTGCGCGACCTGGGGATGGCCGTCTGGACGTTCGGCCTCCTCCACACGGTCAACACGCTCTTGATCGTCTTCCTCGAGGTGCCTCTCAACCTCGCGACGGCCCACTGGCCCCACCGGCGCGCGCTCGCCTTCGGCTCGATCCTCGTCGCCGCCGGATTCGGCGCGCTCGCCTTTGTCCGCTCGCTGCCCGCGGTCGTCCTCACGATCGTCGTCTGGACGTTCGGGGAAATGATCCTCCTTCCCGCGATGTCGTCCTGGGTCGCCGACGCCGCGCCTCCCGAGAAGCGCGGCGCCTACATGGGCCTCTACACGATGGCGTTCAACCTTGCGCTCGTGGTGGGGTCGCCGCTCGGGACCGCGCTCCTCGAGCACGGCGGCGGGCGAACCCTGTGGCTCACGATGCTCGCACTCGGGCTCCTCTCCGCCGCGCTCTTTACGCGCGTCCGGGAGCCGCGACGGGACGCATGAACGAGACGTGGACGCACCGCGAGGGCCGCGTGAACGGCGTGAGGCTCCACTGGGTCGAGCAGGGCGAAGGGCCGCTCGTCGTCCTCCTCCACGGGTTCCCGGAATTCTGGTACGCGTGGCGGCACCAGATCTCCGCGCTCGCGGCGGCGGGCTTCCGCGCCGTGGCGCCGGACCTGCGCGGTTACAACCTTTCCGAGAAGCCCGCGGGCGTGGCCGCCTACCGCGTCGAGGCGCTCCTCGGCGATCTCGCGGGCCTCATCGAGCTTCTTGGCGAGGGCGAGCAGAGAGCGCACGTCGTCGGGCACGACTGGGGCGGCGCCATCGCATGGTACGCGCCCCTTTTCTGCCCGGAGAAGCTCCTCTCTCTCACGCTGATGAACGCCCCGCACCCTCTCGCGTTCCGGCGCGAGCTGAAGACGAACGCGGACCAGCGGAGAAGGTCCCGCTACGTTTTCTTCTTTCAGCTCCCGTGGCTGCCGGAGCAGCGGATTCGCAAAGACAACCTCGCGATCCTCGAGAAGATGCTGCGGCGCGACCCCGTGACCCCGGGCGCGTTCACGGACGAGGACATCCGTCTCTACAAGGAGGCTCTCGCGCGGCCGGGCGCGCTCACGGCCGCGATCAACTATTACCGGGCCGCCCTGCGTTTCCCGCCACACGCCCGCCGCCGCGTGTGGCCCGAAGGCCTGACGACGCTCCTCATCTGGGGCGAGCGCGACCGCTATCTCGGCCCGGGACTTCTCGAGGGGCTCGACCGCTGGGTGCCGAATCTCACGATCGAACGCATTCCCGAAGCGAGCCACTGGGTGCAGGGCGACGCGCCCGCGCGGGTCAACGAGATTTTGATCCGCTTGCTGACGAGCGTCAGGCCCTGACGAAGTCGATGAAACCCTTCTCGACGTTCGTCGCGACGAGCTTCACGCTCACCTTGTCCCCGACCTCGAGGCCTTCGCTGCCGCGCACGATCTTCCCTTCGACCGGCGGCCGAAAGATCCGTGCCCACGTGCCCTTCTCGGACGCGCCGGTCACGACGCCGTCGAAACGCTCGCCGATCCGCGTCTCGAGAAGCATCGCGGCCGCCGCCTTCCTCAGGAGACGCTCGACCTTGTTCGCGGCGTCCTCCTGCTCGGTGCAGCGGATGGCGAGACCGTTCAGCTCGGAGACGGAATAGGGCGACGGGCGATGCGCGAGGGCCGCCTTGAGGAGGCGCTGCGTGATGACGTCCGGGTAACGGCGGTTCGGCGCCGTCGAGTGCGTGTAATCGCGAACCGCGAGCCCGAAGTGGCCGACCGGTTCCTTAC
>JBDTML010000268.1:0-16724 GCA_039934255.1 Acidobacteriota bacterium | reverse complement strand
GCGTCGAGATCAAGGGCTACGACGAGGCGAAGCTCAAGGAGGCCATGAAGACGACAGGCTATCCGAGCCCGGCGTTCAAGAAGGCCGATATGAACTTCGGGATGGTGCTCCTGATCCTCTTCATCATGGTCATCTACGTGACCATGGTCTACGGGCCGATCGCGGCGTTCCTCGTGGAGTTGTTCCCGGCGAACATTCGATACACGTCGATGTCGCTGCCGTATCACATCGGGAACGGCTGGTTCGGCGGAATGCTTCCGCTCATCGCCACGGCGTGGGTCGCCGCGTCGGGCAACATCTACCAGGGGCTCTGGTATCCGATCATCGTTTCCCTCGTGACGGTCGTCGTCGGCTTCCTGTTCCTCCGCGAAACGAAGGACGTGAAGATCCACGAAGAAGTCTGAACTGACCCTCCGAGCCAATCACGGTTTCTTTGGGCCGCCGCAAGGCGGCCCTTCTTCTTCTCTTCTTCGAAGGACCGGGTCGCTAGACTCCGGGCGTGCGCAACGAGGGCCCGGTCCGTCCCTCCACCTTTCTAAGCGAGTTCTTACGGTCCGAAGCCCTTTCCGGCGTGTTCCTGCTTCTCGCCGCGGTCGCCGCGGTGGCGCTCGCGAACTCGCCGCTCGAGGGCGTCTACACCCGGGCCGCACACGCCGCCCTGCGGTTCGGGGGAGGGCCGTTCCGGGTCGAAACGACGCTCCTGCACGGGATCAACGACGGCCTCATGGCGGTGTTCTTCCTCGTCGTCGGCCTCGAGATCAAGCGCGAGTTCCTCACCGGGGAGCTGTCCGGCAAGGGAGCGGCAATCCTGCCCGTCGCGGCGGCCTGCGGGGGAGCCGCCGTTCCCGCACTGATCTACGCCGCTTTTAACGCCGGGACGCCCGCCGCGCACGGTTGGGGGATCCCGATGGCCACGGACATCGCGTTCGCCGTCGGCATCGTCGCGCTCGTGGGACGCCACATCGCACCGTCTTTCAAGGTCTTCCTCACCGCCGTCGCCGTGGTCGACGATCTCATCGCGGTTCTCGTGATCGCGTTCTTCTACACGTCCGGTCTGGATCTCCGGGCCCTCGGTGTCGTCGCAGGCGCGCTGGCCGTGCTCGTCGCATTGAACCGGGCCGGCGTCCGCGCACTCGTCCCCTATCTCGCCGCGGGCTTCGTCCTGTGGGCCGCGATGGCGAAGTCGGGCGTCCACGCGACGGTCGCGGGCGTTCTCCTCGGGATGACCATTCCGGCGGCCGGCGCGGAAACTTCGCCCCTCCGCCGTCTCGAGCGCGCACTCCACCCCTGGGTCGCGTACGGAATCATGCCGGCCTTCGCCTTCGCGAACGCGGGCGTGTCGGTGCCCGGAGCGCAGATCGGGGCGATCCTCTCGTCGCCGATCGCCCTCGGGATCGTTCTCGGCCTGTTCTTCGGCAAACAGATCGGAATCTTCGGGACGACGTTCCTTCTCGCCCGAAGCGGCGTCGGAAACCTCGCCACGGACCGGCGAAATCGCAGGAGTCTGTGGGGCGTCTCCCTCCTCGGAGGGATCGGATTCACGATGTCGCTCTTCGTGGGAGGTCTCGCGTTCGGAGGCGAAGAGCACATGGAAAGCACGGCAAAAGCGGCTATTCTGGTGGGTTCGCTTCTCGCAGGCGCCGCGGGCGCTCTGGTTCTCGCTTTCGTGCCCCGGGAACCGGTGGCGGGTTCGGCTGCCGCCGGTTAGACTCCGGCCGCGCGATGTCGATCTTCGGAAAGAGGGGCGGTCCGGCGCCCGAGGGTTTCGGAGAGCCCGTTTCCCGGTTCACCTTCGTCGGACCCCAGACACGAATCCAGGGAGAGCTGCTGGGGGACGAGGACGTGCTCGTGGAGGGACGCGTCGAGGGCCGCGTCGAAATCTCGAGGGCGCTTCGCGTCGGCCTCCGCGGGATCATCCGCGCCGACGTGGCCGCTGGCACGGTCGCCATTGCGGGACACGTCGTGGGAAACGTGCGCGCCGCCGAACGTGTCGAGCTCCTTCCCACCGGGACTCTCGAAGGCAACATTCACGCCCCCCGCATCGTCGTCGGCGAGGGGGCCCGATTCACGGGTCGCATCGACATGAGCGGCGGGGCCGAGCCCCTGCCGCCGTCGCGCTGACCTCCGCAGCGAAAGGAACGCGCTCATGGCTTCGTCCGTCCCCGTTCATGGAAACTGGATTGCCGGTAAATGGGTCCCGGCCCGTTCCGGCCGCACGTTCGAGAACCGCAATCCGGCGGACGTGACCGACCTCATCGGTCGCTTCGCCGATTCGGACGAGCGCGACGTTCGAGACGCTCTGGACGCTGCATCGGCGGCGTACAAGTCGTGGCGCCTCGTCCCGGGTCCCCAGCGCGGCGAGATTCTCTACCGCCTGGGCGAGATCCTGCGCGACCGCAAGGAGCAGTACGCCCGCGACATGACGCGCGAGATGGGGAAGGTGCTCAAGGAGGCACGTGGAGACGTCCAGGAAGCCATCGACATGGCGTTCCTCATGGGCGGCGAGGGCCGGCGCCTGCACGGGCAGACGACCCCTTCGGAGCTGCCGAACAAGTTCGCGATGTCGGTGCGTTCGCCGATCGGCGTCTGCGCTTTCATCACGCCCTGGAACTTTCCGATGGCGATTCCGGCCTGGAAGACGACGGCCGCCCTCGTGTGCGGGAACACCGTCGTCATCAAGCCCGCCACCGACACGCCGCTCTCGGTCGTGAACTTCGCGCGCGCCCTCGAGGACGCGGGACTTCCCTCCGGCGTCTTCAACATGGTCTCCGGTAGCGGCTCGAAAGTGGGGATGCCTCTCCTCAAGGATCCGCGGGTCAAGGTGGTCTCGTTCACGGGCTCGACGTCGGTGGGCCAGACGATCAACGAAGCCTGCGCCCCATCTTTCAAACACGTCCACCTCGAGATGGGCGGGAAGAACCCGATCATCGTGATGGACGATGCGAACCTCGAGCTCGCCGTCGACGGATCGATCTGGGGCGCCTTCGGGACGAGCGGCCAGCGCTGCACGGCGTCCTCCCGGCTCCTCGTGCACAAGAAGGTCGTACGGAAGTTCACGGCGATGATGGCCGAGCGTGCGAACGCGCTCCGTGTCGGCAGCGGGCTCGACGAGAAGAGCGAGATGGGGCCCTCCGTCAACGAGAGCCAGCTCGACACGGTCCTCGACTACATTTCGATCGGCAAGGCCGAGGGCGCGAAGTGCGTCGCCGGAGGCCGGCGGCTCGCGGGTAAGGCGCACGAAAAGGGCTGGTTCGTCGCGCCCACCGTTTTCGCCGACTGCCACCGCACGATGCGCGTGGCGCGCGAGGAGATCTTCGGTCCCGTGACGTCCATCGTTCCGATCTCGTCGCTGGAAGAAGCCATCGACGTCGCGAACGACAGCGAGTACGGGCTTTCGTCGGCCATCTTCACGCAGGACGTGAACAAGGCGTTCGTCGCGATGCGCGATCTCGAGGCGGGTATCTTCTACGTCAATCTCCCGACGATCGGCGCCGAAACTCATCTGCCGTTCGGCGGCACCAAGAAGACGGGAAACGGGCACCGCGAAGCGGGGCTCGCCGCGCTGGACGTCTTCAGCGAGTGGAAGTCGATCTACGTCGACTACTCCGGGACGATCCAGAAGGCGCAGATCGACGTGCCGGCGGGCGAGGCTTCCGCGAGGAAGAAGAAGTAGAAGAGATTTGCTTTAGAAGGTTAAGAGGGAAGAGGCGGCCGTCCGCGAAGCGCAGGCGGCCGCTTTCACGCGAGGCCGCGCGCCTTTCGGTAGGCGGGTATCGCCTGCGCGAGAATTTCGACGGCCGCGTTCAGGTCGTCCTCTTTCAGAACGTACGCAATGCGGATCTCGTTCTTGCCGAGGCCCTCCGTCACGTAGAACCCGCTGGCAGGCGCGACCATGACGGTCTTGCCGTCGAGGGAGTAGTCCGAAAGGAGCCAGGCCGCGAAGTCGTCGCTGTCCTTCACGGGAATGCGGGCCACGAAGTAGAACGCGCCCTCGGGCTTGCGGAGGAAGACTCCGGGAATCTTCGAGAGGCCCTCGTAGAGCGTGTCGCGCCTCTTCTGGTACTCGCGGATGATGCCCTGGTAGTACGCGGGCCCCAGTTCCAGCGCGCCGGGCGCGATGTGCTGTGCGAGGCCCGGCGGCGAGAGGCGGCCCTGCGCCATCCGGTTGCAGGCCCCGGCAATATCGGCGTTGCGCGTGACGAGCGCGCCGAGCCGGATGCCACACGCCGAGAAGCGCTTCGAGAGGGAATCCACCACGACGACCTGGTCCTCGAACTCCGCGAGCGACAGGGCGCTGGCGGATTCCCGGCCGTCGTAGAGAAACTCCCTGTAAACCTCGTCCGACACGAAGAAGAGACCGTGGTCGCGGCAGAACTCCGCCGCGCGGACGATCTCTTCCCTCGAATAAACGGTTCCGGTCGGATTGTTCGGGTTGCAGAGAAGGACGACGCGGGTCTTGGGCGTCAACGCCTTTTCCCACTCGGCGCGCGGTGGGAGATGGAAGCCATCCTCGCCGCGCGTCACGATCGGGCGCAGGGTGAGACCCGCCATGGTCGCGAAAGAGCGATAGTTCGTGTAGAGCGGCTCCACCGTCAGGATCTCGGACCCCGGATCGGCGCAGGCCATGAAAGCGAAGAGCAGCGCCTCGCTTCCGCCCGTGGTGGCGAGAATCTCGCCTCTCTTCAACGTGAGGCCGAGCCTTCCGTAGTACGCGTGGAGGAAGTCGAGGTACTCCGGAGTCCCGTTCGAAGGCGAGTAGGCGTAGACCTTGTCTTTCAGCGTCGTCAGCCGCCGGCGCATGGGCTCGGGCGTCTCGAGGTCGGGCTGGCCGATGTTCAGGTGATAGACCTTCACGCCGCGCTTTTTCGCCTCGTCCGCGAGAGGCATGAGCCTGCGGATGGGCGAGGCCGGCATGGCGAGGCCGCGCGCGGAGACGCGGGCGGGGGTACGGGTCGTGCTCATGCCGCCGACATTAACAAAGGCCGGCACCTTCGAGCCCGGCTGCCGAGAGGAGACCAGCCAGGTCCGGCGGGACGGGCGCGGTGAACGTCATCTTTTCGCCGGTGGCAGGGTGCTTGATCCCGAGGCGCCACGCGTGGAGAGCCTGGCGCGGAAACCCCTTGCAGGCTGCGGCGAGCGCGGGGTCCTTCATGCCTTTCCAGCGGGGCGACCCGTACACGGAATCGCCGACGATGGGCAGGTTCAGCGCCTTCAGGTGTACACGGATCTGGTGCGTTCGGCCGGTTACGAGCCTGCACTTCAGGAGGGAGAGACCGGAGGATTCGGAAAGAATCTCATAGAAGGTGGAAGAATCTCGCCCCTCGATCTTCGAGGCAGCCATGCGTTTGCGGTCGGCGGGATCGCGCTGGATTTTGAGGTCGATGCGCCCTTTTTTCAGCGGTGCTTTCCCATAAACCACGGCCAAATAATCCTTTTCCAGGCATCTTTCCTTCATCGCTTTCCCGAGCACCGCCATCGCCCGCTCCGTCTTCGCGATGATCAGCACACCGGACGTGTCCTTGTCGAGGCGGTGCACGATGCCGGGCCGGTCCGCCGGTCCGGCCCAGTCCTTCGAGCGGTGCAGGAGCGCGTTCACGAGCGTGCCGTCGCGATGGCCGACGGCCGGGTGCACGACCAGACCGGGCGGCTTGTCGAGAACGAGAATCTCGGAGTCCTCGAAGAGAACTGATAGCGGGATGTCCTGGGCGAGGATGTCAGGCCGAGGCGGCGGAGGCGGGGGAAGGTCGACGGCGATCTCCTCTCCCGTTTTCACCTTCTCGGAGCTCTTCTTCGGCTTCCTCCCTCCAAGCGAAACGTATCCGCCGTCGATCCACTCCTGGATCTTCGTGCGCGAGGCCTCGGGCAGGTCGTTGAGGTGCCTGAGGAGCACCCTGTCGAGCCTTTCGCCCGCGTCGCCGCGGTCGGCGCGGAACGCGCGCCGGGGCCCGGGCTCGTCGCTCACGCCGCTCGAGCGGCTGCCGGCGCTGGCGCCGTCCTGCGACGCAGGGCCCAGATCCCGGCCGCTGCGACGGCGAGGCAGATCGCGATGAACTGGGACGTCGACATCGCGCCGAAGACCGAGCCGCGCGGATCGCCGCGAAAGATCTCGATCGTGAAACGAAGGATCGCGTATCCGAAGAGGTAGCGCACGAACGTTTCTCCGGAATACCGGCGGCGCTCGAAGGCGACGAGGAGGATGCAGAGGATGAGCGTGCCGACGGCCTCGTAGATCTGCGTGGGATGAAGCGGGACTCCGAGCGGGACGCCGACGTTCTCGGCCGCTTTCGGGTCGAAGAACGTGATCGCCCAGGGCTGCTCGCAGTGACGGCCCCAGCAGCAGCCCGCGAGGAGGCAGCCAACGCGTCCGAGGCACTGACCGAGCGCGATCGAGGGCGCCGCGCTGTCGGCAAAGGCGAAGAAGGGGATCCGACGCTTCCGAAGGAGAATCGCCGTGCCCACGACCGCGCCGATCAGGCCGCCGTAGAAGACGCCGCCTGCCCGCGCGAGATCCTTCAGGCCGTCCCAGGAAGACACGTAGTGCGGCCACTCGACGATGACGAGCAGGAGCTTTGCGCCCACGAGACCGGAGAGGAGCAACCAGATTCCGATGTCCGACGCGGCGTCTGGCTCGATCCCGAACCCGGGCGCCCGCTTTCGGAGGAGCCACAACGCGGCGAGGAAGCCGAGTGCCATCATCACGCCGTAGCTCGGGAGCGCGAAGGAGCCGATGTGGATCAGTTCTGGGTGCATGTTTCGGGCTCTTTTCCGGGTTGCCGCCAGATGTCCCAGGCGAGGAGGACGACGCCCACGCTGATCGCGCTGTCGGCCACGTTGAAAGACGGCCATTCCCAGCGGTCCACGTAGAAGCGCAGGAAGTCCGTCACGGAATGGAAGCGCACGCGGTCGATCAGGTTCCCGGCGGCGCCGCCGAGGACGAGAGCGAGCGCCGTCTGGAGCCGCGTGAGCGTCACGGGCGACGACAGCGACCAGGCGAGAACGGCGAGAAAGACGCCGCCGGCGACGAGCGTCAGGATCGTCGTGCGCGCAGGCGAGCTGAAAGACGCGAAGATGCCGAAGGCCGCGCCCGTGTTCCTCACGTGCGTCAGGTCGAAGAACCCCCGAATCACCGGAATCGTGTCGTGCAGCGGGATACGCGCGGACACGATCGCTTTCGTGATCTGGTCCAGAGCCACGACGGCGAGAGAGATTCCAAAATAGAAGAGCCGGCGCGGCACGGGTGGATTCTACTCGCCGGCCACGCGCCGGCAGCGCGCGCAGAGGCCGTCGTCGCCCGGCTCGACGTCGCTTCGCACCTGCCAGCAGCGGGGGCACTTCGCGCCCTCGGCGGGGCGGGCGGACGCGGAGTGCGCTTCGGCGCCCTCGACTCTCGCGACGGATGACGCCCCGAAGACGTCGGCGAGCTTTTCTTCTGAAAGGTGAAGAAGGGCCAGCGCACGGTCGACGTCCTCGCTGCGCGGAAGCGCCGCGACCGCCTGTGACGCGGAACCGACGCG
The DNA here is from genome assembly GCA_039934255.1 of Acidobacteriota bacterium. Taxonomy (GTDB): domain Bacteria; phylum Acidobacteriota; class Thermoanaerobaculia; order UBA5066; family UBA5066; genus Fen-183. Next base: position 9,210 of record JBDTML010000268.1, on the reverse strand, counting down.
TCCCTCGCGTCTCAGCGGCTCGAGGGACTGCAGGAACTCCGACCGGAGCGCGAGGACCTTCCCCCATGCTTCTCTTTCATTCGCAGAAAGTCCCGGGAGCTCGAGATCGCTCCAGCTTCGCAGGAATAGCGCCGACGGATCCTTCGCCTTCCCCGGTAGAGACTCATAGATCTCCTCCGCCGTGAACGGGCAGATCGGGGAAACCGCGACCACGATAGTCTCGACGAGCTTCCACGCGGCCGTCTGCGCCGACCGCCGCACGGGGTCATTCGCCGCGAGAACGTAGAACGCGTCCTTGCGCACGTCGCACCAGAACGCCGAGAGATGGGTCGTGACGAGATCGAGGAGGCGCCGCGCCACACCGTGGAACTCGTAGCGCGCGTAGGCGTCGCGCGCCTCGGCCGCGAAACGCGCCGCCGCGTCGAGGACCCAGCGGTCGAGAGGCTCGAGCTGCGCGTCCGGCACGACGTCTTTCGCCGGGTCGAAGTCGAACAGGTTCGACAGCAGGAAGCGCGCCGTGTTCCGGATCTTCCGGTAGGCCTCGGCCGTGCGCTGGAGGATCTCCTTCGAGAGCGGGTCGTCGTTCGTGTAGTCGAGCGACGCGACCCACAGGCGGATGACGTCCGCGCCGTCCGTCTTGAGGAGGTCCTGCGGCTCGATCGTGTTGCCGAGCGACTTCGACATCTTGTGCCCGTCGCCCGCGACGACGAAACCGTGGGTGAGCACGGTGTCGTAGGGCGCGCGGCCCGTCAGAGCGACGGACGTGAGGAGCGAGGACTGGAACCAGCCGCGGTGCTGGTCGTGGCCCTCGAGGTACATGACGGGGACGGGCGGCTGCGCGGTGTACGGGTCCGCGAGGCCGTAGTCGCCCGAACGGAGAACCGCGGCGTGCGAGACGCCGGAGTCGAACCACACGTCGAGGATGTCCTTCAGCTTCTCGAAGTTGGCGCCCCCGCAGGCGGAACAGAAGGCTGAAGAGGAAGAAGAAGATTCTCTTAGAAAGTAAGACGGGGGGAACGCGTCGTCGTACCAGGCGTTCGCTCCGTGCTCGCGGAACGTTTCTCTTACCCTTTCAAAGAAATCTTCTCTTTGTTCTTTTTCTTTTTCGCCTATTTTCCCCTCGACGGCCGGGAAATGGCTCACGACGCCGTTCTGTTTGCAGTCCACGCACCGCAGGAACGTTATAGGAGAGCCCCAGCGGCGCTGGCGGGAGATCGTCCACTCGAGGCGGTTGTCGACCATCGCGCCGATGCGGTTCTCGCTGTAGGACGGGATCCACTGCACGTCGCCGCGGATCTCCGCCATCGCGCGGTCGCGGAGAGCCCCGAGATCGATGAACCACTGGTGGGTGGCCCGGAAGATCACGGGGTTCTTGCAGCGCCAGCAATGAGGATAGGAATGAGGAGAAGACTTCTTCGAGAGGAGGAGGGAGGTCCCGGCGCGGCCGTCCTGAAGCGCCTCGAGGACCGCGAGGTTCGCGTCGTCGGCAGGTGTCTTCGGCGTTACGACGCGCTTTCCTCTCAGGAACTCCGGCGCGTTCGCGTCGTAGAACCCGGCTTCGTCGACCGGGCAGAGCGCGGGGTCGTCCACCTTGAATCCCGCGCGCCGCACGACCTCGTAGTCGTCGCGACCGTGGCCGGGGGCCGTGTGGACGAGGCCGGTGCCGTCGGTCGTCGAGACGTGCTCGCCGAGGAGAAATCCGAAATTGTCGAATGGGTCGGACGCGAAGGGGCGGGCGTATCGCAACGCGGGCGATGTCGCGACAATCGATTCGCCGCTTTTCTTCGAAAGGGGAAGAGGGGTGGCGTCCGGCCATCCCAGCGCGGCCGTCACCTGCGGCACGAGGGCGTCGGCGACGAGGTAGGCGGTGCCCGGCTCCGATTCTCTTTTCAGAAGAACATAGTCGATCTTCGGACCCAGCGCGATGGCCCGGTTAGCGGGCAAGGTCCATGGCGTCGTCGTCCATATGACGGCGTAGATTTGCCGCACCTCGCCCGACTGAACGAGAGGGCCCCACACACCCTTCAAAGAATCTTCTCTTACTGGCATTCCGACGTAGATCGACCAGTCGGTCTTGTCCTCGTATTCGATCTCGGCCTCGGCCAGCGCCGTGCGGTCGTGCACGCACCAGAGAACCGCCTTGAAGCCGAACGATACGAGGCCCTTCTCGACGAATCGCCCGAAGGCCCTCGCGATCTCGGACTGGTAAGAGAAGTCCATCGTGCGGTAGGGGGACATCCACTGCCCGAGGACGCCCAGGCGCATGAAGTCGGTCCGCTGGACGTCGATCCACTTCTCCGCGTAGGCCCGGCAGGCGTCGCGCACGGCGACGTCGGTCATCGCGCGTTTCTTCGGGCCGAGCTCCTTGTCGACCTTGAGCTCGATCGGGAGGCCGTGGCAGTCCCACCCGGGCACGTAAGGCGCGTCGAAGCCCTCGAGCGTCTTGCTGCGCACGACGAGGTCCTTCAGGATCTTGTTCATCGCCGTGCCCATGTGGATCCGGCCGTTCGCGTAGGGAGGCCCGTCATGGAGGAGAAACGGCGGCGCGCCCTTCCGGGCGGCGCGGATGCGGCCGTAAAGGTCCCCGTCCTGCCAGCGCGCGAGGCGCGCGGGCTCCCGCTTCGGGAGGTCCGCCCTCATGGGGAATTCCGTCTTCGGGAGGAGGAGGGTGGATTTCCAGTCGCGTCCGCTCATGTGAGCCGCGGAGGTTACGCGGTGGCACCGTTTGATTCAAATGGATCATGTCGCCGGCGCCGCAGGGGCGCGACCTTGATCGGGGGGATTCGGTCTTCGCGGATTCCCCGGAGGTTCCCATGAGCGCGCGAACAATTTACGTCGGAACGGATTTTTCGCCGGCTTCTGCTCGGGCGTTCGACGTGGCCCTCGAGATGGCGAGGGCGCGCGGCGCGGAGCTCGTGGTGGGACACGTCCTCGACACGCCCGGAGTCATCGGCTACGGCGTCGGAGACATCGCGAGAGAGATCGAGAGACGGATTCGGGAGGATTGCGGCCTGCGACTCGAAGCCCTGCGCCGCAGGGCCGACCGAGCGGGAGTGCCGGCCCGCACGGAGCTTCTCGCGGGCTGTCCACATGATGCTCTCGCGGAAGCCGCCGAACGGGCGCGCGCGACCATGCTGGTCCTCGGGACGAACGGCCGGACGGGCGTCTCGCGCATGGTGATGGGAAGCGTCGCCGGGCGCCTCGTCTGCACGGCGCCGTGCCCCGTCCTCACGGTCAAGGAAACCGTCGCCGCTTGAAGAGCACCGCCGTGCGGCCGCATGCCATCCTTTAGACTGCCGCCCGCATGACGAGGATCCGGACAGGCATCGTCGGGTGCGGCTATCTCGGCCGGCACCACGCCCGGATCCTGACCGAGCTTGCCGCCTCCGAGCCGGTGGGCTTCGTCGACGCGGACGACGCGGCCTCCCTCGCGATCGAGGCCGCATACGGAAATAAGGGTCTCGTGCGCAGACGCTCCGTGAAGGAGCTCCTCGCCGCGGGCGCCCGCGCCGTCGTCGTCGCGTCGCCGACCTCCACGCACGCGGCGGTGGCGGAGGAGCTCCTCGAGGGCGGCGCCGACGTGATGGTCGAGAAGCCCATCACGGTGACGCTTGCCGAGGCCGATCGCCTCGTGGCCCTCGCCCGCGGCAGGGGCCGCGTCCTTCAGGTGGGCCACATCGAGCGTTTCAACCCAGCCGTCGCCGCCGTGCGCCCCCTCGTGACCGACGTGAAGTTCATCGAGGCGCACCGTCTCGGAGTGTTCGTGCCGCGCGCCCTCGATGTGGACGTGGTCCTCGACCTTCTCGTGCACGACCTCGACATCGCTCTCGATCTCGTGGGCAAGCCGGTCACCGAGATCCGGGCGGTCGGGGTCCCGATCCTGAGCGACAAGATCGACATCGCCTCGGTACGGCTCTCGTTCGAAGGCGGCTGCGTGGCGAATCTGACGGCTTCGCGGGTCTCGCAGGAGAAGACCCGGAAGTTCCGGTTCTTCCAGCCGGACTGGTATTTCTCGATCGACACGCAGAACCGCGATGTGACGGCGTTCCGCCTCGACCGCCTGAGCGGACCGCCGCGCATCGTGCCCTGGCCCGTGACGGTCGAACCCGCGGACGCCCTCACCGCCGACGACGCGGCGTTCCTGAAGGCCTGCGCCGAACGCAGCGAGCCGGAGGTCACCGGCGAGGCGGGCCGCGCCGCGCTGAAGCTGGCGCTCGACATCCTCGAGGAGATGGGGCGCGGGAGATGAGGAAAGAGAAGAAGATTTCTTTGAAGGGGGAGAGGGGAGCGAGGAAAGAGCAGAAACGGATCGGTCTCGTTGGCGGTTCGGGTCTGTATTCGCTGCCCGGGTTGAAGGTCACCGGCGAAGTCGCGCTGCGCACACCGTTTGGCGCCCCCTCCGATTCTTACTCTCTAGGAACTCTTTCTTCGGTCCCTGTTGCATTCCTGGCGCGGCACGGCCGGCACCACTCGCTGCTCCCCGGCGAGATCAACTACCGCGCGAACATCTGGGGCTTCCGGAAGCTCGGCTGCTCGTGGCTGCTTTCGGCCTCGGCCTGCGGCTCGATGAAGGAGGCGTACAAGCCGACCGACATCGTGCTGCCGGATCAGTTCATCGACCTGACGAAGCACCGGATCTCGACGTTTTTCGGCGGCGGCTGCGTGGGTCACGTCTCGTTCGCGCACCCGGTCTCCGCCGTTCTCCTCGACGCGCTCGCTTCGGCCGCGAAGACCGAGGGAGCGGTGTGTCACCGGGGCGGGACGTACGTCTGCATGGAGGGGCCGCAGTTTTCCACGAAGGCCGAGTCCCTTCTCTACCGCTCGTGGTCCGTCGACGTGATCGGCATGACGAACGCCACGGAAGCGAAGCTCTGCCGGGAGGCCGGAATCGGCTACGCCTCGATGGCGCTCGTCACGGATTTCGACTGCTGGCACGAGGAGGAGGCCGCCGTCTCCGTGGAGGCCGTCCTCGCCGTCCTCGAACGGAACGCGGGCACCGCAAATCGGGTCCTCGCGAGTGCCGTTAGGCGTCTCGATCCCGATCGCCCGAGCGACTGCGCGGACGCCCTCGCGTGGGCCGTCCTCACGGCGAAAGAACGCATTTCGCCGGCTGCCGCGAGACGCCTGGCGCTGTTCCTCGAGAAATGATCCAAATCGACACGTGAAGAAAGAGGACAGATGACCGCACGCCGCATCGTTGTCACCGGATCCGTCGCCTACGACTACCTCATGACGTTCCCGGGGAAGTTCCTCGACGTCGTCGTGCCCGACCGCATGGAGCGCCTGTCGGTCTCCTTTCTCGTGGATTCGATGCGGAAGGTCCGTGGCGGCGTGGCCCCGAACATCGCCTACACGCTCGCGCTGCTCGGTCTCAAGCCCGTCATCATGGCGACGGCGGGAGTCGACGCGCTCGACTACAGCCGCTGGCTGGCCGAGCAGGGCGTCGACACCTCGAGCCTCCACATCTGCGACGACCTCTACACGGCCTCGTTCTTCGTCTCGACGGACCAGAGCCAGAACCAGATCGCGACGTTCTACACGGGAGCCATGGCGCGCGCGGCGACGCTCTCCTTCCGGGATCTTTCCCTGAGCGCCGTGAGCCTTGCCGTCATCTCGCCGAACGACCCGGAGGCGATGGCGAAGTACGCAAAGGAGTGCCGCGAGCTCCACATCCCCTATGTCTACGATCCGAGCCAGCAGGTCGCACGGCTCTCCGGCGGCGACCTCCTCGCCGGGCTGAGGGGCGCCGCCCTCCTGATCGCCAACGAGTACGAGTTCGGCGTCATCGAGAAGAAGACGGGCGTCTCGGAGGCCGAAATGCTCTTAGAGGTGCCAGCCCTGATCGTGACGCGCGGGGCCGAAGGCTCCACGATCGCCCTCCGGGGAGGTCAGCCAGAGGCTCCCGCCGCGCACACGACCTTCCGGATCCCGCCCGCCCGGCTGCGCGGACCCGCCGTCGATCCAACCGGCGTCGGCGACGCCTTCCGGGGCGGTCTCCTCGCGGCCCGGCACCACGGACTGCCCTGGGAAGTCGCGGGGAGGGTCGGGAGCGTGGCCGCCGTCTACACCCTCGAAGCCCTCGGTCCGCAGCCGCCGCGCTACGCGCTCACCGACTTCGTCGATCGTTATGCCGAGAATTTCGGCTCCGAAGGCCCCCACGCGCGTGTCCACGAGCTCCTGCCACGCTGAGGCTGGTACACTCTCCGGTCCGATGAACGTGATCGAAGGCCATCTCTCCTCCAAGGGACGCCGCTTCGGAATCGTGGCCGCGCGGACGAACGACCTCGTCGTGTCCCGTCTCGTGGACGGGGCTTTCGACGCCTTTCGCCGGACCGGCGCCGACGACGCGAACCTCGTCCTCGTGCGCGCGCCCGGAGCCTGGGAGATCCCGCTCGCTCTCCGCGACCTTGCGCGCTCGGGCCGTTTCGACGCGCTCGTCGCGCTCGGCGCCGTGCTGCGTGGCGGCACGCCGCATTTCGAGTACGTGGCGGGGGAGACGGCGAAGGGCGTCTTCCAGGTTTCCCTCGAGGTCGACGTTCCGATCGCGTTCGGCGTTCTCACCTGCGACACGCTCGAACAGGCGCTCGAACGCTCGGGCGCCAAGGGCGGGAACAAGGGCTTCGAAGCGGCCATGGCCGCGGTCGAGGCGGCCGACCTCCGCGCGAACCTGAAGAAGGCTCCCACCCGGCGCTCCGCGCGCTGACGGCCGGGCACAGGGGACGCGTGTGAGCGGCCGCCGGCGGAAGTCTAGGGAGCTGGCGCTTCAGCTTCTCTATCAAAACGACCTCGCGGGAACACCGGCCGAGGAGATGTTCACGCGCACCGAGGAATACGTTCTCGCGCGTCCCGAGGTTCAGGAATACGCGCAGCGTCTCGTGACCGGAACTCTCGCGCGGCGTGACGAGCTCGACGCGAAGCTGTCCGAGCGCTCGGAGCACTGGAGGCTCGGGCGGATGGCGGCGGTCGACCGTAACCTCCTCCGGCTCGCGCTCTACGAGCTTCTCTTCGAGGAAGACATCCCGGACGCGGTCGTGATCGACGAGGCGGTCGAAATCGCGAAGAAGTTCTCGACGCCGTCCTCCGGCCCGTTCGTGAACGGCGTCCTGGACGCCATCCGCCGCGCGACGTTCGGCCCGCGGGTTCCCGCCGCAGGGAGTGCGCCCTGAGAGGCCGCCGGGCGCTTTACACCCTCGCGTTCGCGTGGACGGGCTTCGCCGCGGCGGAGAACGGTCCATCCCCGGGGGAGTGGGCCCGGTACCGGCTGGAGGGTGCCGCACCGTGGCGGTATGCGCGCCCGGTGGAAGGCGCGGGGTATCGCATCGCGCTGTCTTCGCCGAATGGCCGCTCGCTCGAAGCGCGCGTCGAGGTCCAGGCGGCCCCCTTTACCGTGGATGCCGCCTTCCCTCCCGCACTCTCGACCCTTTCCACCGAGGCGCGCGCCGTTCTCGCGGATCCGATCCCGGAGGATCCCGAGCTGGATTCGGTCTCCCGGCGCCTCCTCGGTGACGCGAAGACGACTCTCGAGGCCGTGGAGAGGGTGATCGCCTTCACGGCTCATCGCATCCGGTATGTCCTGCCGGACGGATCCTCCGAAACCGCTTCGGCCACGTTACGCGCCCATCGGGGGTCGTGCGTGGGGCGGTCGCTCCTCGCGGCCGAACTGCTGCTCCGGGCGGGCGTTCCAGCCCGGCAGGTCACCGGTATCCTCGTCGCCCAGCGCGCGCGGGAGCTGACGCCCGAATCCCGCAGCGTTTTCAATCCGGAGCTCGGCGGCGTCCGACATCGCTGGATCGAGGTCTTCGTCGCGGGTCTGGGCTGGGTGCCCTCGGATCCCGGGGGACTCGCGAACACGGTCACGGCGCGGCACCTCGCCCTGGACCGGCAGCCCCCCGCGGGCTTCCACGTGGACGTCGCCGGCCGTTCGGTCGAGATGAAGCGGCCCATTCTCGAGACGGCCGAAGGCGGCCTGACTCTCTGCCGGCCGCGCGGCGCCAGCGTGGTGGAAGCCGTCGAGGGCGCGCCCCTCGATCCCCGCGCGCTCGCGGCTCCCGCCCGTCGCTGACACGAGACCGCCGGGTCGTTTACACTCGCCGGCTCGATGAGCAGCACGACGCCGACGACGAAGAGCGACGAAGTTCTCCGGATCGAGGCCAAGTGGCGGGCGCGCTGGGAAGCGGACCGGGCGGCCTTCGTGGACACCGGGAAGCCCGCGGGCGAAGGCACCTACCTCCTCGTCATGCTCCCGTATCCGTCGGGCGACCGCCTGCACGTGGGGCACGCGCGGACCTACTTCCTCACCGACGCGCTTCACCGCTTCCTCAGGCAGACCGGGGTGACCGTCTTCTGCCCCATGGGCTGGGACGCGTTCGGCCTTCCCGCCGAGAACTACGCGATCCAGAAGGGGATTCATCCACGCACGTCCACGCTCGCGAACATCGCGGCGATGAAGGAGCAGTTCCGGACGTGGGGAGTGCTCTACGACTGGACGAAGGAAGTCACGACCTGCGAGCCCGAGTACTACCGCTGGAACCAGTGGTTCTTCCTCAGACTTCTCGAGAAGGGACTCGCCGTCCGGAAGAAGTCCGCCGTCAACTGGTGCCCGTCCTGCCTGACGGTCCTCGCGAACGAACAGGCCGAGGGGGGCGTCTGCGAGCGCTGCAAGACGCCGGTGGTCCAGCGCGAGCTGGAACAGTGGTTCCTGAAGATCACCGACTACGCCGAAAGGCTGCTCGAGGGCCTGGATACGCTCGGGAGCTGGCCCGAGAAGGTCGTCACGATGCAGCGCAACTGGATCGGCAAATCCACGGGTGCCGATCTCGACTTCGCGATTCCGTCTGTCGGGGAGACGGTGCGCGTCTTCACGACGCGTCCGGATACCGTCTTCGGCGCGACGGCGCTCATCCTCGCCCCCGAACACGCGCTCGTACCGCGCCTCCTCGAGGGACATCCGAAGAAGGCCGAGCTCGAGGCGTGGGTCGCGTCCATCCGCGGCCAGGAGCGGATCGTGCGCGAGGCCGAGGGGGCCGAGAAGGACGGCCGTGACACCGGCCGCAAGGCGATCAACCCCTTCACCGGAGAGGAAATCCCCGTCTGGCTCGCGAACTTCGTAATTGCCGACTACGGCACGGGCGCGCTCATGGCGGTGCCCGCGCACGACACGCGCGACTTCGACTTCGCGAAGAAGTACGGGATTCCGATCGTTCGGGTCAT
>JBDTML010000267.1:0-12500 GCA_039934255.1 Acidobacteriota bacterium | reverse complement strand
TGGAAGAGCACGAGTACGAATCGCTGGCCCAGATGAAGGGCAGCATGAGCCTGCTTTCGTGCCCGGATCCGGCGGCGTACGAGCGCGCGAACTACGCGCGCGTCCTCCAGAGCTACAAGCTGACCGAGCCTGTCACGACCTAGCGCTTCCTGGCCCTAGAATCCGCCTCGTGTCCTACTGCGACGTCGCGCCCGGCGATCCCCTGCACGCGCCGTATCACGACCGTGAGTACGGCTTTCCGCTGCGGGGGGCTGAACGGAAGGCCATGCCGTCCGCCACTCGCCGGCTCTTCGCCGCCTGCGCCCTCGGTGCCGCTCTCCTCGCTGCCGGGCCGGTGTTCGGGCAGATGCCGGGGCTCGCGCCCGCTCCGACTCCGTCCACAGCCGAGGTGCCCGGCGACCTGTATCGCCGCGAGACGCCCTCGGGCGCGTTCTTCGGCTACATGCGGGCGGCGTCACGCCAGAATTGGGTTCTCGCGGCCGAGTACCTCCAGTGGCCGAAGAGTGCCCGGATTCCTCCGGGAGAGGTCGCGAAGGAGCTGAAGGCCGTTCTCGACGAGCGCTTCGTCGGCGATCTCCAGAGGTTGAGCCGCTCGCCGCTCGGCGACGTGAGCGACGGTTTCTCGCCCGATCTCGAGCGGGCCGGCGCCATCGAGCGCGGGGCGGATTCGTTCGACGTCCTCCTGGTCCGGACGCAGCCCGCCGAGGGTCCCGCGGTCTGGCTCGTCTCCTCCCAGACGCTCCGCGAGGTCCCGGCCGCCTTCAAAGACCTAACGACACCGGTGCTGGACCGCATCATGCCGGCGGCCCTCCAACGTTCGGTCGGAGGCGCCTTCCGCCTCTGGCAGGTCCTCGCGTTCTGGGCGCTGATCCCGATCGCGTGGCTCCTCGCGCGCCTCCTCGTCGCCGCCCTGCTGGCCGGCGTGCGCGGTGTGCTCGCCCGCCGTTCACGCGCCGAAGGCCTCGCGGGCAGCTTCGTGCCCTTCCGCGGTCCGCTCACCCTCCTCGCCGCCGTACCTCTCCACATCTTCGCCGTGGCAAGGATCGGCCTTCCGCTCCTCGGCCGTTACAACTACGGCCGCATCTCGCGCCTCCTCGTCATCGCCGCCCTCGCGTGGCTGCTGATCCGCGGCATCCGCTTCCTGACGTCGCGCGCCACGCTCCGCCTCATGGCCTCCGGTGCGACCGCGGCGTCGTCGCTCACGATCGGGCGGCGCGTGCTGCAAGGCATCATCGTCCTCGCAGCCGTCCTCGCCGCGCTCGCGAGCCTGGGTGTGAACCTCACCGCGACGCTCGCGGGGCTCGGGATCGGCGGCATCGCCGTGGCGTTCGCGGCACAGAAGAGCCTCGAGAACCTCTTCGGCGGGGTCGTCGTCCTGACCGACAAGATTCTCAATGTCGGCAACGTCGTGCGCATCGGGACCGTTCAGGGCACGGTCGAGGACGTGACGCTCTACGCGACGCGCATCCGCACTCTCGACCGGACGGTCGTCTCGATCCCGAACGGGGCGATGATGACGTCCGAGATCGAGAACCTCAGCCGGCGCGACAAGTTCTGGTTCCGCCACGTCCTCGGCCTCCGCTTCGAGACGACGGCGACCCAGATGCAGGCGATTCTCGACGGCTGCCGCGCGCGGCTCGCCGGGGACCCACGCGTAGAGGCCGCCACCCTCCGCGTCATGTTCCTGAAGCTGAATGCGTACACGCTCGACGTCGAGGTGTTCGCGTATCTCTTGGTGCCCGACTGGCCGGCGTTCCTCGCCGCGCAGGAAGAGCTTCTCCTCGCCCTCATGCACGTCGTCGAGAGCGCCGGCAGCGGCTTCGCGTTCCCGTCGCAGACGACGTATCTCGCGTCCGAGGCGGCGGCGCTCGAGCCCGGCGCCCCGCCTCCGGCCGCGCGTCGTCCGCCGCGATGAGGCTCACGCGGACCTTCAAGGCCAGCGGGCTCCTGACGGCCGCCGGCGTTCTTCTCGTGACCCTTGCGTCCGACAAGAGCGGCTGGACGGCCCTCGGCATCGTCCTCCTCGTCTTCGCGGGCTCCGTTTTCATGGTGAGTGCGACACGCCACCTCCTGCGCGGCCTCCTCTGGCGCGTCGGGAGCCGTCTCGTCGTCTCGTACGTGCTCCTGATGTCGGCGGTCGTCTTCGCCGCGTTCTTCGTCTACGCGGGCCTCCTCGTCATTGCGGGGCAGCTCGGAACGCGCCGCGTCGAGGCGGCGTTCGCGAGCCGGCGGGCCGAGCTTCTCGACCAGGCGCGCGACCTCGCGGCCCGAGGCGCCACCTCCCCGCCCTCGACCCTCGTGACTCGCCCGTGGATGACGGAGCGCGGCACCTGGCTCGTGAAGCAGGGACCCGCGCTTTTCGCGGTGGCCGTCGAGCCCCGGCCGCGAGGCCCCATCGTCGTGGCCCAGCGCCTCGACGCGGCCTTCCGGCGCGCTCTCGAGACGGAAACGGGCAACGTGATCCGCTTCCTCGGGGCGGTCAAGGTGCGCGACGACGACGACGCCGCGCGGAAGGGCAAGGTCCGGATCTCCCTCGACGCCGGAAGGAAGACGCAGAAGAGCGTGAACATCTCGGAGGAGTCCGATTCCGGGGGCGAGCCGGACGCGGGCGGCGAGACGGCCGCCCCCCCCGTGGGCGCGGGACCGTGGAGCGGTCGCTGGACCGCATTCCCGTACTTCGTCCGGCAGTCCGTTCTCGACGCGGAGACGGGTAAGGCCCTCGAGAAGCGGCCCGTCCTCTTCCTCGTCCGCACGTCTCTCGCCCGCGAGGCGCAGGAGCTTTTCCTCGACATGACGATCGCGGGGTCGGAACGCGTTCCGCTGAGCCGCGTCGTCCTCGCGGTCCTGGGTGCTCTCGGGATCGCCACGCTCGTCGTGTTCCTTCTCGCGTCTCTTCTCGCGGGCCTTCTCGTCTCCCGGATCGCGCGCGCAACACGTCGCCTTTCGCTGGGGTTCGCCGAGATCGAGAAGGGCAACTTCGCGCATCGCGTGCTCCTGAAGGGACACGACCAGCTCGCGGCCCTGACGGGCAGCTTCAACCACATGGCCAGTCGCCTTTCGGCCAGCGTGGCGGAAAAGGCCGAGAAGGAAGCGCTCGAGCACGAGCTGTCCGTCGCGCGCGACCTCCAGCGGCGTCTCCTCCCACCCGCGGATTTCGCGTGTCCGGGCGTCGAGATCGCGGTCGATTTCGCGCCCGCCGCCGCCATCGGCGGAGACTTCTACGATCTGTCGCACGCCGAGCGCGTCCTGACGGTCTCCATCGCCGACGTGTCGGGGCACGGGCTCCCGACGGGCCTCGTCATGGCTGCCGCGCGAGCCTCCCTCGGGATGCTGGCGCGCACGGGCTCGGGAGGCGTCCGGCTGATGGAGCTGCTGCACGAGGAGATCGTCCGGACGACCGAGCGGCGGACGTTCGTGACGCTCTGTCATCTCGTCTTCGACCTGGGGCGGCGGACCGTCGCCTATACGAACGCCGGGCATCCGTACCCCTACCGCGTCCAGAAGGACGCGACCGTCCGCGCACTCCAGAATCCCGCGCGGCCCCTAGGCCTTTCCCTGACGGGCGGGTGGCACACCGTCCAGGAGCCGCTCGCCGCCGGCGATTTCTGGGTCGTCTTCTCGGATGGGCTCGTCGAAGCCACGCGCCAGAGCACGGACGAATCCTGGGGATTCGAGCGGCTCGAGGACGTGCTGCGCGCGGGCCCGTTCGAAAGCGCCGCCGCGCTGAAGGACCGCCTCCTCGCCGCGCAACGCGCCTTCACGGGAAGAACGGACACCGAGGACGACCGGACGCTCCTCGTCCTAGGAATCGACGAACGCGTCAGCGCGTCAGTCTGAACGTACGCGAAAAGCCGTCCGTCGCGTCCGTGACCGTCACGGTGACGGCGCCTTCACTCCCGAGCGCGTACGTCTCGGCGATTTCGGGGCCGCCTTCCCGCCGCTGAATGCGCGCCGACGAGAGGTCCGCGGCGCGCAGGCCGGGCTCGAACGGGAAGAAGGCTTCGTCCCACGGTGTGACGTCACCGTCGGGCCGCGCGTCCTTGAGACGCGAGCACTCGAGAAACCGGAAGTGGCCGACGTCGTGCGCGGCGCGGTACCGGCGGGTCACGACGACCGGCGGCGCGCCCGGCGCGGGCACAGGCGTCCCTTTCTCGAAGATCGTGTCGAACACGACGTCGCGGCCCGCGCCGCCCTCGCGAAAGACGCCGAAATGCCGCGAGAGGCGCTCCTCCAGCCCGTAGCCGCCTTCCCGATCGAGCCAGACGGCGAGACCCATCGCGGTGGCCGCGAAAGGGTGCGGCGAGCGGCGGACGCGCTTGTCGCCGAAGCGCTCTTTCAGGAGACGCGGCACGAGCGGGAAGAGACCTCCTCCCCCGACGACGTACAGCGACGCGACGTCGGCCCAGGTCACACCCTCCGCCTCGTCGACAAGCTCCTCGACGGCCTCGAGCGTGCGCGCGATGAGGGGGGAGCAGGCCTCGTGAACGTCCTCGACGGGGAGGACGAGCGGTTCGCGGTCGAGAGCCGCGAGGTCGACCATGAACCGTCGCGAGTTCGGCGAGAGGGCCTCCTTGACCCGAACACATTCCTCGAGGACGAGAGCGCGCGCGGCCGCATCGGAATCCCGCGCGCCCGCCTTCTCGAGGACGAGCGCGAGGATCGCCTCGTCGAAGTCGTCTCCCCCGAGCCGCCGCACGCCGTTCGTCGCGAGCACCTCGTTCGTCTTTCCCGTCATGCGAAGCAGGGAGGCGTCGAACGTGCCGCCGCCGAGGTCGTAAACGACGAGATGCTCGCGCCGCCCGTCGCGGCGATTTCGGTGCGCGTACTCGAAGCCCGCGGCCGAGGGCTCGTTGAGGAGGGCCTCCACCGTGAAGCCGCCGGCTTTGAACGCCTCGAGCGTGAGAAACCGCTGCGCCGTCGAGGCGTTCGCGGGGACGGAGACGGCCGCCGTGATCGAGTCGTTCGCCGCGATGCCGGCGTTCGAACGCTCGACGAGCTCCCGGTGGAGCGCGGAGAAGAAGCCCTCGAGAAGAGCGCCGATCGCGAGGCGGCGGGAGCCGATCGCGACCTCCGTCCCGGGGCCGGCATCGTTCAGGAGGCGCTTGAGGGACGGGAGGAGAGTCCAGCCCGGTTCGTGCCGGAGCGCCGCGGCGTCCCAGCCCCAGCGGAGCGTTCCCGAAGAGTCGTGCGCCGCGACGAGGGACGGCACGAAGTCACCGCCTTCGAAGGAGACGACGGGGTAGTTCCCCCGGTCAACGAGAGCGACGACCGTGTGCGTCGTGCCGAAATCGATTCCGATCCTCATCCGGTGAGTTTAGTTAACATCGCGGGCATGTTGTTTCCGCGCACCTCCCCGTGGCTCGTCGCCGCCGCTCTCGCGCTTCCCGTCCCGCTCGTCGCCCAGGTCCCGACGGGGGCCGCCGCGGCCAGGGTCTCCGCGTCCGCGGCGATGGTCGTCTCGGCGACGAAGATTCCCGAAGACGCGGTCGACATCGCGGCGCCGGTCTCGGTGGTCTCCGGGGACGAGCTGCGCCGCCGCGGGGCCAAGACGGTGGCCGACGCGCTACAGGACGTCGCGGGCCTCGACACGGGAAGCGGCTCGGACACCGGCAACCGCCTCGCGAACATCGGGATCTGGGGCCTCAAGGAATTCGACGCGCTGCTCGTCACCGTGGACGGCGTTCCGGCGGGCGGCCCCTTCAACCCGTCGCTCGCCCAGATCTCCGTCGAGGACATCGACCGCATCGAGATCGTGAAGGGCCCGCAGGGCACTCTTTACGGCGTCGCGGCGTTTGCCGGAATGATCCAGGTCTTCACGCGGCATCCGAAGGAGAGCGGCGGGGCTCTCACACTGGGCGGAGGTTCCTTTTCGGACAAGCACGGCAACCTGTCGTACGTGGCCGCGAATGGCGACCAGACGATCCACCTCTTCGGCACGATGGGGCGCAGCAAGGGCTGGCAGGACGGGACGGACGCCGCCTCGGACCGGCTCTCTCTGGGCTTCAGCCAGCGCACGAAAGAGGGCTCGGTGGACGTGACGATCGGCGTCGTCCGCGACACGAACTACTTCGGATCGCCGCTTCCGGTCGACGGTGGACAGCCCGTCGCCGGATTCGAGATCGACCGGAACTACGCGGTCGGTGGCGGACGCCTGGATCATCGCGTCTACTCGCTGGCTTCCACCGTCTCGCAGCCGCTGTCGGCCACCGTCCGGGTGGAGAACACCCTCGGCCTCACCCGCGACGAGCAGATTTCCGTGCGCTCCTTCATCGTGTCCGCGGACACCGGGGGCGCTACGGCCACCGGTGCCGCGCTCACTCCGCTCGAGACGACTGTCTTCAACGACGCGCGCGTGGTGGCCGACCTCTCCGCGGGGGGCCGTCAACGGCTCGTGGCGGGCATCGCGTACACCGCGGGCAAGACGAGACTCGAGGGCACGGGCTTCGATTTTTCTCTTCTCACCGGGTCGAGACCTCTCGTCCCGACGCTCGAACAGGTGCCCGTCGGCGATCATCGTTCCGCAGAGGACAGCCGGACGTTCTGGGGCTTCTACGTGAACGACGAATGGACGCCGTTCCGGGCCCTTACCCTCACGCTGGGCGCCCGGTACGACCGTACCTCCGAGTCGCTGGACGCGACCATCGCGGAGGTCGGCGCTCCCACGCCCGACGTCGCGTCGGACAGCCGAACGGACGGGAAGTGGTCCGGGGGCGTGGCGGCGCTGGTCCGGATCGTCGACAGGCCGAAAGCGGCCGTCCTCGACGCGTTGAATCTCTACGTTTCTCTCAAGAGCAACTTCAAACCCGCGGCTCCGAACATCCTGGAGGCCGAGAGCGCGCGGATCCTCGAGCCGGAGCGGGCGCGTTCCGGGGAGCTCGGTCTCAAGACGCGGTGGGCGCACGGCACGCTGTCTTTCGACGTCACGTTCTTTCACATGAATTTCGAGAACCTCGTCGTTTCGACGGTGGGCCCGAACGGACAACCCCTCCTCACGAACGCGGGCGAGGAGCGGTTCCAGGGCGCTGAGGCCCAGCTCGTGTGGGCGCTTCCCAACCTCGAGGGCTGGTCGCTCGCGGCGGGGTACGCGCACCACGACGCCACGTACGTCAACTTCTCGTTCCTGACCCCTGACGGCGAGCTGCGCGTCGTGGACGGCAAGCGGCTGGAGCTCGTGCCGCGCGACCTCTGGAACGCCCGGCTCTCGTACGCGCCGAAGACGGGTCTTGGAATCTGGGGAGCCGTCCGCCACCAGGGCATCCGGCCGCTCACGCGGCGGAACACGTTCTACACGGATTCCTTCTACGAGTGGGACGCCGGTGCGTCGTGGGAGTTCTCGTGGGGGCGCGTCTCGCTCGTCGGCCGCAACCTCGGCGACGACCGCCACTACACCTCCGACAGCGAAATCGGCGACAGCCAGTTCTACGTCGCGCCCCCGCGGCGCTTCCTCGGGGAACTCACGCTGAAGTTCTAGCCCCAGCTCACGGTTCTAGCCCGATCGCCTGAGCCCGCGCAGCGCCGCCGACGTGAGGATGAGGGGGTGGTTCAAGAACAGGAGGATCCGACCCGACAGGCTCGTGGGCTCCCGAAAGACACCGCATTGCCGGAGCACCGTCGCCCGGTCGTAGTAGATCCTCTCGCCGGCGAGCTTGCCGTTTTCGTCGAACGTATATATGCCGCAGAGCGGGAAGTCGAGGCGCCGGCCGGTCGCCGGGAGGTCACGCCACGTGCCGCCGTGAGTGCCGCGAATCACACACTCGATGATGACCGCGTCGCCGCTCGCGTGCTCGTTCCGGACCTCTATTTCCAGATCGGGAAGCGCCCCGAGAAGTTCTTCGTAGAACAAACGCACCGCGTCCCGCCCCGTGTGGTGCTCGTCCCACGGCTCGTCGTCATATCTCGCAGACGAACCAAACGTCTCCATGACGGCGGGGAGATCGTGAGCATTCTCGAATCGGATGTGGTCACGGACCACCCTGATCCTCTCGCTGGGAGCAATCGGCTCGACAGAGACGTGAGCACTCGGCACAGGCACCTCCATCTGGATCGCGGCCACCGGCTGGAAAAACGCGGTCGACGATATCAGCCGGGTCTAGAGGGCGACCAGGTACTCGCTCTGGACCAGGCCGCTCGGAAAGTGCCGGGTCTCCACGTGACGAAGCCGGACGTCGCGCGGCAGGGTTCCGAAGAGAGGAACTCCGTCTCCGATCAGCACGGGCACGCGCGTGATGATGAAGCGTTGAATGAGCCCTGCCCGCAGGAAACCCTGAATCGTGATCCCGCCATCCACGTAGAGGTTCCGGGCGCCGCTTGCCGCGAGTCGGGAGACGATTTCGGCGGGAGGTCCGCCCATCTGCTCGACGGCGCCTCCTCGGACGGCGGAGAGGTCGAGGGGGCGACTGCTCAGGACGACCACGCGTTTCGTGCCATAGGGCCAGGTCTCGAAGGCCAGAACCGTCTCGAACGTCTTGCGGCCGATAACGAGGGCATCGACGCTCGCCATGAACTCGTCGTAGCCATGGGGCTCGCCGCCGCCCTCTGGCAGGAAATCGAGAGCTCCGTTCGGGCGCGCAATGAAGCCGTCGACACTTGTGCCTATGAACACAGATACTGTCATCGTCGTCGCCTCGCCCGTGACCGTTTGATCCTCAGCGCTCTGGCTTCGCGATCTCGACGCCCGAGGCAACGAGGGAAAGCTCTTTCTGGTCGCCCTTGATCGCGTCGGGCTGGCCGCCGGAAGTTTCTCCGGCGTAGTGCTTCGCGGTCTTCTCGGGGATTGTCTTCACGCTGAAGACGCCCTCCATCACGGCCGTCGCGCCCGCGGAGTCCTTCGGGACGAAGTACCCATAGTCCTTGAACGTGACCCGGACGGAGTGGTCGCCGGACTTGAGGATCATCCAGCAGCCCTTTTCCTGGCAGACGGTCGAGACGACGCCCTCGGTCTTCACGGTCTTGCCGGAGAAGGTGGCCGGATCTTTCACGAGATCGGCGAGGGCGACCTTCGGCGAGGCGCCCAGCGGCGCGCCGAACTTGCCGGCCGCAGCGAGGAGGGAGAGGGGCAGAAGAAGGACGAGCAGGAGAGCTGGCGGGATTCGTTTCATGGGAATGAATTTTAGCCCGGGCGCGTTAGGATGGCTGTTCGAGAGGAGATCTCAAGATGCCCACCGAGCTGCCTCCGCGGTCCTTCGATTCCCCGCAGCCCATCAGTCCGTCGGCCGCGGTCGCGATTCCCGCGTTTCTCGCCCGCGTCTATGCGTGGATGGCCGCCGGCCTCCTCGTCACCGCCGCCTGCGCGTTCGCGACGCTGTCCAACGAGAGCGTTCTTCGAATGGTGTTCGGGAACCGCATCGTCTTCTTCGGCCTCATCATCGGCGAGCTCGCCCTCGTCGCGTGGCTCTCCGGAATGGTCGGCCGCCTCTCTGCCGCCGCCGCGGGCGGAGTCTTCCTGTTCTATGCGGCGCTCAACGGCCTCACGCTCTCGGTCGTTTTTCTCGCCTACACCTCCGCGTCCGTCGTCTCGACGTTCGTCGTCACGGCGGGGATGTTCGGGGCCATGAGCGTCTACGGCCTCGTCACGAAACGCTCGCTCGACGGTGTCGGCTCGTTCGCGTTCATGGGCCTCATCGGCGTCGTCATCGCCTCGCTTGTCAATCTCTTCGTGAAGTCCGACATGCTCGGGTTCGTCCTGAGCTGCGTCGGTGTCATCGTCTTCACGGCGCTCACCGCTTACGACACGCGGAAGCTCAAGATGATGGCGGCCACGGTCGATGCCGGATCCGAGGAAGGGCGTCGCGGTGCGATCTCGGGCGCGCTCGCTCTCTACCTCGACTTCATCAACCTGTTCCTCATGCTGCTCCGGCTGTTCGGGAACAGAAGGTAAGCCCATCTCGAACCCGGGAACGTTCGACTCGTTCCTCGCGTGGGCCGTGTCCGTGGTGGGAATCGCCACGGGCGCGGCCTACGTCCCGCAGGCCGCGCGCATCTGGAAGCGGAAGAGCTCCGAGGACGTCTCCGTGCTCACGTACGGGATGTTCCTGGGCGGCCAGATCATCTACCTCGTCTATGGAATCCGCTTCCACCAGACTCCGATCGTGATCGGCATGGTGGCGAACATCGCGGGCAGCCTTGCCGTCATCGGGTCAGCCCTGCGTTTCCGCCGGACCGCTTGATCTAAGCCGGCGCCGTGCTGACTGCCGTGGAGCTCCCGTCCCCGCCCGGAGCGGGGGCGTACCTGGCCGTCGACAAGCGATCCGGCATCGCCGTGCATGGACCGGGCGGCCTTCTCGGCGCCCTGCGCGAGAGCCTGGGCGAGGAAGGCCGCGGCCTCGCGCTCGTCCACCGGCTCGACAAAGAGACGTCGGGCGTCCTCCTCCTCGCGCGAACCGCGGAGGCGCTCAGCGCCGCGCACGCGGCCTGGCCGACGCAGGTCGTGAAGACGTATCTCGCGGTGACGCGAGGCGTCCCGCATCCTCCCGAGGGGCGCGTGGACGCCCCGCTTCTCGAGCATCGCACCTCCCGGCCGGACCTCCTCAAACGCGCCGTCAAGGCGGCGTACGGCCCTTCGCGGGCGGGGCATCTCCTCGCGGGCCGGCGCGTGCTCGCGATCCAGCCCCTGCCTCCGCCCGGTCGGACGGCCGTCCATCCGGCGGGACGCCATGCCGCGACGCGCTATCGCGTGCTCGAGGACCGGGGCGGAACCGCGCTCGTGGAGCTCATCCCCGAAACGGGACGGATGCACCAGCTCCGCATTCACCTCGTCCACCTCGGCACGCCGCTCCTCGGGGACACGGCCTACGATCCCGGCCGAGCCGAGGGCGATCCTCCGGCGCTGCTCCACGCGGCGCGACTCGTCTGGACCGATCCTCCCGGAATGCCGCCGGGAACGGTCTGGGTGTGGGAGGCGGCGCGACCCGCCCAGGCTCCTCCTGGGCCATGATGCTGCCGTGACGGGCACGGTCCTTCCTCCGGAGACGCTTGCCGCACTCGGCGCTCTCACTCTCGCGCGGCCGCTCATCGTCTTCGATCTCGAGACGACGGGGGCCGACCGCCTGACGGACCGGATCGTCGAGATCGCGGCAATCCGGTTCGGCCCCGCGGGCGCGGTGGCCGTCTGGGAATCCCGCGTGAACCCCGGCGTGAAGATCCCCCGCGAGTCCACGCGCGTTCACGGGATCTCCGACGCCGACGTAGCCGGCGCGCCCTCGTTCCCCGAGATCGCGGGCCAGGTGCTGGAGTTCTTCGGGGACGCGGACCTCGCGGGATACAGCGTCCGCTCTTTCGACATCCCCGTGCTCCTCCGGGAGTTCGCCCTCGCGAACGTCGCTTTCCCGATCGAGAACCGCCGCGTCGTCGACATGCAGGCCATCTACTTCAAGAAGGAGCCGCGCGACCTCTCCGCCGCCGTGCGCTTCTTCGCCGGACGCGAGCACGCGGGCGCGCATGCGGCGCTGGCCGACGTCGTCGCGTCCGCCGAGGTGCTCGCGGGCCAGCTCGCGCGCTATCCGGACCTTCCCCGGGACGTCGCCCAGCTGCACGAGATCTCGCGGCCGCCCGAGGGGCGCTTCGCGGATCCCGACAAGCGCTTTCTCTGGCGGGACGGAGAGATCGTGTTCGCCTTCAGCGAGCATCGCGGCAAAACGCTCGCCGAGGTCGCCGAGAAGCATCCCGGGTTCCTCGACTGGATGATCTCGAAGAGCTTCTCCGAGGAGTCCAAGCAGATCGCCCGCGACGCGCTCAAGGGCGTATTCCCCCGGAAGGCATGAACGCGCCCGCCGAGCCGCGCGGCCTCGGGAGGCGACGGGGCCGGACGGCGCGGATCGCACTTCTCACGCTCGGGTGGTGCCTGCTCGTGATCGGGGTCATCGGCGGGCTGCTTCCCGTGCTCCAGGGCTGGCCCTTCGGCGTCGCCGGCGCGGCGATCCTCTACGTGGAGAGCCGGTGGGTGCAGCGCAAGGTCCGCCGCTTCCGGCAGCGGAACCCGAGGTTCGAGCGCACCTGGCTGAAGGCGCGCGCCTGGCTCAAGGAGCGAAGGCGCGCGCGGAAAGCGAAGGCAGGTCAGTCCATCTGACGGCGGAGGAACGTCGGGATGTCGAAGATGTCCTCGCGCGGGTCGCGCACGTTGATGAGGTTGACGCCGTAGCCGTGGTCTTCCGGAGACGGCACGTCGGGCGCCGTGCGGGCGCGCTCGCGTTCCTTCTCCCTCTCCCGCTCGCCCCGGTCCGCCGCGGGCCGGGCGCCGGTCGCCGTCACCGGAAGCGAGACCTCGCGGCGCGAGGCGAGCGCCGCGGGCGCGTCGAAGCCTGTCGCGATGACGCTGATCTTCACCTCGTCCTTCATGTCCTTGTCCTGCACGAGGCCGAAGATGACGTTCGCCTCCTCGTCGGCCGCCGCCTGGATGATCGCGCAGGCCTCGTTCACCTCGGCGAGCGTGAGGTCCTCGCCGCCCGTGACGTTGATGAGGATCGCGCGGGCGCCCTGGATGGACTGCTCTTCGAGGAGCGGAT
>JBDTML010000266.1:0-14224 GCA_039934255.1 Acidobacteriota bacterium | reverse complement strand
GGCAGACAGCGCGTTCGGTTCGAAGATCGCGTGGTTTCATCGCGGCCCGCGGATTCTGCCGACGGAGGAGCCGGAGGTTTCTTTGGCGGTTGCCGAGGCCTTTCGGCAGCGCGGAATCGAAGTGACGGAAGACTTCGGCGCGATTGAAGGTTTTGAGCGAACAGCAGGCGGCGTGCGACAGCTTTCGCGCGGCGCGGTAGATGGAAAACGGCGCCGGCACGTATCCGAAGCGCAGGTAGAGGCTCAGCGCCTCGGCGTCGATCTCACGGGGAAACTCCGGATCCTGGAGAAAAGCCTTCAGCTCGGAGGCGAAAGCGAAGCGGCCCGCGTAGCGCGCGTAGTAGAGGGGTTTCTTTCCGAGGCGGTCCCTGGCGAGAAAGAGCCGTTTCTTCGGCGCGTCCCACAGCCCGAACGCGAACATCCCGACGAACCGGCCCAGGCACGCCGGTCCCCATCGGTCATACGCCGCGAGAACGACCTCCGTGTCGGACTGGGAGCGGAAACACTCGCCCAGCGCCTCGAGCTCGGTTCGGAGCGCCTGGAAGTTGTAGACCTCGCCGTTGTACGTGATGCAGAGGCGCCCGCCGGCGCGGGGCATCGGGTTGTGACCGAGGGGCGAGAGATCCACGATGGACAGCCGCCGCTGCGCGAGCCCGACCGTCGCCCGACCGCCGGGGATTCCGGGGTCGGGCGCCAGCCAGAGGCCGTTGTCGTCCGGGCCGCGATGGGCGAGGCTGGCGTTCATGGCCGCCAGCACGCCCTCCTCGACGCCGCGCGGCGACAGCAGCCCGGCGATGCCGCACATCGCCGGCGATTCTAGCGGAGCTCATCTCCAGCCCCGCGCGCCCCCGCGGCGATCACCAGACGACCCGACAGCTCAGGGCGGCCCGATGGCCGTAAACATGACGTAGCCGTTCACGTCCGCGGCAGCTCCCGCCAGGTTCAGGGTATACACGACGAAGGACCCGGACCCCAGTACGCTGACGCCGGCGATTCCAGTGCCGAGATTCGTCAACGTGATGACCGGAGGGCCCGAAAATGCCTGCGTGAACGTGATCGTATACACGCCGACGGAGTTCCTGACTGCGCTGAAGCCGGATCCGAGAACAATGTTTCCGGTCGAAGCCACGATCATTCCCCGGACGATCCGGAGCGTCTCGCCGCCCGTGCCGGGCTGCGTGTAGCCGCCGGCAGCGCTGACGACCTGGGCATTGATGCTGCCCGCACCGTCGCGCTTGACGATCGTGTCCGCGACGTTCGAGCTCGTGGCCGCGTTCGCCGCCAGCTCGGCGGAGTGGACGTTGGCCGCCGTCGACGCACCGACCGTCGAGACGACCGTCGCGCCCTGCGTGCCCGTGACGTCACCTGCGAGGGGTCCCGTGAAGTTTCCCGCGCTCCCCGCTGACGTCGCGAACTGCGCCGTGATCCCGTTCAGCGTGTAGTAGCCGTTCACGTCGACGACGAAGTCCACCGATCCCGCGCCCTGGTTCACGGTGACCGCGATGTTTCCGCTGCCGTCCACGGCCAGCGCGCCCGCGTTGTCGATCTGCCCCACAGTCGGCGCGTAGTTGAGCCACGCCTGCGAGGTTCCGCTCGGAATCCCGACGCTGAAGACGCCGTTGCCGCCCGCTCCGACGATGTTGAACATCGCGATGTTCGCGGAGACCGCGGCCACGCCGGCCGGAATGTTGCACGGCGCGCCCGTCAACGTGACGGTTCGCGGCGTCGCCTGCAGGAGCGCGGACGTGCTCCGTGAGTCGTACTGCCGGCAGGGCGAGATCGCGACGAAGGCGTAGGCGGGCGGGAAGGCGAGAAGCGCGGTCCGGCCCGCCGGCGAGAGGCCGGCGCTCCCGCCGACCGGGGTCGGACGCACGGCCGACCAGTAGGCCGGGGCCGACCAGTGACGCAGGAGCGGACCCGCGGCTTCTTCGGCGTTTGCAACGGCGGCGACCAAGACGAAGGCGAAAACGAAAGTTACACGCGTAAATCGTGCCACGAAACCCTCCTCATCGAATTTGTGCCGGGGAATGTACAACGACGGGCGGAAGAATGCGAATCAATCGCGGCGTCAGGGCGGCCCGATGGCAGTGAACGAGACGTAAGACAGGTCGGCCAGAACACCCGCGGGGTTGTAAATCGAAAGGGTGAAGTAATTAGGGTCCACCGTGTTCAGCACAAGCGTCCCGCCGGAGTTATTGATAAGCGTCAGCGTGACGGCGGGGTAGTTTGAAAAGAACTGCGTGAACGTCACGGTGTACTGGCCGACGGAATTCCGAACCGACGTAAAACCGGACCCCGTAAAACCCGCTCCATTCGAGCCTTGGATGACCCCCCGGACGATCCGAAGCGACTCGCCGCCCGTGCCGGGCTGCTTGAAGCCGCCCGCGGCGCTGACGACCTGGGCATTGATGCTGCCCGCACCGTCGCGCTTGACGATCGTGTCCGCGACGTTCGAGCTCGTGGCCGCGTTCGCCGCCAGCTCGGCGGAGTGGACGTTGGCCGCCGTCGACGCACCGACCGTCGAGACGACCGTCGCGCCCTGCGTGCCCGTGACGTCACCTGCGAGGGGTCCCGTGAAGTTTCCCGCGCTCCCCGCTGACGTCGCGAACTGCGCCGTGATCCCGTTCAGCGTGTAGTAGCCGTTCACGTCGACGACGAAGTCCACCGATCCCGCGCCCTGGTTCACGGTGACCGCGATGTTTCCGCTGCCGTCCACGGCCAGCGCGCCCGCGTTGTCGATCTGCCCCACAGTCGGCGCGTAGTTGAGCCACGCCTGCGAGGTTCCGCTCGGAATCCCGACGCTGAAGACGCCGTTGCCGCCCGCTCCGACGATGTTGAACATCGCGATGTTCGCGGAGACCGCGGCCACGCCGGCCGGAATGTTGCACGGCGCGCCCGTCAACGTGACGGTTCGCGGCGTCGCCTGCAGGAGCGCGGACGTGCTCCGTGAGTCGTACTGCCGGCAGGGCGAGATCGCGACGAAGGCGTAGGCGGGCGGGAAGGCGAGAAGCGCGGTCCGGCCCGCCGGCGAGAGGCCGGCGCTCCCGCCGACCGGGGTCGGACGCACGGCCGACCAGTAGGCCGGGGCCGACCAGTGACGCAGCAGAGGACCCGCGCCCTCTTCGGCGTTCGCAACGGCGGCGACCAAAACGACGGCGAAAACGAAAGCTACACGCGTAAATCGTGCCACGAAGCCCTCCTCATCGAATTTGTGCCGGGGAATGTACAGCGACGGGCGGAAGAATGCGAATCAATCGCGGCGGACCGGCCGCGACGCGACGAGACGCTCGTAGAGGGCCGCAGTCTCCTCGAGCACCCGCTCCCTGCCGAACTTCGCGATGGCCTTCTCCCGGGCGGCGGCGCCGAGCTGCTCGCGCAGGGCCGCGTCGGCGAGGAGGCTCTCCACGGCCGCGGCGAGCGCGGCCGGAGAACGCGGCGGCACGACGAGGCCCGTCGCTCCGTCTTCGATCTGTTCGACGCTTCCACCGGCGCTCGTCGTCACGACCGCGCGTCCGGTCGCCATCGCTTCCAGGATGGAGTTCGAGAATCCCTCTTCGTGCGACGCGGACACGAAGATGTCCATCAACCGCAGCATCCGCGGGATGTCGCCCCGGGGCCCCGCGAACACGACGTTCTCGAGCTTCAGCAAGTCGACCTGCCCCCGCAGAGGTACCGCTGCGTCGCCATCGCGCCCGACGAAGAGCAGGGCGAGCGGCTTGCCTTTTCCCCGCAGCGCGGCCGCCGCCTCGACGAGCTCGCGGTGCCCCTTGTACACATTGAGGTTCGCCACCATGCCCACGACCGGCAGACCTGCGGGCAGCCCCAACTCGCGCCGCAGATTCTCGTCCGGAGGGCCGGGGGAGTAAGCGGACGTGTCGACTCCGTTGTAGATCAGCGCGATCCGCTCGGCCGCAACCCCTTCCTTTCGCATGACGTCCGTGCGCACGGCCTCGGAGTTCGCGAGAAGGAGATCCGCCTGCCTGTTCGTCCAGCGCGCCAGAGGGTAGTAACCGCGGTGGCGGGCGATCCATTCCACCAGCGATCGCCTGGAAACGATCAGGGGCGGAGTGCGCGACGGCCAGCGTGACGCCGCGGCGAGGAGCGCGCCCTCGAACAGCCAGGAGTGGACGATGTCCGGATCCAGGTCCCGGATCAGCGCACGCAAGCGGCTCTGTGCGCGGGCTGCGCGCCACAGGCGACGGGACGGACCCATCTCACCGCGGCGAGACGCCAAAGGATGAATCTTCGCCTCCGCGGCCGAGACGAGCGGCTCGAGCGGCCCACCCGGCGACAGGAGCCCGATGTGAAATTCGAAGCGCGCGGCAAGGCCCCGGACGATCTCGACGATCTGCCTCTCCGCGCCACCGACGTCCAGAGATCCGATGACGTGGAGAATCCGGGGCCGCCGTCTTGTCATCGCGGAGCCGCTTCGACCTCGCGGAAGATCGCCGCGAGACGGGGTGCGACGACGGCGACCGAGAAGCGTTCCTCCACCAAGCGGCGGCCGGCCGCGCCGAGCGCCGCGGCACGCGCGCGGTCCTCGTAGAGCGCCGCGAGTGCGTCCACCCACTCGCGCGGCGCCCGCGCGGCATGGCCCACCTCGGCCATCTCCAGCACCTCTCTGTTCATTCCGACGGGACTCGCGACGGCCGGAATGCCTGTCGCGAGGTACAGGAGCAGCTTCAGGGCACATTTTCCGCGTGCCCAGTCGGTGTCCGGTAGAGGCATGAGCCCGGCGTCCATTTCCCGCACGGCGTCGGCCTCGTGTGCGGGGGACCACGGGAGAAAGCTCCAGCGATCGTCGGGAACATGGTGAAAGACGGGCCGCTCGTCGCACATGACGAGGAGCCGCGCCTTCGGCCGCGACCTCAGAAACTCCGCGACCGCCTCTTCGATGTCGAGAAGGAACGGCAGGGTCGAGGCGCTCCCGGTCCAGCCGACCGTCCAGGGCCGCGCCGGAGGCGCCGGCAGGGGGCAGAACCTGCCGGTGTCGACGGCGGTGGGAACGACCCAGGTCCGCGCGGCGCAACTTCTGTAGTGCTCCGCGAGAAAATCGTTTCCCGTGATGACGCCGTCACAGAGGCGGGCGATTCGCTCCGAGAAGCCCGGAGCGCCGTGCAACCAGAGAGCGTCGTCCACGTCGAGAAGCCTCGGCCTCTTCGTCAAACCCTCGAGAGTGACGCGACCCGGAATCAGCTCCCGCTCGAGCCATGTCACGTCGGCCGCCCTCGTCCGAAGAACTCCCGGGATGCGCCCGAGGACCTTGCTGGCTCCGCGGCCCAGCTTTCCCGCGCGGGAGCCGCCGAGATACTTGCTGTACGCAAGATGCGACTCGGCAACCTCCACTCCCAATTCGCGGAGCGGCTCCACGAACTGCCGCACCCGGAAACGGCTCGAAGGAGCGTTTTCGCCCGAGGTCAGGGCCGCGACCCTGATCACGGCGTCCTTCATCGTTTCGCCACGGCCGACCAGCCGAACGGATCGTTCTTCTCGCGGTCGCATCTTTCGAGAACGAGGAAGAGCCGTTGCACGATCCGGATGAGCCCCAGCGTCAGGAGTCTGAGCGGCAGCAAGGCGATTCCGGCGAGCCGAGGCCTGCCTGAACGGAGCCCAGCCGGCGGAAACACGTTGAGGATGCGCGTCGACTCGTAGGCGAAACGCGTGAAGAGGCCCCCGAAGGGTACGACGACGACGTCGCGAAATCCCGCGCCGCCGAGGATCGAGCGGAGGCCGTAGGACGTATACCGAAAGAAATCGTAGGGCACCTGGTGTTCCGCCTGCGCCATGGGAACCGTCAAGTAGAGGGTTCCACCCGGCCGGAGAATCCGGAAAAACTCGGCGACACATTCGCGCGGCCACTCCACGTGCTCGAGCACCTGCGTGCACAGCACGGCGTCGAAGGAGGCGCTCCGGAACGGAAGCCGTTGCAGCTCGCTCAACGAATCGAGATTTCCGTAGTTCCAGCTCGCGTCTCCCACCCCGAGATCCGTCGCCACGTACCGACAGTGCCGGAAGAGTTCCTTGTATGCGGCCTCGCCGGCCCCGGCGTCGAGAACGCGCGTCCCGGCCGGCGACCCGGATGCGACCCGCTCCACGAAGCGGTTGATGTGCCAGCGCCCGAGGTCTTCGAGCTTCCGGACGGCACGGAAATCGGTGGTTAGTCGTCTCACGCGATCCGCCTCCGAAGCCGCCGGCTGAGAAGCCCGTACTGGAGCGCGACGTTCACGAGAGTGAAGAGCCCGGTCGAGGCCGCGAGGCCGTAGATCCCGAATGCCCGGAAGGCTAAAAACTTCAGCGGAACGTACACCGTGAACGTCACGATGCCGAGGCGGGTCGGCGTTCGCGTGTCGCCGAGAGCGTAGAAGGCCTGCGACGTGAGCTGGCCGAGGCACCCCGCCGCGAACGCGACCGTCAGGACCATCATCACCCGCCAGAGAAGGTCGACGTTCGCGCTCGTCACTCCGCCGTGCCCGATCAGGAGGGTGAGGGTCGGGCGGCCGACCGCCGCAAATGCCGAGGCGCCCACGAGGACGAGGACGAGCATCGGCACGAGGTGTCCACGAAGCGTGCTCCGGAAATCGCTCCACCGGCCTTGCTTGGCCTGCGTGGACAGCGCGGGAACGAGCGGCCGGCCGATCCCCACCGTCAGAACCTGGCTCGCCGCGTTCCAGAGCTGCTGCCCGAGGTAGAGGATCGACAGCTCTCCCGGCGGCGCGAGCGACGACAACGCGCGGTCGACGAGCGTGTCCGATTTGTAATAGGCGCTTCCTCCGAGCAGCGGGAGCAGGCGTCTCCCGATCTCGCGCTGCGCTTCGGAGCGGCGGACCGGCCGGCGGAAAGCGCCGAGCCCCGGCAGGACGAGCAGAAGGAAGAGAAGACTTCTTCCGGTCGAAAGCCATGCCGCCGCGGTCACACCCCCGCGAGCGAGAAGGGTCGGTAGCGGGAGCAGGCAGGCGAGCGTGGCAAGAAGAGGAGCCAGCTCCGGCCAGAGGAATCGACTTCGAGCATTCGAGGCGGCAAGGGGCACGGCCAGAGAAGCCGAAAAGACCATGCCGGGAAGCTGAATCCGCGCCAGCGAAACCGCGAGGTCGAGGTCACGCGTGCGGAACCCCGGAAAGAGCCAGCCGACCCAGACCGGCGCCGCGACGAAGAGGACGGTGGCGAGAACCAATGCGGCGCCGCCGACGAGCAGGAACGAGCCCCAAGCGGTTTCGCGAAGGGCTTCCTCGGGCTCGCCGGCGAGGACCGGGATCAGAACCGAGACGAGGGAGCCGCTCACGATGGCGAGGACCAGCTGCGGAATCGCCATCCCGGCGAACAGGGCGTCGGTCGCATTCCCGACCCCGAGAGTCGTGAGAATCACCCACTGAAAGGCGAGTGCGGCCAGCAGGTTAGCCGCAGCAACAGCCCCCAGGCTCAGGTTCAGCCTCATGTTGCTGGCTCCGGGACATGGCCCATCGCCATCGAAGATACGACATTCATCCCGGCCCTGGCCGAAAGAGGCCGCCCGACCCTAGATTCGAATGGAGGTGGCGGCGGCCAGCTGTTCTCGACGTTGACCCCGCTCACACATTCGGTGGGCCGTTGCGGAGAAGCGAAAGAAGTCCTTGCGGGTTTGACTATCCGACCCTACTCTTTGCCCACAACATTCCGTTTTACAAAGCGTCTTTCCTGCAACCTCAGTTCGACTCAAAAGGGGGGAAAATGAAACGTCTCATCTCAGCGCTTGCCGGGGGTCTGCTCCTCACCACGGCGTTTGCCGCCTCGGCGGCCGCCAACCGGTCGCCCAGCTCCACCAGTCCGCCGATTACGAGCTGGCAGGCTCCTGCTTACTACACTCCAGGGCCTTCAGGACGTACGGCGCTCACCGACGCCAACGCGCCCATGCCGTACATCCCGCTGGTGCCGTGCCGTCAGTACGACTCGCGGAGCACGTCGGCGCTGCCGGACAACACGTCGCGCACCGTTACCCTGAGCGGTGCCCCCTGCGGAGTTCCGACGACCGTCGGGGCCGTGGCGGTCAACATCACCGTTTTCAACATCGTCGGTGCGGGTTCGAACGGAGTGTTCAAGGTCGGAACCTCCTCACCGCCTACGACCGCCTGGATCAACTACCCGTCAACTGAGACCCAGCGCGCGAACGCAGGCGTCCTCACCACCACCGGCCCGGCAAACATCGTCGTGCAGGTCAACCAGGGCGCCGGCTCCGTCGACTTCGTCGTCGACGTCTTCGGCTACTACGGGCCCACGCCGGCCAACGCCAGCAATTACTTCTCGCTCAACACCAACTCGAGCGGCTACACGATGTTCCTGACAAACGCCTCCACCACATGCGGAGGCGCGTGCGGGATCTATCAGTTCGTCGGAAGCGGCCACGCCATCTATGGCACCACGAACTCGACGCTCGCCACCGACGCGTCCATTTACGGAACTTCAGGGGCAGCGCTCGGCATGTACGGGTTGAGCACGACGAACATAGGCGTGAAGGGCCAGACTGCTGCAACTTCTGGAGACCTCGCGGGCGTCACGGGGTACGACGGGACCGGAGTCACATATACAGGCTCTCTCAACGGGACTGCCGGTGTGTACGGCTGGGGGCGAAGCGGCGTCGCGGGCGCCACATCCAGCACGGGATCCTGGGGCGTCATCGGGATGAAGCTCACGAACCCCTCGACCCTTGGGCCGTTCGGCGTGCTCGGCTATAGCACGTACGGTGTCTTTTCGTTCGGGAACACCGGGGCCACCGGCGTCAAGTCCTTCGTCGAGCCGCACCCGACCGACGCGGCGAAGGTCATCAAGTACGTCTCGCTCGAGGGACCCGAGGCCGGGACCTATTTCCGGGGCTCGGGACAGATCGTGAGCGGTGTGGCCGTCATCGACGTTCCCGACAACTTCCGCTGGGTGTCGGACGAATCCGGCCTGACGGTGCACATCACCCCCGTCGGAGGCCCTGGCCAGGTCTGGGTGGAGAGCCGAGGCCTCGATCGGGTGGTCGTTCGTTCGAACCGGGACGTCAGCTTCGACTACATCGTCCACGGCGTCCGGAAGGCCTTCAAGGACTTCCAGCCGGTCGTCGACGGCGCCGATTTCGTGCCCCGGTCGCCGGATGCGACGATTCCGGCCTACCTCTCGGAGGAGGCGAAGGCGCGCCTCATCGCGAACGGGACGTACAACCTCGATGGGACGGTCAACATGGGGACCGCCGAGCGCATGGGCTGGGCACAGGCGTGGAGAGAGGAAGCGGCTGCCGCCGCCGCCCACAAGTAACCCGCTCCGCATCTCGATCATTTCGGGGGCCGCGGCTCGCGCCGCGGCCCTTTTTCTTTTCGGGCACTTCGGGCGAGCCCGCCGCTCGTTCGCTATGATGCCCGCCACCATCGTGTCGCTGTCTGATTCTGCGCGGATTCTCCTCACACTCGGCCTCGGGATCCTCTTCTCCGCCGCCCTGACTCCCGTGGCCCGGCATTTCGCCATCCGCGCGGGCCTCGTCGCGAAGCCGAAGGCGGACCGCTGGCACAAAACCCCCACCGCGATGATGGGCGGCCCGGCGATCGTCCTCGCCACGCTGGGAGCCTTCCTGGCTTTCTCTGGCTCCGGCGGAAGCCCGCTCATCTGGGGCTGGCTTGCGGGTGCCATCGCGATCTCGCTCGTCGGCGTCTACGACGACATCCGCGAGCTCCGCCCCACCAGCAAGCTGATTGCACAAATCATCGCGGCGCTCGTTCCGATCGCCCTCGGTCTCAGGATCGCGCCGTTTCATCCGCTTCTCTCGTTCTGGGTCGCCGTGCTCTGGATCGTCGGCATCACGAACGCGTTCAACCTGCTCGACAACATGGACGGCCTCTCGGCCGGCATCGCCGCGATCGCGGCCGCCGTCCTCGCGATTCATGCCTACCAGGCGGGCGACATCGTCCTCGGGGCCGCGGCGGCCGCCCTGGCGGGAGCCGCGATCGGATTTCTCTTCTTCAATTTTCAGCCCGCTTCCATCTTCATGGGCGACGGCGGGAGCCTGTTCCTCGGCTATTCGCTGGGCACGCTCTCCCTGCTGCGCGCGCCCGCCCGGCCCATCGTCAGCCTCTCGATCATCGCCGTGCCCGTGTTCGTCCTCGCGATCCCGATCTTCGACACGGCGCTCGTGGCGATCCTCAGAATCCTCAACGGGAGACCTCTCGCACAGGGAGGGATCGACCACTCGAGCCACCGCCTCGTCTCGCTCGGCATGTCGGAACGGCGAGCGGTGACGACTCTCTACGGGATTGCGGCCGCGACCGGCCTGACGTCGCTGTTCCTGCCGCACCTTCCGGCGTCGCTCGTCGTGCTCTGCGTCCTCGTGGCCGTGCTCGGGATCTACTACTTCGGCACGACGCTGGGCTCGGCAGGCGTTTACGGCAAGAGCCCGAGCGGTATCACGGAGGCCCAGGCGCGCGGCAGCTTCGTTCTCGACACGTTCGTCCAGCACAAGCAGCGGATCGTGGACGTGATCGTGGACCTCACGGTCGTCGCGATCTCGTACCTTTCCGCGTACCTGCTGAGGTACGAAGGCGTCTTGTCGCCTCTGAACCTCGACCTGATCCTTCGTTCGCTTCCGTTCTTGATCGCCGCGAGGCTCCTGTGTTTCTTCGCCTTCGGCCTCTACCGGACGGTTCCGGGCGCATTCTCGATCCACGACTTCCTCGCGGCCCTCAAGGCCGTGTTCGTTTCATCGGCCATGTTCGTGACCGGCCTGGTGCTCTTCACGCGCTTCCAGGAGTACTCCCGGGCCGTCATGGTGATCGACGGCGTCTTCACGCTCACGGGGGTCGTCTTCGCGCGGATCGCCCTGCGTTCGCTCAAAGAAGTCTTTCGCGGATTCGACAGAACCGAGCGCCGAGGCGTCCTCGTCGTCGGGGCCGGAACCCTCGGCGAAGTCGCGACACGCCTCATCAAGGCAGACGAGTCGGGCCGTTACCGGATCGTGGGCTTCCTGGACGACAGCCCCGACAAGGTCGGCCGCAGCCTGCACGGCTACATGGTTCTAGGCTCTCTCCACGACGCGGAACGCGTCCTGTCCGCCGGGTCCGTGGCGCTCGTCGTGTTCGCGGCGTCGCGCATCCCCGCGGCCGAACGCGAGAGGCTCGAGGCGGTGTGCCGGCGGCTGTCCGTGGAGGTCCAGGAAGTCACGATCCGCTGAGGCACTTTTTCAGGCCCGTTGCCAGCGAATATGTCGGAACGTACCCGAGATGCTCCGAGGCCAGCGTCAGATCCGCGAACGAATGCGGAATGTCGCCCTGCCGGAGGGGCTCGTGGACCGGCTTGCTGCTCTTGCCGGTCAGCTCACCAAGAAGCTGCGCGAGGCGCAGGAGCGTCGTGCGCTCTCCCCCCGCGATGTTGTAGACCCGCCCGCCGGCGGACCCGGGCGCCTCCGCCGCGAGCAGATTCGCGCGCGCGGCATCGGCCACATACGTGAAGTCCCGGCTCTGCTCGCCGTCACCGAAGATGACCGGAGCCTTCCCTGACGCAAGAGCGGCAAGCCACCTGGGAATGACAGCGGCGTACGGACCCGAGGGATCCTGTCGTGGCCCGAACACGTTGAAGTATCGAAGGCCGACGATCTCCATCCCGAAACACCTGACGAATGTCTCCGCCAGCTGCTCGTCGATCACCTTCGAGAGGGCGTAGGGCGACAGCGGCCGCCCCTCCTGGCCCTCGCGCTTCGGGAGCACGTCGCTATCCCCGTACACGCTGGAGGAGGACGCATAGACCACCCGCCGGACTCCGGCGTCCCGGGCGGCCGCGAAGACGTTCGCCGTACCGGTGGCATTGACGGCCATCGTGGTTGCAGGATCCTTCATCGACCGCGGCACCGAACCCAGGGCCGCTTCGTGGAAGACGAATTGCGCACCGTCGCAGGCTCTCCGGCAGGCGTCGAAGTCGCGGATGTCGCCCTCCACGACGTCGATCCGCCCGAGGCTTCGCGCCAGGTTTTCGCGCCGCCCCGTGAAGAAGTTGTCCAGGACCCGGACCTTCGCGCCCCGCTCGACGAGTGCATCCACGAGGTGAGATCCGATGAAGCCCGCTCCGCCGGTCACGAGGACGGGAACGTTCTCCAGCTCCGGAATCGGCATCGGACTTCAGGCCTTCACGAGGACCAAGTGCCCCGATTGCGGAACGACGTTGCGTGTGTCGATGACGAGACCGGCCTTCTCGTAGAGCGCCGCGTCGCGGAACGCCGTATGGGCGGTCGCCACGAGGAGGGCATCGTACCGGCCGAATTCCTCTCGCGTGCACGGGGAGGAACGCATTTCTCTCTTGTTCTTCCGGCCAAGCCGGGCAACCGGGATGAAAGGATCGCAGTAGGCCCACCGGGCGCCGAGGCCATCCAGGAGGTCGATCAAGTCATAGCTCGGGCTCTCGCGATCGTCGTCGATGTCGGCCTTGTACGAGAGCCCGAGGACGAGAATCCTGGCGCCCTTGATGCTCTTGCCTTGTGCGTTCAGGGCCTCGATCGTCTTGTCGACGACGTAGCGCGGCATGGACGTGTTGATCTCACCCGCCAGCTCTATGAAGCGGGCCCAGACGCCGTACTCCGCCGCTTTCCACGCGAGGTAGAAGGGGTCGAGTGGAATGCAGTGCCCACCCAGGCCGGGCCCCGGATAGAAGGGCATGAACCCGAAGGGTTTCGTCTTCGCGGCCTCGATGACTTCCCAGACGTCGATTCCCATCCGATCGAAGACGACTTTCAGCTCGTTCACGAGCGCGATATTGACGGAACGGAAGATGTTCTCGAGGAGCTTCGCCGACTCGGCGACCTCGGCGGACGAGACGGGAACGACGCGCTCCACCGCGGCTCCGTAGAGCGCGACCGCGGCGTCGCGGGACGCCGCGTCGACGCCCCCGACGACCTTCGGAATGTTCCGCGTGTGAAACGAAGTGTTGCCGGGGTCTTCGCGCTCGGGCGAGAAGGCCAGGAAGAAATCCTCGCCGCAGCGCAGGCCCCGCGCCTCGAAGCGCGGCAGGAGCTCGTCGCGCGTGGTGCCGGGGTAGGTGGTCGACTCGAGGACGACGAGCTGACCGGGCCGGAGGCAAGCCGCGATCGTGTCCGCGGTGCCGCGCACGAACGAGAGATCGGGTTCGCGATGCTTTCCCAGCGGCGTCGGAACGCAGACGATGAGCGCGTCGCACTCCGGGAGCCGGCCGAAGTCCGTCGTCGCGCTGATCCTCCCGCGGCGGAACGCGGCGGCTACTCTGCCGGCCTCGAGGTGGCGGATATAGGACTCGCCCTTGCCGAGCGCGGCGGGCTTTGCCGGATCCACGTCGAAACCGATGACCTGAAACCCCTCCTCCTCAAAGACGAGCGCGAGCGGGAGGCCCACGTACCCGAGCCCGAGGACGCCCACGACGGCGGACTTCGAAGCGATCCGGTCCTTGAGGGTCGAGAGTGAGCCGGCGTGGGTTCCCCGAGTGGCGCTCATTCTTGACACGAGAGCGTAACAAACCGGCTCTTCATCCGTGGCCTCCCGACACTTCCCCCGGGAGGCTTCATGCATAGAGGCTCATGGATCAACCGCCGGATTCTTCTGACCCCCGTCCTTTCGGCGTTGCTCGCCCTCCCCGCCCCAGCCATCACCCTCCCCCCCGGATTCGGTGACGCCCTCGTGGCGACGGTGGGGGCGCCGACGGCCCTGGCCTTCACGCCCGACGGGCGCCTTCTCGTCACGACGCAGGGCGGGGCGCTGCGGGTAGTCGCAAACGGGCTTCTGCTTACGACACCCGCGCTGTCCCTGGGTTCTGCGG
Source organism: Acidobacteriota bacterium (assembly GCA_039934255.1). Taxonomy (GTDB): domain Bacteria; phylum Acidobacteriota; class Thermoanaerobaculia; order UBA5066; family UBA5066; genus Fen-183. Next base: position 451 of record JBDTML010000266.1, on the reverse strand, counting down.
TCTGCTCGAACGGTGAACGCGGCCTCCTCGGCGTCGCCGTGGACCCGGCGTTCGCGGCGAACCACTACGTCTACCTGTACTACACGTTCAACAAGAACGCCGCGGGCTGCCCGACGAGCAACGCCACCTCGCCCGTGGAGCGCATCTCGCGCTTCACGCTGGACGTCCCCACGGCGAACGTGATCGCGCCGGCGACGGAGCTGGTGCTCCTCGACGGCGCCCTGAACTTCGCGGGCAACCACAACGGCGGCCAGCTGCGCGTCGGGCCCGACGGATACCTGTACGCCGGGATCGGCGACGGCGGGTGCGACTACGCGAACGACAGCGGCTGCGCGGGCGCGAACGACGCGTCGCGCGACCGGAACATCCTGAACGGGAAGATCGTCCGCATCGCCCCGGACGGCTCCGTTCCGCCCACGAACCCGTTCCTCGGCGCGGGCACGGCGCGCTG
>JBDTML010000265.1:0-2046 GCA_039934255.1 Acidobacteriota bacterium | reverse complement strand
TTGCGGCGCACGATGTCGAGGTAGCCCTCGAGCGTCAGGTCGAGGAGGCCGCGCCTTTCAGCGCCGATGATCTCGCCTTCCGTCATGCGCAGCGTGACGTCCGACAGGACGCGCAGGACGCGCAGGTCGCCCTCTTCGAGCGCGATCTCCATGGATTTCATGTAGAGGAAATCGCCGAAGAGGACGGTCAACTCGTTGCCCCAGCGGCGGTTCACGCTCGCCTTGCCGCGGCGCAGCTCGGCGTCGTCGATGATGTCGTCGTGGACGAGCGTCGCCGTGTGGATGAACTCGATCATCGCGGCGTAGTTCACGTCGCGCTCGCCTTCGTAGCCGAGCAGGTGCGCCCCGAGGAGGAGGAGCGCGGGCCGGATCCGCTTGCCGCCGCCCTCGACGAGATAGTCGCCGATGAGCGAGATGGTCGGAATCCCCGAACGCGTGCGCTCCTGGAGGCGCGTCTCGACGAGCTTCAGCTTGCCTTCGATCGGACCGAGGGCCGCCAGGAGCCGGCGCCCGTTCTCCCGCTCCCCGGCCGGGAGGGTCGCGACGAGAAGGCGGTCCTTGAGAGAGGTCTGGCTCATCGGCGTGGGGCGCATCTTACCGCCCCTCCGCCCCTGTTTACGCCAGGGCGCGTAGGCAGGATGCTCTAGCCGCGGAAGTTCGTGAACTGTAGAGGGATACCGAAGTCGGCGCCTCTGAGGAGCGCGATGACGTCCTGCAGGTCGTCCTTCTTCTTGCCCGAGACGCGCAGCTGTTCGCCCTGGATCGCGACCTGCACCTTCAGCTTGCGGTCCTTGATCGCCTTGACGATCTCCTTTGCCTTCTCGGACTCGATGCCCTGGCGGATCGTGACCACCTGGCGGACGGTGCCCTTCGTCGCGGGCTCGATCGTGCCGTAGTCGAGGGACCTCAGGGACACGCCGCGCTTCACGAGCTTCGTCTGGAGGATGTCCGTCACGGCCTTGAGGCCGAACTCGTCGTTTGCCGTAAGCGTGAGCTCCTTGTCCTTCTGCTCGATTCCGGCGGCGCTGCCCTTCAGGTCGTAGCGCTGGCCGGTTTCCTTCTGGGCCTGCGCGACGGCGTTCGCGACTTCGGGAAGGTTGACCTCGGAGACGACGTCGAACGTGGGGTCTGCCATGGCTTCACTCCGAGAGGATCTTCGTGCCCGCGGGGGGCGCGAGGGCGAAGTCCGGGTCCGGACGCTTCGGCCCGGACAGCTTCTGCGTGAACGTGAACGACGTGCGGTTGCCCGAGGCGTCCACGAGGATGAGGCGTTTCACGTCGCCCGCCGCCGTGGCCAGGAGCGTGAGTGACTTCGGGTCGGCGCCCGCGCGCGGCGTGAGCGTGATTTCGACGAGCCCGGTGTTCGCGGGGGCGGCGTGCGCCGTGTAGCGCGCGAGGAGCGCGTCGGTCGACTCGAGGAAGACGAGCGGCAGACGCGCGCGTTCTTCCGGCTTCAGCGTTCTCACGACGAGCTGCCGGTCGGCCGCCACGTACTGGCGGCCGGCCTTCCCGTCGAACGTGAAGACTTTCCCTTCTGGCCCGTCGTAGTCGAATCGCACGCGGTCGGGCGCCTGCAGGATGAGCCGTCCGGTCTCCGGCTGGGTCTCGGCGAAGCCGGAAGGCGCGTACGTCTGGACGAACGTGCAGGAGACCGAGGGAGAAGATGAATAGGCTTTTCGGATGCTCGCGAGAAGGGCACGCGCGTCGAGGGACGCCGCGGCGGAAGGAGTCGGAGTTGCGGCCGGCTGCGCCGGCCGTGCTTCGAAGGCAAAGAGAAGGAGGAAGACGACAGGGAGAATGAGGCGCCGGCCGCGTCCGCGAGTGTCTGTATTCACTTTTTAAGAATCTTCTCTTTCTCTTTCTTCCTCAATGCCTGAAATGTCTCTTCCCGGTGAACACCATCGCAATGCCCGCCGCGTCCGCCGCGGTGACGACTTCCGCGTCCTTCACGGAGCCTCCGGGCTGGACGACCGCCGTGACGCCCGCCTGGGTGAGGACCTCGAGGCCATCGGGGAACGGGAAGAACGCGTCCGACGCTGCGACGGC
>JBDTML010000264.1:0-3805 GCA_039934255.1 Acidobacteriota bacterium | reverse complement strand
GGACGCTCGATCGCGATCCCTTCCCGTTCGAGACCAGCGTCCCGGGGATCTTCGCGGCCGGAGACGTGCGCGCCGGCTCCAGCAAACGCGTGGCGGCGGCAGTCGGAGAAGGTTCGGGCACCGTCGGAGTCGTGCACACGTACCTCGAGACCGTCTGAGGGACCGGGGCGCGGCTCGACTCGAGGGTCGCGGGCGGACCTCGGGATCCTGTGTCTGACACCGTACCGGGCACAGTGCTGACACATCCAGCGGGTTTGCCACTCGGACTAAGTACCGTGTTTCCAATGGTATTTGCGCCCGCTCTCGAGGCTGGCAGCGGTCCTCGGGTTGCAACGTGTCTCGCAGCGAGAACCCTCGCCAAGAGACACGCACATGAAGACTTCCTTTCGCCTCCTCGCGCTTGCCGCCGTTGTTCTGGTCGCAGGATCCGTCCAGACGGCGCGGGCTCAGGCGGTCCCGAGCGACTCCTCCCCCCTCCGCGACGCGCAGGCGGGAGAAGTCTGGATCACGCAGCCGACTCTCGCCGGCTCCCCTCTGATTTCGACGCGAGGTTTCCGGCAGGCATCCGTCGCCGACACGACGCCGCCGAGCGCTCCGGGCGGTCTCGTCGCCGGCGCCTCCGGCCTGTTCCTGATCGAGGCGACCTGGACCGACGCCGTCGACGCCGAGTCCGGAATCCATGACTACGCGTTCGCGGTGGGAACGGGAACCGGGCCGGAAAGCGAAGCAAATGTAACAGCGTGGCGGTCGAACGGCGTCGGGAAGAAAGTGAAGATCAACCTCGCGCTGACGCAGGGGACGACGTACTTCTTCAGCGTCCGTGCGACGAACGGTGCCGGCTTGTCGAGCTCCGTAGTGCGCAGCGCTCCTCTCACGGCGGCGCCCCGGATCTACGGAGAGACCGGGAACCGGATTTCCTACACGATTGCTTCTGCGGGGCTCGCCGCCGACGGCACCCCGACGGCGAGCTGGCCGGCCGAGAAGGCCGCCGCGCTCAGCGCCTTCATGGATCAGATGCTCCCCGTTCTCCACGAGCTCTACGGGCCACCCGCCACGAACTACACGGTCAGCCTCCTCCGCGATCTTAGATACACGGCCTCCGCCGTCTTCTTCCCTTCCACCGACGAAATCCACGCTGGCGACACCATCACGTATCAGCTGCTCACCCACGAGCTCGTGCATGCCTTCCGGCGCGACCAGATCCTGAGCAGCGGCTCGACATGGCAGTTCGACCCAACGCTGAGCGGGTTCGAAGAGGGCTTCGCCCAGGCCGTGTCCTACGAGGCGATGACCGAGTTCGCGCGCCGATATCCTTCGTTTGGGCTCACGCAGCAGGTCTACCAGTCGAGCAACGAGTGGGACTACGATTTCCAAAACGTGCCCGAGCTCCGAACGCGCGACTTCTGGAGCGATTCCGGCGGAATGCTTCTCTACTGGACCCGGTACGAGATGGCCTCCGCCGCGATCGCCAAGATCGAAAGGGAACATCCGGGCTTCCATCGGGCGTTCAACGCCGAGTATTTCCGCCGCCTCAACACGGACCCTCGCCTCACCCCGTCGCGCGACCTCGTCATGGACATCATCCGTACGGTTGCACCGACGATCGAGGGGCGGCCCGCGCTGCAGTGGATCGGCCAGCAGAACGTCTTCGACTGCGCCGACCACCCGGGCAAGAAGGTCTGGCTTTCGACACAGCACTATCCCGCGCCCGCGGATTACTTCATCTTCAACCGCATCTTTTTTTACGAGACGTTCTCCAACGGTTCGGACTGGTCCGCCCCGAACCCGGCCGGCGGGTATGACTACTACCGCCTCAACGGCTCGTCGGGGACGGCCACCTTCCACGCGAGCAGCGGTTCCGTCGTCTGGCAGACGGCGCTGACGATCTCGCCCACGGAAAACCCGCCCGCGTACTACGGATTCGGCAACGAAAACGTGAGCCTCACGACGCAACCCACGAATCTTCCCTGGCCGGGCGGCGATTCTTCCCGGTACGCCACGAACCTCGTTCCCTTCGACCTCTACCGGTTGAACGTCCAGTTGACGTCGGGGACGACCGTCACGAGCAATTCCTACAGGGTCATCGGCGCGGCCATTCGCAATACGATGGGAATTTTCGGCGGGATCGTGGGCGCGAACGGCGGGACGATCTCTCTGAACCACCGGAGCCACCCGGCCGAACCTCCCGTGCCTGTCGTGAACGGCGTGTTCCAGGCGGCGCCCTCCTGGGCAAGTCAGCTGCACCCCGAGACGGCGTCACTCGACACCGACCCGGGCATCGTCGATGTGACCTACGTCGACGCGACCGGCGTCACGTACACCGACGTGCGCGTGATCGGGTACGGAAGCGTGCACGGCAACGAGACGTTTCTCTTCGATGTGGCCCGCATGAGCAACGCGTCCCAGAGTCCGGTCTCGATCGTGTCGCAGCCGTCGAGCCGGGCGGCGATGGCCGGACAGAGCGTTCAGTTCGCGGTCGTGGCGACGGGAGCGCCAGCCCCCGTGTACCAGTGGCAGGTGTCGACCAACGCGGGCTCGTCGTGGACGAACCTCGCCGACGGCGGCTCCAACGCGGGTGCGCGGACGCCCGTGCTCGCGCTCGGCAGCGTGACTCTCGGAATGAACGCAACGCAGTACCGCGTGGTGGCGACGAACGCGCTCGGCGTGGCGGTGAGCTCCGCGGCGGCGCTGGGCGTGTCGCCGTCCGGGCGGAGCGCCGCGTCCTTCTACCCGGTCAGCGCCTGCCGCGCCTTCGACAGCCGCAACATCAGCGGTCCGGACGCCGCCGCGCCCGCCCTCGCCGCCGGCGTCTCGCGCGTCTTCCCGCTCGAAGGGCGATGCGGCATCCCGGCGACGGCGGCGGCCCTGTCCGTCAACGTGACGGTCACGCAGCCGACGGCTGCCGGTTCCATCGTCCTCTACCCCGGAGACGAGCCTGTGCCCGTGGCGAGCACGGTTTCGTTCCGGGCGGGACAGACACGCGCGAACAACGCGATCATCAAGATCGCGGGAGACGGGAGCGGCACGCTGGGAATTTCCAACGGCGCACCCGGGTCCGTCCAGTTCATCGTCGACGTGAACGGCTACTTCGAGTGATCACGGCGGCGCCTCGGGGAGGATCTTCCGGAGCAGCCGGTAGAGCGTCGAGCGGCTGATGCGAAGCTGGCGCGCCGCCTCCACACGGTTGCCGCCCGTTCGGACGAGGGCCTCCTGAAGGCGCTCGGGCGTTACGGTGCGGACACCGTCGCCGCCGACATCGACGTCGGCATCGCCGGCCGCATCGGCGCGGGCGAGAAGCAGAGGGAAGTCGTCGGCCACGAGCTCGTCACGGGCCGAGAGTGCGCACGCCTGCTCGATCGCGTGCTTCAGCTCGCGGATGTTGCCCGGGAACGGATCGTGGAGGATCAGGTCCCGCGCGTCGGCGGAGAGCCGCCGCGGGTACTGGGACGGCTTCGAGAACATCCTCAGGAAGTGGTCGGCGAGGAGGAGCTTGTCCTCTCCGCGATCCCGGAGCGCCGGTACGAGGAGCGTGACGACGGCGAGCCGGTAATAGAGGTCGTCGCGGAAGGTCTGCCCCCGGACGGCCGTCTCGATGTCGAGGTTCGTCGCGGCGAGGATCCGAACGTCCACGGCGACATTTCGGTTGTCTCCGACGCGGCGGATCTGGAATTCCTCGAGGGCGCGGAGGACCTTGGCCTGGGCGGCCATCGGCATCGAGCCGATCTCGTCGAGAAGAAGCGTTCCGCCCTCGGCCTCCTCGAAGAGACCGCGCCGCGCGTTCGTGGCACCGCTGAAGGCTCCGCGC
>JBDTML010000263.1:0-7347 GCA_039934255.1 Acidobacteriota bacterium | reverse complement strand
TCGCAGACGACGCGGAGCGCGACGCTGCCGAACATCAGGCGGGAGGCGCCCACGCGGCCCCGCGTGCCGAGAACGACGATCTCGGCCCGGGCGCGCGCCGCTGCCTCGACGATCGCGACGCAGGGCGTGCCGTCGAGAAGCTCGATCCCCGCTTCGACCCCGGAGGCCTCGGCGCGGCGGCGCAGCGCCTCGAGCTTCTTCATGCAGATCGCGCGGAGCGGAGCGACGTCCGAGATCGCGCAGTCGAGAAGGACGTCGGTGGGGATCACGTGCGCGACGACGAGTACACGGGAGCGCAACCGGGCTTCCTCGAGCGCGAGGAGGAACGCGTTCTCGGACGCAGGGGAGAAGTCCGTTCCGAAGAAGACCGTTCTCGGCGTCACGTGGCCCTCCCCTCCGAACCGAACGTCAAACCCGCTTGGTGCGCGACTTCTTTGCCGCCCGGGTCTTCGCGGCTTTCCCGATCTTCACGACTTTCCCGATCTTCACGACTTCCTTCTTCCGGGCCGCCTTCCGGGCCGCCGGCTTGACCAGCTTGGCGGGAGACGAAACCTGCTCGGCCAGGAGGCGCAGGAGATCCGAGACGGTGACGATGCCCGCGAGAGTGCCGTCGGACTCGATCACGGGGAGGCAGCCGATGTTCCAGCCGCGCATGACGTTCGCGGCCTGACGCACCGGCATTTCCGGCGTCGCCTTCACGGCGTAGGCGGTCATCATGGCGCCGATGGGACGCATGCGGCGGATCTCGTCGCGATCCCTTCCGCCGAGGTCCCGCGCGGAGACGACGCCGACGACCTCGCCGCCGTCCCCCGTGACGACGAGGTGGTGGATGCGCTTCCAACGCATCAGGTTCCAGGCGGCTTCCGCGTTCTCGGTGTGAGCGACCGTCTGGACCCGCTTGGTCATGATCTCGTGCACGCGCATCGGATCCTCCCTCCATACGATCGGGATCGGGCGCTTCGCGCGCCATGAGCCACCTGAATCAGGCGGCGGCGATGGGGGGCGCTGCCCAGCGAAGTCTTATCATGGGCGCGGCGCGAGGAGGTGCTCGGTGGAGAAGGCCATTCGTCGAGGGGAAATCGTCGGGCAGCCGGAGATCGACCGGGAACACCAGCTCCAGATCGCTCTCGTGGACGCCTTCGAGAAAGCCGCGGGCTCTCACGAGCGCGTCGAGGCGGGAGTCATCCTCGAGCAAATGGCCGACCTCTCCGAGATGCATTTCCTCGCCGAGGAGCTCGTCATGCAGCTCCATCAGTACCCGGCCTATCAGGAACACGCAAGAGAGCACGCGACGCTTCTCGAGGAGATTCACGTCCTGCTCAAGCAGAACGCCGCCGGCACGCTGGACATCACGCTGGACCTCGCCCGACGCCTCCGCCAGGCCCTCGCGGACCACATGCGCGGGACCGACTACGCCCTCTCCGCCTACATGAGCGAGGAAGGCATCGTCGAGTCGAAACCGGGGGCGCCGCCTTCCTGACGCGGCAGCCCGGGGGACTCCAGCTTCGGGGATTTTTCTAGAAGACGACCCGGACTCCGAATTGCGCCTGCAAAGGCTCGCCGAGGCCGCTCTGCACGGTGCCGTCGAAGTTGAAGAGCAGCGACGTCGAGCCGGGGTTCTTGAGGTTCTTGCTGTTGAAGAGGTTGAAGACCTCCGCGATGGGCTCGACCATGACGCTGCCGAACTGGAACGCGCGCGAGATCCGGAGGTCGAGCGACGAGTACTGGTTGTCCTTCCGGCCCAGGTTCCGCTCCGTGACGGACCCGTCGGGGTTGATGCGGTCCGATGGCGTGTTCGCGACCGCTCCCGTCGCCGTGAGGGACAGGGGCTGGGCCGAGCGGTACGAGTAGCGCGTGTTCACGTTGATGTCGAAGGGCGCCTTCCAGAGCACGATCGCGTTGAAGCGATGGCGCTGGTCGCGGTCCGAGTAACCGTACTCCGCGTCGAGGTTCGTGATCTTCGCGTAGCGGATCGAGAACGGGTCGCGCTCGTTGTCGTCATCGGACTTGTCCCAGGAGAGCGTGTAGTAGGCCTGAAACGCGAAATTGTTCGAATAGCGCTTTTCGAGCCCGAGCGTGATGCCGTTGTAGAGGCTCTTCGCCGTCGACTCGACCGTCGTGAGCGAGCCGACTCCGTTCTTGCCGTCGGCGCCGAGACCTGTCGACCAGGGTGATCCGAGGAGCGCGTCGTTCCGATCCACGAAACGCGAGATGTGAATCGTATGCGCGTAGTTGTACTTGAGAGACACCGCGATGTCCGGCGCCACTTCGCGCTCGACGCCGACGCTGGCGGAATAGGTGCGCGGGTTCCGGAAGTTCTCGTCGAAGACGTAGATTCCGGGATGGTCCGGGACCGCGGAAAGGGAGGACAGCGGGAGGAGGTTCGGATAGGCGGGAACGGGCCCGAGGAACGGGGACGCGGCGCTGCTCCGGAACGCGTCGTAGCCGAGAGTGCCGTTCGTCGAGCGGGTGGAGGCGAGGTTCAGGCCGGGGATCAGCCCGTAGAAGATGCCGCCGTTCGCGCGGACGACCGTCTTGCCATCGCCATTGGGGTCCCACGTGATTCCGAGCCGCGGCTGCCACATGTTCCTGTCGGAGGGGATGTTGCCGTCCGACGGAAACGCCTGGCCCTGAGATGTCTTCCCGATGAATTTCGAGAAGAAAACCTGGTCGGCCGGCGTGATCGGGTCGGGCTGGATCTGGGCGTCCCAGCGCAGTCCGAACTGCACCGTCAAGTTCGGGGTCGGCTGCCACTTGTCCTGCAAGTAGACCGAGGGCATGTACTGGACGATGTCCTGCGTGCCGGCCTGGTCGATCGTGAGACCCGCGCCGGGGACGTGCTGCAGGTAAAGCGCCACGGGGCCGCTGATGTCCAGGCCCGCGGGGCAGACACCGGTCTGCGAGCCCGTGATGAACGTGCCGGTCTTGTCCGAGCATTCCACGTAGAGGTTGTTCTTCGTGAAGTTCAGGAAGCCGTCGACCGATCCGAAGATGACGCGGCCGTTCCCGAAGCCGCGGAACGTCTGGGCGGCGTTCGTCCGGTTGAATTCGACGCCTCCCTTGATCGTGTGGGCGCCAGACAGGATCGTGACGTTCTCGACGAGCTGAAGGCGCGTGTCGTGGTAGTCGACCGGGATGAAGAAGGGCTCGCCGAAGCGGTAACCGCTGGCGAAGCTGACGCCCGTGTCGGGGAAAGGGCGCCCACCTGCGGGCACGGTCGGCCCGCTGTAGGGGCGGGGGCGGTCCTCGCGCGCCCACTGGAACCGGAATTCGTTCAGGAGCGAGCTCGTGAGCGTGGAGTTCAGGGAGCCGCTGCCGGCGTTCGAGCTGTCCTGCTCGATCGCGTTCGAGCTGACCGCCCACGGGTCGACGTCGAACGTCCCGTTCACCTGCTCGGACCACGTGTTGTTGAACTTGAGGGACACGAGATGCTTCTCGCTCGCCTGGTAGTCGAACTTCGCGAGGAAGACGCGGGCGTCGTTCGTGCGCGAGATCGGCCCGTTCTCCCCGGGGGCGCCGACGGACGCGAAGTACTGGACGAGCCGGGGGTCGATCCGGGCCGGGTCGTTCTGCTTCGTCGAGCGGCCTCGCTGGTAGTCGAACGCCGTGAAGAAGAAGAGCTTGTCCTTCACGAAGGGCCCGCCGAGCGTGAAGCCCGCCTGCTGCTGGTTCGCGTCGGTTTTGAGCCCCGCGGAGCCATCCTGGTTCGTGGGCGCCGAGGAGAAGCTCGAATCCTTGAAATATCCGTGCGCGCTGCCGTGAATCCCGTTCGTACCAGATTTCGTCACGACGTTCACGAATCCGGCGTTCGAGCGCCCGAACTCGGCGTTCGCGCCGTCCGCCACGACCACGATCTCCTTGACCGCGTCGAGGTTGAACGTGAAGGCCGGCCGCTGCCCGCCCCGCTGCTCGCCGAAGAACGGGTTGTTGTAGTCCGCTCCGTCGACCGAGACGTTGTTGTTGATTCCCTTCTGGCCGTTGATCGAGAGCTCGTCACCGTCCGGGCCCTGCACGATCGCGACGCCCGGCGTGAGCTTCACGAAATCAAGGAAGTTGCGGCCGTTATTCGGGAGGCCCTGGATGGCGGCGGAATTGATCGCCGTCGAGCCTTCCGCCCGGGTCGTCTCGACGAGGGGTGCGGCTCCGGTGACGACGACCTGCTCCGAGCGCTGTGAGAGCCCCAGCGAGAGGGGGAGATTGATCGACTGACCGACCGTGAGAGTCAGGCCCTCCCGAACGAGCGTGGCGAAACCCGCGAGCGTCACGGTGACCTTGTAGGGTCCGAGGGGCATGAGCACGCCGCGGAAGCGGCCGTCCGTCCCTGTCGTCGCGTTCTTCTCGAAGTTCGTGTCCGTATTCCGCATCGAGACGGAGGCGCCCGGCAAAGGGACGCCGCCCGCGTCCGATACGGTGCCCTCGATGACGCCCGTCGTCGCCTGGGATTGGCCGAAGACGGTGCCCGGTGCGACCAACGCGATCAACGCAAGACAAACGAGAACGGGACGAATACGCAGCATTCAAGCCTCCTCGAACGATTTGGAATGAATGGAAAAGCCGGGCGTCGCGGAATGGCCGGACGCTAATTTGAGACTGGGGCTCAGGTCAAGTTAAGTTTCGGAGAGGTTTCCATCGGCCGATTCCGCGCCGAGGCCGGCCAGCGTCTGCTGCCGGCGACCGAGGGCGAGCGCATTGCCGATCCACACGGCCGCCACCGGCAGGAAGAGCCACGCGAAGCCGAGGGGCGAGAGCCCGAGGAACGCCACGAGGCGGTCGGCGAGCGCCCCCAGGGCGTCTCCGCTCCGGTAGATGAAGGTGTCGATGAAGCCCTTCGCCGTGTATTTCTCCTCGCGAGGCACGACCGTGAAGAGGGCCTCGCGCGCGGGCTTGACGAGCGCGAACTCGGCGGCGCGACGGAGGACCTGCACCGCGAAGAGCGTGCCGGCCGTCCCGGAGGCCGCGAGCGCGAAGAAGCCCGCGGCCGTCACCGCTGGTAGCAGCGCGAGCGCCGGGCCGAGGCCCACGGCCGGCAGGAGGCGCCCCGTCAAGAAGAGCTGGGTGAGAGCGGTCAGGATGTTCACGAGGAGGTCCGCTTTCGCGAAGAACGCCGTGCGCGCGCCTGCGTCCGAGAAGGCCGCCCGCACGATGCGCGCCTGCGCGAGGTAGAGGAACGTCGAGCCGACGGTGAAGAGAAGGAGAAACGCCGCGATTCCGAGGAGGTAGGGGGATTTTGCGAAGAGCGTGAAGCCCGAGAAAGCGCCTGAGCCGGGCGGCGCGCCGTCGCCCGCCCGGGACGCTCGCTCTTCCGCTCCGGCATCGACGCGGTAGACGCGGGCGAGCCGGTGGAGACAGAGGACCCCCGCCTCGAAGAGCGCTGCCGCCACGAGGAGGAGGGGCACCGGGCCGATCCGGCGCGCGAGCGCGACGGTGACGAGTCCGCCCGCGATGCCGCCCACGGTCCCGCCGAGGCCGATGAACCCGAAGAGACGCTTGGCCTGCTCGGAGCGGAACAGGTCGGCCAGGAACCCCCAGAAGACCGACACGACGAGAAGGTTGAAGACACTCGCGTAGACGAAGAAAAGACGTCCGGCGTAGAGCCGCGCCTCGCCGTGGAGAAGGGTCAGCAGCCCGAAGAACACGACGAAGCTCGCGGCGAAGGCGTGCATCACCGCCGGCACGAAGACGCGCCGCGGCGTGCGGGCGACGAGGCTGCCGAAGAGGGGATTGACGAGGAGTGTGCCGGCCAGAGTCCCGAAAAAGAGCCAGTTCAGCGCGAAGCCGCCGCCGGACGAGGCGCCCATCTCGTCGCGGAGGGGCCGGATGACGTAGTAGCCGCCCAGGATGAAGAAGAACGAGAGCGCGGACCACGAAAGGCCCGCACCCTCGCCCCGCTCGAACCGCACGAGGCGGGAAAGGACGCTCCGGGTCTCCACGCCTTCAGCCGGCCTTCGGAGCCTTCTGGGCTTTCGCCTTCTCCGCCTCGTGCCACGCCGCGAGGACGGCCTTCTCCCGTTCCTCGGTGAGGCCGCTCTTCAGCTTCCCCGTGCGTTCCTTCGGAAGCGTCTTCCACCAGTCGAGGGTGTCCTTCGCGGTCGTCTTGATGGGCCGGAACGTGAGGCCCTTCGCGACGGCGCGCGCGTTCTTGACGAGGCCGCCGCCGGCGTCGGAACCCTCGGGCGAAGTCCACACGGGCATGTCGCTCCACTCCTCGACCTTCTGCTCCTTCAGGAAGGCCGCGCTCGCCCACGTGAACTTCGCGTCGCTTCCGCTGGCGGCCTTGCACGCGTCGAGCATGTCGCCCACCTTGATCGGAGACGACGTCGCGTTGTAGACGCCGAACGTCTTCTGGTCGATCGTCTTGACGATCCACACGGCGAGGTCGCGCACGTCGATGAACTCGACGGGATCCTCGGGCCGGTTGGGCGCGAGGACCTCTCCGCCCTTGGCTATCCGCACGGGCCAGTACGTGAAGCGGTCGGTGCCGTCGTTTGGTCCGACGATGAGGCCGGGGCGCACGTTCGTGACGCGGCCGGGCATCGCGGTTTCGGCGGCAGCTTCGCAGAGGGCCTTGAGCCCTCCGTAGGTCTCTTCCGTCACCTTCTCGACCGTGGGGTCCTTGAGAACGGCGACGGGAGCCGTTTCGTCGACGCCCGGCTTGCCGAGGTCGGCGTAGACGGAAATGGACGAAACGAAGACGTACTGCTTCGCACCCTGCCTGCCGAGCAGGCCGGCCGAGTCGCGCACTTCCCGCGGAAAGTAGCCGGACGTGTCGATGACGGCGTCGAAAGAGCGCCCGACGAGTGACTTCAGGTCGCTCGTGCGGTCGCCCTGCAGCTTTTCGAGCTCGGGGAAGAGGCCCGGGTTCGTCTTGCCGCGGTTGAAGAGCGTGATCGTCCAGCCGCTGGCCTTTGCGGCGTCCACGATCTCGGGCCCGAGGAAGCGGGTCCCCCCGAGGATGAGAAGGGTCTTTTTGGGGCCCGTCCCGGCGGACAGGGATCTCGTCCCGAAGGCGGTTGCCGCCGCTGCTCCAGCCGTCGCCACAACCGCCGCGGCCACGCCCGCATCTCTCACGAACTCGCGTCTCGTCGTCATGTGTGCTCCTCTGGCCCCTGAAAGTACGAATCCGGGCGGACGATGTTGCGCCTCAGGCGGCCCCGTCCTCGAGCATGCGGAGGAGATAGCGCCCGTAGTCGCTCTTCATCTTCTTCGCAAGGCTCGTGACGTCCGCCGTGGAGATCCAGCCCGCCTTGTGGGCGATTTCCTCGGGGCACGCGATCTTCAGGCCCTGCCGTGCCTCGATGGCCTGGATGAAGTTCGAGGCCTGAAGGAGTGCCTCGTGCGTTCCGGTGT
>JBDTML010000262.1:0-4455 GCA_039934255.1 Acidobacteriota bacterium | reverse complement strand
GAGAGCGTCGGGGGCGAGGACGAAGAGAGCGCTGCAGCGGGCGACGAGGTAGACGCCGGCCGTGACCATCGTCGCGGCGTGGATGAGCGCCGAGACGGGCGTCGGGCCGGCCATCGCGTCGGGCAGCCAGACGAAGAGCGGCACCTGCGCGCTCTTGCCGCACGCTCCCAGGAAGAGGAGCAGGCAGACGGCATAGACGCCGAGCGGCGCGTTCCCCGCGAGGACGTGTCGCTTCGCGAGCTCCACGAACGAGAAATCGGCGGTGCCGAAGAGCGCGAACACGCCGAAGATGCCGAGAACCATTCCGAAGTCGCCGACGCGGTTCGCGATGAAGGCCTTCTTGCCGGCCGCGGCGCAGAAGTCCTTGTCGTAGTAGTAACCGATGAGGAGATACGAGCAGAGGCCGACGCCCTCCCATCCCACGAAGAGGAGCGGCAGGCTGTTCGCGAGGACCAGCGTGAGCATGGCGAACATGAAGAGGTTCAGGTACGAGAAGTAGCGCCCGTAGCCCTCTTCCTTCTGCATGTAGCCGACGCTGTAAACGTGGATGAGCGTTCCCACGAACGTGACGAAGGAGAGCATCAGGGCCGACAGCGCGTCGAGCCGGAAGGCCACGTCGACGGTGTAGTCGCCGGCGGCCATCCACGTATAGACCGTCTGCACGACGGGGGCGAGCCCCTCGGGCGCCTGCATCGAGCCCAGCACGTAGGGGACGAGCGCCGCGAACGAGAGCACAGCGGCAAGGCCGACCGAGCCCACGCCCACGATGCCGTGGAAAAGCCTCTGAGCGTATGGAAGCGGAGCTCCCGGTTGATCGGCGCCGAACTCCCTCTCCGCGCGGGACGAGCTCGATACGAGGGCGACGAGGCCGTTCAGGAGGAATCCGGCGAGCGGGAGGACCGGGATGAGCCAGAGCTGGTTCATCGTGCCGCTACCATTTCAGGAGCGCGATCTTGTCCACGTCCACCGTCCGGTGGGCGCGGAAGAGCGCGACGAAGATCGCGAGGCCGACGGCCGCCTCGGCGGCGGCGACGGCGATCACGAAGAAGACGATCATCTGCCCCGCGAGGTCGCCGCGCATCCGCGCGTACGTCAGGAAGAGCAGGTTGACGGCGTTCATCATCAGCTCGATCGACAGGAAGATCGACAGCGCGTTTCGCTTCAGAAGAACGCCCGCGAGGCCGATCGCGAAGAGAAGAGTGGCCACCACCAGGAACGCGCCCGGCGGCACGGCCATCGCGGTAACCCCGGGAAGGGCGCCGCTCATTCGAATCTCCGCTTCGAAAGAAGAAGCGCGCCGACCGCCGCGACGAGGAGCAGGAGCGACAGGACCTCGAACGCGAACAGGTAATCCGAGAACAGCAGCCTTCCGAGGGCAGGGATTTCGTCCGGCATCGGAATTCGCGCGCCGGTGGGCGCGCCGCGGGGTGGAAGCGGGGCACGCAGTGTGGCACCCGCGAGGAGGCCGCCGAGGGCGAGCGCGACGAGGAGGCCGAGGGTGCGCTGGATGGGCCGGTCGTCCTTGTCCGCGGCTTCCTCCTTGAGGTTGAGCAGCATGATCACGAAAAGGAAGAGGACGAGGATCGCGCCTGCGTAAACGAAGATCTGCAGCGC
Organism: Acidobacteriota bacterium; assembly: GCA_039934255.1. Classification (GTDB taxonomy): domain Bacteria; phylum Acidobacteriota; class Thermoanaerobaculia; order UBA5066; family UBA5066; genus Fen-183. The sequence continues at coordinate 2,841 of JBDTML010000262.1, read as the reverse complement.
GGCGATGAAGGGCGCGGCGAGCAGGATCGCGAGAATCGAGAGGCCGAAGAAGGTCACGACGAGGGACAGCACGCTTCTCACGGGCTTCTTCTGGACGACCATGAGGAGCGCGAACACGAGCGCGAGCGCCGAGGCGAACCCGAAGACGACGAGCTCGCCGCTCGTGGCCGGCATCAGATGACCCTCCAGAGGACGAGCGCGCCCGTCACGACGAGGTTGAGGAGGGAAAGGGGCAGGAACACCTTCCAACCGAGGTCCATGAGCTGGTCGAAGCGAAAGCGCGGAAGCGTCCAGCGCACCCAGACGAACAGGAAGATGAAGAAACCCGTCTTGGCGGCGAAGACCGCGATCGAGAGCAGGCTTCCGAACATTCCAGACGGGTGGATTCCCGGGAGCGACCAACCGCCGAAATAGAGCGTCGCCATCATGGCGGACGCCGCGATGAGGTTCAGGTACTCGGCCATGAAGAACATGCCGAATCGGAACGCGGAGTACTCGGTGTGGTAGCCCGCCACCAGTTCGGCCTCGGCCTCCGGGAGGTCGAAGGGCAGCCTGTTCGTCTCGGCAAACGCCGAGACGACGAAGATCATGCAGCCGAGAGCCTGCGGGAAGCAGTTCCAGAGCGGCAGGAACCCGAGGAAGGTGCCGGACGCCTGGTACTCGACCACCTTCGTCAGCCGGAGCGAGCCCGCGGCGAGGAACACCGAGATGGCCGCGATGCCCATCGCGAGCTCGTAGCTGATGACCTGCGCCGATGAGCGGAGGCCGCCCATGAGCGCGAATTTGTTGTTCGAGGCCCAGCCCGCGAGGACGAGGCCGTAGATGCCGATCGAGGTCAGGGCGAAGACGTAAAGAATGCCTATGTTGACGTCGGCGATGACGAGCGGAATGTCGCGGTCGAAGAGGTGAATCGAAGATCCGAACGGGATCACCGCGAACGTCGCCATCGAAGGCACCAGGAGGATGAGGGGCGCGACCGTGTGGAGGAGGCGGTCCGCGTACATCGGGACCACGTCTTCCTTCATGAACATCTTGAGGATGTCCGCGATGGCCTGGAAGAGGCCAAACGGACCCACGCGGTTCGGGCCCGGGCGATCCTGGATGAGACCCGCCATCCGCCGTTCGACCCAGATGAGGTTCGGGAGGACGGCGCCGAGAACCACTCCCCAGACGAACGCGATTTTGGCCGCGCCTTCGAGGGCGGCGACGAGTGCCGGGCTCATGGCAGGCGGTCCGGCGCCGTGACGGACGGGCGCGAGAAGACCTCGACGCCCGGATCTCTCTCGAGGCCGAGCACGTCGTAGGCGGCGGCGGGGGAGATGGACGGCGGGTTCCCGACGAGAGCGTCGGAGTCCCACGCGAGGCCCGCGTAGCCCGCGACGGACGCCTGCATTTTTTCGAACACGTCGCGAGCCGTCCACTGCGTGTCGAACGCATTCCAGCGGGCGCCGAGGTTCAGGAGCACCTCGAGGTCCGTCCGCACGATGGGGGGCGACACGATGGCCGTGTCGATGCGCTGCACCAGGCCCTTCGCGTTCACGTACGTGCCTTCCTTGCCCGAGAGAGGCGCGACGGGCAGGACGATGTCCGCGGCATCCGTCAGTGCGTTGCGCGTCCGGGCGTGCACGATGAGAACGGACGCCTGGCGCAGGACCGCGACGAAAGCGGGGTCGTTGGCTTTTTCGGTGAACGTCGCGTCCGCGATGTAGAGGACAGAGGGAGAAGAGGTAGAGGAAGAGGAAGAGGAAGACGAAGATTGCTTAGAAAGGAAGAGGGGCAGCTGACCGGTTCCATCTTCTTTTGCGCGGGTGAGGCCTGCCGCCTCGCAGCCTCTGCTGTTCGGCGCGGCCTCGGTTCCGTAAATCCACCCGTCAACCTTGTTCCGGATCCGCCTCTTGGGCCCGATGTCCACGGTGAACTCGGGGGTGCCCACCTTCAAAGAATCTTCAAACAGCGTCTTGAGAAGCCAGGCCTCCTCAGTCGTGTGGTGGGCCGAACCGACAACCAGAATTCGGCTCTTCCCTTCTTTTTCGTTCCTCGCCCGGTCGATCGCGATCTTGACCGCATCCAGCGCCTCGCCCCAATTCGTCTGGCGGCGCTCCGCGCCGCCGCCCGCGACGCGGATCTCCGGCTTCAGGAAGTCCTGCCGGTTGAGCTCCTCGGAGCGGAAGCGGCCGTAGTCGCACATCCAGAAGTCGTTCACGGCCGGGGCGACGCGCGGAAGGAAGCGGTACACGACGCGGTCCCGGTGTTCGATCGAGATGTTGCAGCCGATCTCGCACCCGTTGCAGACGGATCGGGTCTTGTCGAGCCACCAGACGCGCTTTCGGAAGCGGAAGTCTTTCGTCGTGAGAGCGCCGACGGGGCAGACGTCGGCCGCGCACGCGGACAAGTCGTTGTCGAGGGCCTTGCCCTCGTGCGTCCAGACGATGGTGTGCCCGCCGCGCTCGATGAACGTCAGCTCGCCTGTCTCCGTGATTTCCTCGCAGAACCGGATGCAGCGCGTGCACTGGATGCAGCGCGTCATGTCGGCGATGACGTGCGGGCCGATCGGCGTGCGGTCGTAACCAGGGAATTGCCGGCGAGGCTCGGAGGTCCTCGAAACGGGAAGACCCGCTCCGAAGGCGTTGTCCTGCAGCTTGCACTCGCCCGCCTGGTCGCAGATGGGGCAGTCGAGCGGGTGGTTGATGAGAAGGAACTCCATCGTTGCGTTGCGGGCCGCGAGAGCCTTTTCGGTCGAGGCCCTGATGACCATCCCGTCGCGCACGGGCACCGTGCACGAGGCTTGGATCTTCGGCACGCCCTCGACCTCGACCATGCACATCCGGCACTGGCCGACGA
>JBDTML010000261.1:0-1984 GCA_039934255.1 Acidobacteriota bacterium | reverse complement strand
GGCCGCCCGGCCCTCTTCACCTTCAAAGCAATCTTCTCTTCTCGTTCTCTCTTCTTCCCCACGGTGATCCCCCTAGAACTCGAACGCGAGCGGAAGAAGCGTCGAGAGGCGCATCCGGCTCACGACCCGCGTCGGCGTCGCGAGGATGACGTCGATGTCGCGGCACTGGTCCCACAGCACCTGGCGGCAGGCGCCGCACGGGGAGGCCGGCGGGTCGACGTCCGTCACCACCGCGACGGCGCGGAACTTTCGCGTTCCTTCCGAGATCGCCTTGAAGACGGCCGTCCTCTCGCCACAGACCGTGAGGCCGTAGGAAGCCGACTCCACGTTGCATCCGCCGAAAATCGTGCCGTCCTCGGCAAGCAGCGCCGCGCCCACCCGAAAGCCGGAGTACGGAGCCGAGGCGTTCTCGCGCGCCTTCCGCGCCGCGTCTACGAGGCGAACCTCTTCGTCCTCCGACAGGGGCCCGCTCATTTCTTCTTCGCCTTCTTCGCGCGCGCCTTCGTGAGCGCAGCGGGGAGCGCGACCGGCTTGAAGGCATCCTCCGTGGCGCCCGACCGTCCGGTGCCGAGAGCCTGGACGAGGGCCGTCAGGAGGCGTACGAAGTCGCCCTTCACCCGCTGGGTGGTCTCGAGGACTTCCTTGTGATCGAGTTTCTGTTTGAGGACCCCGGCCGCCATGTTCGTGATACACGAGATACCCAGAACACCCACACCCATCTGATTCAGCGCGATGACTTCGGGCACCGTTGACATTCCGACCGCGTGCGCTCCCCATGTGCGGAAAGCCCGGATCTCGGCGGGCGTCTCGTACGACGGCCCGTGCAGCCCGAGGTACACGCCGTGCTTCAGCGGCACGTGCTGGCGCTTCGCGACCGCGAGTGCGAGCGTTCTGAGATCCTCGCGGTAAGCGTCCGACATGTCGGGGAAGCGCGGCCCGAGGTCTTCCTCGTTCGCCCCGACGAGTGGGTTCGTCCCGAATGCGTTGATGTGATCGTCGATGAGCATGAGGTTGCCGGACTTGAACGACCGGTCGATGCCGCCCGCCGCGTTCGTCACGATGACCGTGCGGCAGCCGAGAAGTCCGAGCACCCGCGCCGGGAAGACGACCGCCGGCATCGGGTGACCTTCGTAGAAGTGCACACGGCCCGACAGGACGACCGTCGGAACGCCCCTCACGGTCCCAGCCACGAGAGTTCCCGAATGCCCGACGACGGCCGAAGCCGGGAAGCCGGGAATGTCCCCGTAGTTGATCGTGACCCGTTCGTCCACGCCGTCAGCGAAGTCGCCGAGGCCCGAGCCCAGGATCACACCGACGAGAGGCGGATGTGGAAGCCTTTCACGGAGCCATTCGGCGGCGGAGGTGAGCCTGGGGTCCATGCGCCTTGTTCTCCTAGGACATCAGAATGCCGGCGATCGCGGCCGTCATGAAGCTGACGAGCGAACCGGCGAGGAGGGCTCGGAAGCCGAGCCGCGCGAGATCGGACTTGCGTGAGGGCGCGAGGCCGCCGATGCCGCCGATCTGGATGCCGATGGACGAGAAGTTCGCGAAGCCGCAGAGCGCGAAGGTCGCGATGATCTTGCCCTTCTCGGTGAGACCGCCGACCACGTCCTTGAACATCGAGAAGGCGAAGAACTCGTTGATGACGGTCTTGTTCGCGATGAGGTTGCCGATCGTCGCGGCATCCTGCGCCGGCGCCCCGAGAATGCGGGCGAGCGGGCTCATGACCCATCCGAAAACCGTCTGGAGCGTGAACGAGGGATAGCCGAAAAGGCCGCCGGCCCAGCCGAGAAACCCGTTGATCATCGCGATGAGAGCGACGAACGCGATGAGCATCGCGGCGATGTTGAGGACGAGCGTCATGCCCTGCGAAGCGCCGGTTGCGGCCGCGTCGATGAAGTTTGCATCCTTCTTCTCGATCTGCATCTTGACCGTGCCCATCGTCACGGGGTTGTCGGTCTCGGGCCACATGATCTTCGTGATC
>JBDTML010000260.1:0-1634 GCA_039934255.1 Acidobacteriota bacterium | reverse complement strand
CGCGCTGCTGGCGGTGCGCGGCGATCCAGCCGTCGAGCTTCGCCCGCTGCTCGGGCGTGAGAACCGCGTCGATCTCGGTCCGCACGGCCTTCATCTTCGCCCTGGCAGCCTCGCCGTCCCCTCTCACCTTGAGAAAGGCGGCACCGACGACCGCAGGGTCGGGCTTCGCGGCCGAGGCGGCCGCCTTCAAGGCCTGGCGGTCCGCCTTCGCCTGGGTGTGGAACGCCACCCCCTCGTCCTTGTGCGACGCGAAGATCGCCTTGACCTTCTCCTTCTGGGAGTCCGTCAGGTCGAGGGTCGCCATCGCCGCGCGGATCCCGCGGGCGAACTTTCCGGGCCCGGGCCCCGGCTGCGCGAGGGCTGCTCCGGCCGCCAGGGTGGCGGCAAGGACCATTGTCGCGGCGCCGAAGAGCTTCTTCTGGAATGGGTTGTGGTTCATTTCGTCCGTCCTTCCGGCGGGCTTTCCGTCCGCCGATAGTGATGAGACGCACGGGGCCCGGGGACGTTTACCGCGTCAGAATCGCTCGCCGACGAGGACGATCGCGCCCGTCGGGAAGGCGACGCCGCCCTTCGGCTCGACCGAGACCGCGAACTTCAGGGGCGCGTCGCCGAGGTTTTCCTGTTTTGAGATGGGAATCACGGTGGGACCGCCTTCCTTCGCGTCGAACGTCCCGGCTGGCACGGGCTGATCGCCGACGAAGGCCCACAGCTCGTAGCTCTTCTCGAGCGGCAGCGGCGGCAGGCCGCTGACCCAGAGGATCCCCTGCTTCGTCCCGGGGTTCCAGAGGAGTTTCGCCTTCGCCGTCGGGTTCCCCTCGAGGCCTTTGAGGAGAGCGACCTGTACGCGCGGGTCCTTCAGCCAGGCGAGTTCGAGATTTCTCTCTTCGAGATCCCGTGTCTTTTCGTGGAGCAGCCCTTCGAGCTGGGTGACGTTGACCCGCGTGGCTCCGAGGTCGGTACGCGTCGCGTACCAGAGCGCCGCGAACGCCATCGCAAGCATGAACGACGCGGCGACGCCGAGCGCCCAGATCATGGTCATGAGGCCGCGATCGGGGATCGCCGCGGACGCGGGAATGGAGAAAAGGACGGGCTCGTCCCGGCGCTCGACGCGGTCCTCGGCGGGGTCCTCGGCGCGGTCCTCGGCCCCGATGCTCCGGAGGACGCGCGCCTTCACCTCGGGCGGCGGCGCGAGGTGTGCTTCCGGCAGATTCTGATCGGTCATTTCGAACTCGGCCTCGAGGGAATCGCACCACGCGACGAGCGCAGAGGCGTGCCGCGGGTCCGTGGGACGGGTCGGGTCGATGCGGTCGTCAGCCACGGCCAGCCTCTCCTTCCCCGGCGGCGATCGCCTTGAGCTTCGTCAGTCCGGAGCGCGTGCGGCTCTTCACGGTGCCGAGAGGTTCGTTCAGGCGCGCGGCGATCTCCTCCTGCGTATAGCCGTCGAAGTACGCGAGGCGGAGAACGGCCTGCTCGTTCTCGGAGAGCTTTCGAAGACAGCGACCCACGTAGTCGCGCATCGCAGCGGCCTCCTGGCCGCCGTCGCCCGCGCCGGCGCGGTCGAGCAGCTCGTTCTCCGCGGCCGGAAAGCGGTTTTCCACCGCGCGCCGGCTCCGCCACCGGTCGAGGGCGCGGCT
>JBDTML010000259.1:0-5637 GCA_039934255.1 Acidobacteriota bacterium | reverse complement strand
AGCTGCAGCGCCTGGTCGGCAAGCAGGCGATGACCATCGAGATCCTCGAGGCCGCGCGTGAGGTAGTAAAAAAAAGTCCACACTTGTTCAGAGGGTCCGCTCGGTGACGGGACGGCCCGTGGCAGCGATCTGCCGCGCACTTCACGTGGCCCGGGCGACCGCGTACCTGCGCCCTCGGGTCAGGAAGGGGCGTTTCTACCGGCGCGCCGAGGACACCGAGGTCCTGTATCAGATCCTGTCCGTGACGAAGACTCGGGCCTCCTACGGCTACCGGCGCACACACCGGCTCGTCAACCGCGAGCGGGAGGCCGGCGGCCAGTTGCCCTACAACCGCAAGCGCATCCGGCGGGTCATGCGGATCGCGGGCTTGATGCTTCCGGGGAAAAACAGGCGCCGCTTCGAAAGGCCGCACACCGGGAAGGTCTCGATGCCCGCCTCGAATCAGCGCTGGTGCTCGGACGGATTCAACATCCCTTGCTGGAATGGTGACGTCGTCCGGGTCGCCTTCGCGTTGGACTGCCACGACCGCGAGGCGCTCGGCGCCGTGGCCCGTACCCGCGATCTTCGCGGCGAGGACATCCGTCTTCTCCTCGATGAAGCTCTCTGGGCCCGCTTCGGCGAGCGCACCCTGACGGCTCCCGTGGAGATCCAATGGCTCTCGGACAACGGTGGCCCGTACATCTCGACCGACACCGTCCTCTACGCGCAGACGCTCGGTTTCAAGCCCGTCACGACCCCGGCCTACAGCCCTGAATCAAACGGAATGGCCGAGGCTTTCGTCAACACGATCAAGCGCGACTACGTCCAGGGCGCCGATCTTTCCGACGGCGAGACGGTCCTTCGCCAAATCTCCGGATGGATCGACGACTACAATCGCTTCGCGCCCCATTCATCGCTCGGAATGCTCTCCCCAAAGGAGTTTCGTAACCTCAAACCTCAGACTTCAACTGTCTAGGCATTTGGGGAGCAGAGCAATTCCCTCCATGCTTCGTAGCTATCGTGGCCAGAGAGGGAGATCTTCACGCGGAAGTTGAGGAGCTCTCGCATGAGCGTCTCCGACTCCTTCAGGCCCCGGGCCACCCGGAGACATCCCGTCTGCAGTAGCACCGCGATGGTCGATGCCACGTCCCTCTTCGGCACGTGGCGCTCCATTCCGGATCGAGTAACGGCATCACCGCCGGTCAAGGTGATCGGGTAGAGGGATGCTGGAATCCCAGCGTCCTGGATCATGTCGATGACGGGCCGTCCCACTCCGGTCGCGTCGACGGCCATCGAGGGCTTGTCCGGAAGCCTCCTCACGAGGTGGTCGAGGCGCTTGACGATCGATGGGTAGGGTGTGTTCCGGAGACGCTCCAAGTACCTAACGTCGTAACAGCCGCTCTCTCTTTCTTCGAGGATTGTTATGGCGGTGTAGTCGGCGGTCTGGCCGAGATCGACTCCGACGACGTACCTCACTGCTCTGCATCCGAGATCGGCTCGATGTCCTCGAGGAAGGCATCGCCGGAGGCAAGAGCAAGCGGCTCGATCGGCGGAGCATCCGGGAAGAGCGGCGCGACTTCGTCCGAGAATGCCTGCTCGACGTCGACCGTTCTGAAGAACTGATCCGTCGTGTCGCTGAATGAGCACTCGTATTCCTGCTGGTACCACCACTCACCGAGGGCAGCCCTCTCCTCCTCGAGAAACTTCTGAGAGATCCTCGGGCACTCCTTTGCTGTCACCCGGATCCGGTCCCAGTTGTTCGTGCCCGACCACTCCTCATAAAAGAATCCACGCTTCCCGAAGGGCGTCGTCAGGCAGACCATGCGCCCGCCCGAGACAGCGAGCATGGGACGGATCGAGTAGTAGAGCGGATCGTCGACGCGGGCGGCCTCGTCGACGACGATGAGACCTACGCCCGAGAAGCCCCGTACGGTCCCTTCTGTCCCAGGGAGCGCCACGATGCGAGAGCCGTTCCTAAGCTCGAGGCGGAGCGCCGACTCCTCCGCGACCGCGACAGGCTCGCCGAGCCTGTTCCTGAAGTCGGTGACCTTCCGAAAGAGCTCCTGCGACTGACGGAGAGACGGGCTCAAGAGAAGGACGAGGGACTTCGGGCGGAAGAGGACCTCGTGCAGCGCCATCGCCGCCGTCACGGTCGACTTGCCGCTCTGGCGCGAACACAGGAGTAGCGTCCGCTCGGCCCGAGTTCTCAGGAGCTTCACCTGCCACGGGTCGGGCGGCATTCCGGCGCGCTCCATGATGGCGGCCGGGTCGAGGCGGAGTTCAAGGTTCCGGGCTAGCACTCGCGAGCCTCTTCATTGCCTCGGCGACAGCGAGCTTGGCCTCAGGATAATTCTCAAGCGCCGCCTCGATTGCGACCGAGATGACGGTCCACTCTTGCGAGTACATGACCCCGACAGACCCGGAGTGCCTGATTTCGGACGACTCGGTCCAGCCAGCCTCGCCGTCGCGCTCTCTTCCGGGGCCGTAACGCAGCCAGTTGAAAGGCTGGTCCCTCCGGACCTCGATCTCGGCCGAGAGTCTGGCCTGCGCCCTGGCGGAACGGACGTCGGCAGCGAAGGCGACGTACGGTTTCCGCTTTAACCGCTCACCCTTTCGGATCCAGATTCGAAACGTCTCGCGGGTGATCCCGTTCGCTTCGGCGGCGACCACGTCGAAGGCGCCGGCCCGGATGGCAGCCGCGATGGCTTTGTGGCGTTCGGGAGTGAGTAGAGTGGGGCGGGGCATCAGGACACCTCCGGTTCGGGACGTTCAGCGCGGCTCAGGAGGACACTGAAGTACCTCTCGTCGATCGCCTCGATCCTCCAGCCCAAGGCGAGAAGTACGAGCCAGCCGGGGCACTTCGAGTAGCTGCTGATGCGGCGGTAGATGCGCACTTCGCTCACGACCCTTCCTCCGCGATGCGGGGCGTACCGCCCGTCGACTCTGCCCACCGCTCCAGCGTCACGGCGACGTACGCGGGCGAGATTTCCATCGCGTATACGCGTCGGCCTTCACGCTCGCCCGCGATGATCTGGGTGCCGCTACCGCTGAAAGGCTCGTAGCAGAGGTCGCCGGCCTTTGTGTGCTGCCGCATCGGGATCGCGAAACAGTCGAGAGGCTTCGGGGTCGGGTGATCCGGGCGCTGGTCGTTCGTGATCGAGTCGATCTCCCAGACCGTGCGGCCGTAGTCGACGGTCTCCTTCGGAGGCTTCATGCCCTTCATCCATCCGAAGAAACACGGCTCGTGAGACCAGAGGTACCAGGAGCGCGTGAGGATGGGGCGGTTGGGCTTCGACCAGATGATCTGCTGATGGACGAAAGCGCCGTTCTTCTCCCACGCCTCCTCGACCATCCTCTGGCGGCGGGAGGCGTGCCAGCAGTACCAGGCAGCGTGCGGGAGGATGGCGACCTCGACGGCGGTTTTGATGAACCTCTCGTAAAGGTCGGAGTTCTGGGCAGCGTCCGCCTCGTCCCATTTCTTGCCGTAGGTCTTCGACCAGTCGGTGTTGAGGCTGGGGCGGTTCTCGCTCGTCTTCGTCCCGGGGTGGTTTGTTCCGTCGTAGCCGACGAGATACGGTGGATCGGTCGCGAAGAGGATGGCGCGCTCACCGTTCATCAAGCGCGTCACGTCGTCCACATTCGTCGAGTCGCCGCAGAGGAGTCGGTGATCGCCGAGGAGCCAGAGCTGACCCGGCTCGACGTTCCATTTCTTCCGGAGCGCTTCGGCTTCCTCGTACTTCGGACCGGGATCGTCGAGGGGCTTCGGCCCCGGCTGCGCCGAGTACTCCTTCGCGAGGGCGTCGAGCATCTTCCGGACGGCGTCGCTGTCGGTTTCCACCTGAGCGAGGAGGGCACGCAGGGATTCGGCGTCGCCCTCCGCCATCGCCGCCAAGGGGTCGAGGCTGAGCAGGAGCTTGTCTGCCTCTTCCTCGTTGACGTCGAGGACGAGGACCGGCACCTCGGCATCGGGCGTCGTCTCGGCACGGAGGTGGCCGTCGATGAGCTGCAGCCCGTCGGGCGTCTCGCGGGCGATAAGAGCGTCCGCGTACCCGATCTCGGACAGGAGACCACGCAGCGCGTCTGCCTGCGCCTTCGGGTGGCGACGCCAGTTCTTCGGGTTGGGCAGGAGCGTGGCGGCGGGCACGCGACGGAGGTCGACGATTCGATCGCGGATTTTCATGAGGGGACCTCATTGTCGGGCGGATGGCAGCGACGGCAGATAGGGACACCGCTTCGCGTGATCCAGAAGTCGGAGCCGCTGCAGGTGCAGCAAGTCCCTGAAGACGCTAGAGATTTCGTCTTCTCTGCTCCGCAGCGGTCTCCTTCCTCCTCGAGTTCTATGTAGGGTTGTGAACGGTCTTCCGTATAGCGCCTAGGAATTCCCACCTCGTGAGGAGATACGGCAAATGGTTCATGACCCTTCATAGAGGGGTCGGGGTCCCCCTCCCGAAGAGTCACGTCGTGGTACATGACGCCGGCCGTCTCACGGTCACGTCGATACCCTCGGGTCACGAGGCCCTCGCCGAAGCGGCGCTGCCCGAGGGGCGTTTCCCCTGAAGCCTCTGCCCACTTCGCGTACGCCTGATACAGGATCGAAGCCTTGACCTTCGCCCCGGCCTTTTTCCCAACCGAGACTGCAAGGAAATCTGCCAGCGAGTCCTGCTCCTCGCGGTAGTTGGAGGTCGCGCTGACGACCGCAGGCGGAGGCTTGAGGCCATCGCGCTGCCACTCCAGACAGCCCTCGACGAGCCACTCTAGGATGCCCGACGCCTCGGCGCGCAGGCGTTCTGGCAGTTTCGGGTCCTGCTCCTCCTCCGGAATCGTCACGTCGAAGGGCACGAGCCGAATCCGTCGCCAGATCCCCTCGTCCGTTCCCGCGATCCGCGGCCGCGCGTTCGTGACGAGGACGAGCTTGTGGGTGGGAGTGAAGTTCCACTCGTCCTGCCTCATCTTCCGGGCCGAGACCGTGTCCCCGCCCGTCAGGGCTTTCGCGAGCGGCTCGTTCAGGCGTTCGCCGCCGCCCGTCTCCATGCAGGCAGCGAGTCGTCGCCCGAAGAGGGTTGCCCGCTCGGTCGGATGGGGGTCGTGGCGTCTGACAAGTAGAAGTCCCGGGTGCGCCGTCACGAAGTAGTCGCCGAGGACGTAGGCGACGATCTCGAGAAGCGTGGTCTTCCCGTTACGGCCCGTACCCCAGAAGACCGCGAGGACGTGTTCGCGGACGAGGCCCGTCATTGCGTAGCCGAGAAACTTCTTCACGAAAACCCGCACGTCCTCGTGTGGCAGGACCCTCTCGAGAAAGGCGCGCCACGCCGGGGCCGCCGCATCGCTGGCATACCTGATCGGCGAGACGCGAGTGATCAAGTCCTCGCGGCGGTGTTCCCGAAGAAGTCCGGTGCGGAGGTCGATCGTGCCGTTCTGGACGTTGAACAGCCAGGGATCAGCATTCAACTCGTTGGTGCGGACTGCGATCCCCGGCTCCCCTGCAGCCAGCGTCAGCATCGCCTCGCGCGAACCTGCAGATTCGCTCTTGGCGGCATGCTTCCCCATGGCTTCGGCTTCTTTCTGTGACCGGGCCTTCGCAGCCTCCTGGTAGATCGATCGGGCCGCCCGCTTCGTGAGCCCGAGGAGCCTCTTGGTGTCGTCGTCGATCCAGTGGGT
>JBDTML010000258.1:0-1555 GCA_039934255.1 Acidobacteriota bacterium | reverse complement strand
TTCAAGTTCGGCGACGGCGAGCGCGTCATCGCGGCGCTCTCCCTCGACCCGCGCGTCTCGCGCCCGAAGAATCTCGTCCTTCTCGCGGTCACGCGCCGCGGTCTCGTCTTCCGCTTCTCGGCCGACCCGTTCCGCGAGGTGACGACGCGCGCTGGCCGTCGCTACGCGCGGCCCGCCAAGGGCGACGAGGTCGCGCACGTCTTCGTCTGCATGGAGACGGACCTCGTCGCGCTCGCGTCGGAGAAGGGGCGGGCAATCCTGTTTCCCGCACCCGAGGTGCCGGAGCTCGCGGGGCCGGGCAAGGGCGTCCTCGGCTTCAAGCTCGCGCCGGACGACAAGCTCGTCGGCGCGGCGCTCTTCGGGGAGGACGAGAAGCGGGCCACGCTCACGCTCGTGAACGGCAAGGGCACCGAGCACACGATCACGAAGCGCTACACGCCCGTTTCGCGGGGCGGGAAGGGCTTCGAGCTCATCAAGCGCGACCGCTTCGTAAAGGCCCTGCCACCGGAGATCGAGCTGATCCCATTCGGATGAGAACGGATCGCGGAGAGATAAGATTGAAGAGGCAGAGGGGGAAAGAGAGATTTCTATGAAAGTGAATAGAGTTTGGCTCGCGGCCGTCGCAAGTTCCTCTCTTTCCGTCGCTGCGCCCGTGGAGCTGCCGCGGCCGAGCCCGGCGGCGTCCGTGTTCGAAAAGGTCGGCACCGCGAAGGTGACGGTCACGTATTCGCGCCCCGCCGTGAAGGGCCGCGAGATCTGGGGCGCTCTCGTCCCGTACGGTCAGGTCTGGCGCCTCGGCGCGAACGACGCGACGACGCTCGAGATCTCGGAGGACGCGAAGGTCGCCGGAAAGGACCTCAAGGCGGGTGCCTACGCGCTCTTCGCAATCCCGGCGAAGGACAAGTGGTCGATCGTCGTGAATTCCCAGGCGAAGCAGTGGGGCGCGTACTTTCGCGACCCGAAGAAAGACGTCTTCTCGTTCGACGTGACCCCCTCCGCCGGGCCGCACCAGGAGTGGCTGGAATACCGGATCCACCCGGATTCCGCGCGCCTCGTGCGGGTCGAGATGGCGTGGGAGAAGCTGAGGATCTCGTTCTCCGTCGAGGTGGACGTGAACGGGATCGTCTGGAAAAACCTCGAGGCCGCGCGCACGGCGGCCGGCCCGAAGGACTACGTCGACTTCTACCAATCCGCCCGCTTCGCCCGCGAGACGGGAGAGCGCAGGGCCGAGGCGATGGGCTGGCTCGACGAGGGCATGAAGCGCGGGCAGAGCTTCTGGATGGACGAGCTCAAGGGCGACCTCCTCGCGGACGAGGGCAAGTACGCCGAGGCAGCGCCGCACCTCGAGAAGGCCATCGAGGCCTCGAAGAAGGCCGGTGCGCCCGAGGAGTGGCGGGACGGCGCGAAGAGGAAGCTCGCCGAGTGGGCGGCGAAGGGAAAGTCGAAGACCTGATGGACGTCGTCCTGGCGGAAAAGTACGGCTTCTGCGCGGGCGTCCGGGTCGCGGACAAGCTCGTCCGCATCGCCGCCGCGAAGGGCCAGAAGGGGGCGATCT
>JBDTML010000257.1:0-6418 GCA_039934255.1 Acidobacteriota bacterium | reverse complement strand
ACGTCGCTCTGCTCGCGTACGCCGCGAAGTACGCGTCGGGGTTCTACGGCCCGTTTCGCGAGGCCGCGGGGTCGACGCCGTCCTTCGGCGACCGGCGCTCCTACCAGATGGATCCCGCGAACGTGCGTGAGGGCGTGAAGGAGATCCTGTCGGACGTCGAAGAAGGCGCCGACCTCGTGATGGTCAAGCCCGCGCTCGCCTATCTCGACGTCATCCGCGCGGCGAAAGAGGCCACGAACGTGCCCGTCGCCTGCTACAACGTCTCCGGCGAGTACGCGATGGTGAAAGCGGCGGCCGCGAACGGCTGGATCGACGGGCAACGCGTCACGCTCGAGATCCTGACGTCGATGCGGCGGGCGGGGGCGGATCTCATCCTCACGTACCACGCGAAAGAAGCGGCGGAGTGGCTCGGATGAAGAAAGAAGAGAAAGATTTGCTTCGAAAGGGAAGGGGGAATGCGCCGCCGGCGCGTAAGCGTGTGCGGCGGACCGCCCTCTCAGAAGCGCTGTTTCTGCGCGCGAAGAAGCGCATGCCCGGCGGCGTGTCGTCGCCCGTGCGGTCGTTCGCGTCCGTGGGCGGCCAGCCGTTCTTCGTGAAGAAGGGCCGCGGTGCGACTCTCGTCGACGCGGACGGAAACCGGTACGTCGACTGGGTGATGTCGTACGGGCCGCTCGTCTTCGGGCACGCGTACGGACCCATCCTGTCGGCCGTCCGCCGGGCCCTGCCGCGCGGCACGTCCTACGGCGCGCCATCGAAGGGCGAAGTCGAGCTCGCCGAACGCGTCACGAAGACCTTTCCGTCGATGGAGAAGGTCCGGTTCGTCTCGTCGGGGACGGAAGCCGCGATGAGCGCGGTGCGCCTCGCGCGCGGCGCGACCGGCCGCGACCTCGTCCTGAAGTTCGCGGGTTGCTACCACGGCCACGCCGACTCGTTTCTCGTCTCGGCGGGTTCCGGGGTCGCGACTCTCGGCATTCCCGGCTCGCCCGGCGTCCCCGGCTCTCTCGCCGGCCTGACGCTGACCGCGCGCTACAACGACCTGGAATCCGTCGAGGCGCTCTTCCGGGCCCACCCGAAACGGATCGCCGTGATCGCGGTCGAGCCCGTCGCCGCGAACATGGGCGTCGTCGCGCCGTCGCCCGGCTTTCTCGAGGGCCTGCGGGCGATCTCGGACCGGGAGGGCGCGCTGCTCCTCTTCGACGAGGTCATCAGCGGATTCCGGCTCTCGAAGGGCGGAGCGCAGGAGATGTACGGGATGCGGCCCGACCTGACGTGCCTCGGAAAGATCCTCGGGGGCGGCCTCCCGGTGGGCGCTTACGGCGGCCGCGCGGACCTCATGGCGCAGATCGCGCCGGACGGCCCCGTGTACCAGGCCGGAACGCTCTCCGGGAACCCTCTCGTGATGGCGGCGGGGAAGGCGATGCTCGACTCCCTCACGCCGGCGGTCTACCTCAAGCTCGAGAAGACCGCGAAGGAGCTCGAGCGCGGGATGAACGCCGCGGCGAAGAAGCTCGGTGTCTCGGATCGCGTGTCGATCAACCGCGTGGGCTCGATCCTGACGCCGTTCTTCACGCCCGGCCCGGTCCGGAATTTCGACGACGCGAAGGAGTCCGACCTCGAGGCCTTCAAGCGCTGGTTCCACACGCTGCTCCGGAATGGAGTCTTCGTGGCTCCCGCGCAGTTCGAGGCGATGTTCGTTTCGACGGCGCACACGGCGCGCGACGTCGCGAAGACCGTGAAGGCCCACGAGGCCGGGCTCAAAGAGGCCTTCGGCCTGACCGGCAGTTGACGATTTCGTTCGACGCGCTCGACGCCTTTCGACACGAGGCCCGGTCGCTCGACCGCGCGGACCCCCTTGCGAGGTTCCGCGATGCGTTCGTCTTTGCGGACGAGGACCTTCTCTACTTCGACGGTAACTCCCTCGGACGCCTCCCGAAGCGGACGGCCGCCCTCGTCGCGCGCGCCGTCGAGGCGGAATGGGGAGCGCGCCTCATCCGCGGCTGGAACGACGGCTGGGTGGACGCGCCGCGCCGAGTGGGGGACAAGCTCGCGCGCCTTCTCGGCGCGGGGCCCGGTGAAGTGACGGTCTCGGACGGGACCAGCGTGAATCTCTTCAAGCTCGCCGTCGCGGCGCTCCGGGCGCAGAACGGCCGCCACACGATCGTGACGGATGCCCTCAACTTTCCATCCGATCTCTACGTCCTCGAAGGGGCGGCGGCGCTCCTCGGGGAGGGGCGCGTCGTCGTCGTCGTCCCCTCCCGAGACGGAATCACGATCGACGACGCGGATCTTTACGCTTCGATCACGGAGGACACGGCCCTCGTGTCGCTCTCGCACGTGGCCTACAAGAGCGGCTTCCTCCATGACATGCGGGCCGTCACGGCGCGCGCCCACGCGAAGGGCGCGCTCGTCCTGTGGGACGTCAGCCATTCCTTAGGCGCCGTCCCGATCGACCTCGAGGGGTCCCGCGCGGATCTCGCGGTCGGCTGCACGTACAAATACCTGAACGGCGGGCCGGGCGCTCCCGCATTTCTCTACGTGCGGCGCGCGCTGCAGGAGACGCTTCGGAATCCGATCCCCGGCTGGTTCTCGCGCCACGAGCCCTTCTCGTTCGGAGGCGGTTACGAGCCGGCGCGGAACGTCTCGCGGTTCCTCGTGGGCACGCCCCCGATCCTCTCGCTCGTCGCGGCGGAGGCGGGTGTCGACCTCGCGCTCGAGGCCGGCATCGAGGCGGCGCGGGAGAAGACGATCGCCCTCGGCGAGTTTCTCGTGCGCCTGTGGGAGACGCTTCTCGAGGCGCAGGGCGTGACGCTTCGGTCACCCCGCCCCGCCGCGCGGCGCGGTGCGCACGTTTCATTCGGCCACCCCGAAGCACTCGCCGTCGACCGCGCGCTGATCGGAGAGATGAACGTCATCCCCGACTTCCGGCCTCCCGACGTCGTCCGCTTCGGGCTCTCTCCGCTCACGACGCGGTTCATCGACCTGGTGGAAGGGGTCGCGCGTTTTCGTCGCGTGCTCGACGAGGAACGGTGGCGGCGCTATGCGGGCGAGGGACCGGCCGTCACCTGACCGGTGGGCCTGTCCCTCATTCGAACCAGCCGACGGCGTCGAGGATGACGTGCGCCGTGCCGGACGGGAGGCCGTCGACCACGACGTCGCCGCTCGCGCCGAGACCCATGGCGACGTTGTTCGCGCGGGTCCGGCCCGCGCGGAAGTTCACGGTGGACGTTCCCGTTGCCGGCGCGCCGCCCGGGACGAGGCGAATCGCTCCCGCGGCCGTGGGGCTGGCCACCGTTAAATTCCCGGCGATGGACTTGGCCGCCCCGGGAACGCCGCACTGTCCGCGGATCACGAACGAGCGGACCTGGCCCGCGAAGAGCGCCGGACCGCCGTACGTGCCGTTCGGGTTCCTCGTGTCGATGATCCGGCACGGCGTCAGAACGTGAAACGACGATGCGGGCGGAGGCGCACCGTAGTCCACCTGCACCGTGAGTGACGTCGCCGTCTTCGAGATCGCGGTGATCGTGAGAGAAAGCTCGGGATCGGTGAACGTCGATCCGACGTCGAGCTCGGCGTCGTCGAAATTGCCGGGCGTCGAGACGTGCATGTCGAGAAGGTCGGTCCCACCCACGGCGCTCGGCGCGAAGCGGATCAGCCCGCCATTCACGACTCCGGCGGGCTCCACGGAGTCGAAGCCCGACCGGTCCCGCCACTCGATCCAGTACGTGCGGGCGGACATCGTCGTCGGGATCCGCACGGCGTAGGCGGCCTGGCCGGGACCCTCGAGCGGGCCGATCGTGTATGTCGCGCTGCCACCGGCGTGGTTGCGGACCGAGCCTGCCGGCAGCCATCCGAAAGTTTCCTTCGAGTAGGCATTGAAGTGTCCGGCGCGGGAGTTGCCCATGACGTCGAAACGGTCGCCATAGTCGCTGCGCGAGCAGCCCGTGGGCGCGATCGCGGCGCCGGTGCAGGCGTACGAGTGCGCGTGGGAGAGGCCGAAGTTGTGCCCCAGCTCGTGGGCCCCGACGAGGAGGCTCATCGACCCGGTGCCGTTGATCCACGAGCCGGCCCCTCCGACATACCCGAGTCCGTTCCAGGCGCACGCGCCGATCCCCGGGAAGATCCAGACCGGGAAGTTGTAGCTTGCCGGGTTGTAGCCCGCGGCGAGAGCCCGGGCGTTCGCCTGGCTCTGGATGGTCCCCGTGGCGCACGTCGTGGGCTTCGCGACCGTGGCCGTGACGAGGACGACGTCCCCCGTCATCGTCGCGAGGCCGTAGGACGCTTCGTTGTAGTAGCGCGCCACGCTCGAGCCGGCGCCGAAGAAGAGGTTCTGCGCGTTCGTCACGGTCGTCCCGTTCAGGGAGGCGTCGTCCGTGAAGTTCAGGAGGATGACGAGCACGCGCTTCGCGCCCACCGTCCACGCGCTGAGCGCCTCACGGCCCAGGGGCGCGCGCGGAAAGCCGGAGGGTTCGACGAGCGGTTCGACCTCGTCGACGTCGAAGGCTCGAAGCCGGGCGCGCCCGTGGACGGCGATCCGATCGCCCGTCCTAAGGCCTTCCGGCGGATGCGCGAAGAGAAGGGAAAGAGTCTCTCCATCGTCCGTTCGGAGCTCGTAAAGAAATTCCGCCTTCTGATGAGTAAAGTCGTCGGCAACGGCGACGGAAAGGGTCCCGCTTCGCATAAAGGGATCGTCGGCCAGGGCCGGCCGCTCCAGCGCCGCGAGAAGGCCGAGAGCGAGTAACACGTTGCGGAAACGCCGCATAAGGTACTCCGATGAGAGTTCCGCGAAGAGGATCGAGTGTCGGGTAAAGCTTACCTCTTTTCGAACAGTGGCGCCGGGCGGGTGCCGAGATGCCCCTAAGCTTGTTCGCCGCAGTAATTTGATGCAACTGAATCAAAGCTTCGGGTCTGGTCATTACCTACCCTGACTACGGATGAAAACGGCCACTTCCTTCGAACTTCTGTTCGTTAACGATTTGCAATTTCTTTTCCGGCAAGGAGGCTGACGATGTCACTGGTTTCACGTACGGCTCTTACTCTCCTCGCTGGTCTGGTCGCGGTGCCCATGACACCCGTGACGCACACCAGCTCCAACACGACGGGCGCCGATGTCCCGGTGGCTTACTCGTCGAGCCAGAAGGAGTTCTACCTCACGTCGGACCAGACCACCTTTGTCCGCCCGGGCTACGTCATCAAGGTGAACAGCGTCACGATCGGGAGCGACCGCAAGCCGGTCGTGGACGTGACGATCACGGATGCGGTCGGCCAGCCGATCGACCGCCTCGGCGTCCTGACGCCGGGTCCGGCGGGGACGAGCTTCATCGCGGCGTGGTGGAACCCCGTGACGCGGTACTACACGTCGTATACGACGCGTTCGCAGACGAGCCCGATCACGGGCGCCACGGCCATCCAGGCCGGCACGGACACGGGCGGCAAGTACACCGACCTCGAGACGGGACACTTCAAGTACACGTTCGGCGTCGCGCTGCCGGCGGGCTTCGACGCGACGAAGACGACCACGATCGGCATCTACGGCCGCCGCGTCATGCCGGCCGAGCTTCTCGACGGCAAGCTCTACACCGCCAATCTCGAATATGACTTCCGGCCCGATGGAGCCGCGATCGTCGACAAGTGGGACAAGATCAACCAGGCCACGAGCTGCAACAACTGTCACGACCCGCTCTCGGCCCACGGCGGCTCGCGGCAGGACGTGAAGCTCTGCGTGCTCTGCCACCAGCCCCAGACGGTCGACCCCGACACCGGCAACACCGTCGACTTCAAGGTCATGGTCCACAAGATCCACGCGGGAGAGCACCTTCCGAGCGTGGTGGCAGGGAAGCCCTACCAGATCATCGGGTTCGGCCAGGGGATCAACGACTACTCCACCGTTGCGTACCCGCAGGACATCCGCAACTGCGCGAACTGCCACGAGGGCACGGTCGCGGCCTCCAAGCCCTCGCAGGGGGCCGTGTGGTACACGTACCCGTCGAACGCGGCGTGCGGCTCGTGTCACGACGACGTGAACTTCACGACGGGCGCGAACCACGTCGCCGGTCCCGCGGCCGACGGCACGTGCGCCACCTGCCACCAGCCCCAGGGCAGCGTCGAGTGGGACGCCGGCATCAAGAACGCCCACGTCGTTCCCCTGAAGTCGACCCAGCTCAAAGGCTTCAAGGCGTCGATCCTCTCCGTCACGAACTTCGCCCCCGGAAAGAAGCCGGTCGTCACGTTCAAGCTCGCGAACGGCGACGGCTCGCCGGTCGACCCGGGCTACTTCAAGACCACGGCGAATGGCACGGTCAACATCATCGTCGGCGGGCCCACGACCGATTACCTGAACGCGGGCGAGGCCGCGGCGGGCCAGCCCTTCCGTGAACCCATGCAGAACGCTACGTACAACGCCGCCGACGGCACCGCGGTC
>JBDTML010000256.1:0-3621 GCA_039934255.1 Acidobacteriota bacterium | reverse complement strand
TGCGCTCGTCGGGCTCGGACTTCGCGATCCGTCTCACGCCCCCGCGCCTGATGCCCCTCGAGCTCGCTATCGAATGGATCGAAGACGACGAGCTCGTTGAGGTGACGCCGAAGTCCATCCGGCTCCGGAAGCGAATCCTCGATCACTCCTTGCGCCGCGTGTCCGAGAAGCGGTCCGCGCCCATGGAGGAAGAGGAAGAGTGAGGGCGCGCCGGGCGGCCGCCGCCGCGTTCCTGCTCGCCGTAGGTCCCCCCGCCCTCGCCGAGAGCCGGGCCGCGGAGGTCGCCGCCTGGCTGACCGGAACGTTCGAGGCGAAAGATCCCGTCGCGCGCGGCGCGGCCGCACGGATCGTCATCGTCTCCGTCCCGAAGAGCCGCATCGCGAACGGCTCCGCCGTGCTGTATTGCGAGCAGGCCGCACTTCCGAAGCTCGACGAACCGTCGCTCCAGCGTTTCTACCGCGTCGAGGAGGACGGGGAGGTCGTGCGCCTGAAGGCCTTCGACCCCAAGGATCCTCTCATCGTGCGAGGCAAGTGGCGCGACCCTTCGGCTCTCGCCCTTTACGGCGCGAACGATCTCCGCGAGAGGCGCGGCTGCGAGATCACCCTGAAGAAAGTCGGCTCAGGCTGGGCGGGCGGCACTCGGGAGGCTACGCCACAGGAGGCGTGCCCGTCGCACCTTCGAAACGCGGTGCGGATGGCGTCGTCCGTGTCCCTTTCGATGGACGAGCTCACGCTGTGGGACCGGGGATTCGACGAAAAGGGCAAGCAGACGTGGGGTTCCCTGGAAGGGGTCACGACGTTCGTGAAGACGTCGGCCTCTACGCCGGTGGACGGTTCCCTCGTGGAGCGGACAGTCGGGCGGCGGGCAGAAGAGAAAGAGAAAGCCAAAGATTCTTTGAAGGTGAGTGGGGCCTCGGCGGCCGTTCCGGCGACCCTCACGATCGCCAGCCCCTCCACCCCTTCTAAGAAATACAGCCTTGCGGATCTCCGTGCGCTTGCGGCGTCAGGCAGTCTCTCCATTTCGCGGCTCTTTCCGAGCAGTGAAGTCTCTGCGGCCTCGGTCGTCGTCGTGACGTCCCGGAGCGGATCGGTCTCCGTATTTTCCCTAACAGAAATCTTCTCTTCCTCCGACGCTCCCTCCCTCGATGTCGCTGGAGCGAACCCGCGCCTCGTCGCGGCCGGCGGCCGCGGCCTCGACGACGTCGTCTTGATCGAGCGGCGCGTCCTCGCGCCCTGATCAACGGGCGCCGCATCGGCCTATCATGAACGCGTGCGCTTCCACTTACGCGCGAGCTTTGCCGCGGCCACGTTCGCGGCGACCCTCGCGGTCGCCTCGGCGTCCGCGCAGCAGGGGCGCGTCGAGGAGCGCTTCTCGGAGCGCGCGAGCTCGAGCATCCTCCTCGTCTACGACGGGCAGCGCGTCGAGCCGGGCCTCGAGCGCGTCCTGCTCGCGGCCCTCGAGCGGGCTTACGCCGATCTCGTCCGGGACTTCGGTTCGGGACCCGTCGAGAAGGTCGTCGTCATCGTGTACGCCGAGCGCGATTTTCAGAGCGTGACGCACGCGCCGTCGTGGGCGGACGGACTCTTCGACGGAAAGGTCCGCGTGCCCGCGCGTGGCATCACGGGGGTCACCCCGGAGCTTCTCTCCGTCCTCCGGCACGAGATGACGCACAGCTTCGTTCATTTCCGGACGAGAGGCCGGGCCCCGACGTGGCTCCATGAGGGTCTCGCCCAGCTCGAGGAAGGTAAGGCCGCGGCTCCCTTCGCGCCCGCGCTCTCCCGCACCTACGCCGCGCGCGGCACCTTCGGACTGTCGGCCCTCGGGGGCGGATTCGCGGGCTTCTCCGCTTCACAGGCGCGGGGCGGGTATGCGATCTCGCTCGCGGCGGCCGAGATGCTGCGGGACACTCGCGGCTTCGGCGCTCTCGCGCATTTTCTCGACCGGCTCGGAGAGGGCGGGAGCGTCGAAGAGGCCATGCGCACGGAATTGCGTGCGGACTATCCGCGTCTCGAGTCGGATCTGGCCGACTGGCTCTCGCGCCGGGCGCGCTGAACGACAGCGCGTCAGGCCGGAGCCGCTTGCGGTTTGCGGCGGCGGCCGCCGCGCCGGCGCTTGCGGACGGGTTGCCGGCCGTCCGGAGCCGCCGCGAACGGCTCGGGCGCGGGAACGAGCGCGTCCGGGAAGGCGGCGCTAGCGCCGTGCGTGCCGAAACCCCGTTCGACGGCCTCGTCCCAGGCGGCGGCGGCTTCACGGTAGCGGCCCGAAGCGCGCGCGTAAAGAGACAGAAGCGCCACGGAGGCCTTCAAATAGGGCCTTCCGGCGAGCCGGCGCACGCCCGGATCCGCCGGACGCGTGCTCGTGAGCCGTCCGAGCGTTTCGAGGACGTGTTTGACGGTCTCGGTGACGTGATTCGGAAGCGACATCCGGATCCCGAGCGGATTCACCGCGCCCTCGAGAACCGGCAGGATCTGCCCCGGGCCGGCGGGCACGAGAGGGCCGCGCCTTCGCACGGCGTCGAAGACGACGGGAAGGAAGACGGCGGAGAGGAGGGTGGCGTCCTCGAGTCGCTTTCCGGCGGACTGCAGCGCATCCGTCTCGCGGAGAAGCGCGAAGAGAAGGCTCTCGGCCGTTCCCTCCGCCGCGCGCGCGGCACCGGAACCGCCGAGCTCCGGCAGAAGCGCGTCGAGGAGGCCCGCCTCCGACCAGATGCGATACGTGTCGTGTCCCCATCCGCGCCGGAGGGGATCGAGAAGCTCCTCGGTGACGCGCGGCGCGGCGCTCTTCGTGACCTCGCGTTTGAGCTCGGCGATGGCGCCCTGGACGTCCTCGGACATCGAGAACGAGAGCCGGGCCGCGAACTCGCAGGCGCGGAGCATCCGGACGGGATCCTCGCGGAAGCGGATGAGAGGGTCGCCGATCGTGCGCACGACTCGCCGTTCGAGATCCTCGACGCCGCCCACGAAGTCGAGGACGGCATAGGTCGCGATGTCGTAGAAGAGCCCGTTGATCGTGAAATCGCGGCGGAGGGCGTCCTCCTCCGGGGTGCCGAACGTGTTGTCCGAACGGATCAGGAGATCGTCCTCGCCCTCCTGCCCCTGTTCGCCGCGGACCGCGTCGGGCGTCTTCCGGAACGTCGAGACCTCGACGATCTTTCCGCCCTCGAAGAGAATGTGCACGAGGCGGAATCGCCGCCCGATGACGCGCGAGTTGCGAAAAAGGCGACGGACCTCCTGCGGCTTGGCGTCGGTGCCGATGTCGAAGTCCTTGGGCGTGCGTCCCGTCATGAGGTCGCGCACGGAACCCCCGACGAGGTACGCCTTGTAACCAGCGCGGTGCAGCCGGTAAAGGACGCGCAGTGCGTCCGGGTCGACGTAGCCTCGCGAGATGGGGTGTTCGGCGCGAGGAAGGATGCGGGGGATGCTCATCCCGCGGGATGTCGAATCGACATCGAGCTTCATTGTAACCGTTTCCTTGTCGGCCCGAAAGTGAAACACTCGGGAGGTGTTGAGGCGCATCGGCCGGGTCGGCGACCGGCGCCGTGAGCCGCCCCTCGTCTTCGCGGCGCTCGTCGTCGGAGCGGTGGCGGCTTCCCGCTTCTTCGCGCTGGCAAACTCGCCGGG
>JBDTML010000255.1:0-2692 GCA_039934255.1 Acidobacteriota bacterium | reverse complement strand
CCTTTTTCTTCGAAGGTGAACAAGGAGTGGGGCGCGGACGACCTGATTGCCTTCGCAGAAAGCCTCTCGGCCGACGGAATCCAGCCCGTGCTCCGGTGGGGGCCGGGCGAAGAGAGCCGGGCGGACCAGCTGATTACCCTTTCTAAGCAATCCTCTCTTCTCTCTCCTTCTCTTCTTTCCCCCTCAATACCTCCTCTTCTCCTCGCCCCCGCGACGACACCCGCCTCCAGCGCGCGCCTCGCCGCGCGCGCGGCGCTGTTCGTCGGCGCGGACACCGGCCCGACGCACCTCGCGGCCGCCGCCGGGACACCCACCCTCGCGCTCTTCGGGCCCACGCCGCCGGAACGCTACGGCCCCGTGGGTCCGCGCACCGCGGTCCTCCGGGAATCTCCCGCGGCCTACAATCGTTCCAATGGACGATGGCCGGTCGAGGAAGTCCGTGAAGCCGCGCGCCGCCTTCTCACGTAGAGGCCTCCTCGGCTCCATCGCCGGGGCGCTGGCGCTCGTCGCCCTGGGCGCGGCGGGCACCGCCGAGAAGAACCCCACGCTCTCCGCCGCGCGCGAGTCCCTCTCCCGCGACAAGCTCTATCCCGTGCCGTTCGGCTCGGGCGAGACGCTGGTCTACACGATCGCGTGGCTGAAGATCGAAGGCGGCGAAATGACGCTCCGGACCGCCCGCGAGACGACGAGCGACGGCGTTCCGGTCCACCGCATGACACTCGTCGCAACGTCGAACGATTACGTCTCGAAATTTTACCCGGTGCGCGATCTCTACGAGACCTGGGTCGACGCGCGCGACTTCCAGCCCCTCCGCTTCGAGAAGCACGCCCGCGAGGGCCGGTACGAATCCGACGAGGTCGAGGAGTTCGACCTCGCACGGCGAATCGGAAGCTGGCGGGACGACCGGACGCCCCTCCCCGAACGCGTGCAGGACATCATCTCGTCTTTTTATTTTCTGAGGGCGCAGCCCCTTGCGATCGGCCAGGACGTCCGGGTCGACATGTTCTCGCGCGGAAAGGTCTACAAGCTCAAGGCCGCCGTTCTCGAGAAGGAGAAGATCGAGACGGAGGCCGGCGTGTTCGACGCATTCAAGCTGCAGCCTCAGCTCCGCGAGAACGAGACCGACGAGGATCGCAACCGCGGGAAGCTCTTTCTCTGGTTTTCGGACGACGAGCGCCGACTTCCCGTCATGGCCAGGACCGTGATGCCCATCGGGTCCGTAACCGCGCGCCTCAGGAAGATCACCGCCGGGACGAAGCCGTCTCCCCCCGCGCCCGCGGGCGTGCCGGAGAGCGCGACCCCAAAGAGCGATCCGCCGGCGGCGCCCTGACCCGCTAGAATCAGCGCATGGCCGTCAAGCTCGGGGATCTCCTCGTCAAAGCGAAGCTCATCACGAGCGACCAGCTTCAGGAAGGCCTGCGGGAAGTCCAGTCCTCCGGGATGAAGCTCGGCGAGTCGCTCGTCAAGCTGGGTTACATCAGCGAGGACGACATCACCGAGACGCTGTCGGCCCAATTCGGCGTTCCGTCGATCAACCTCTCGCACTTCGAGATCGACCCGGCGGTGCTGAAGCTCGTCGCCGCCGACGTCGCGCGCAAGTACAACATTCTGCCCGTCAACAAGACGGGCGCCACGATCACGATCGCCATGGCCGACCCGACGAACGTGTTCGCCATGGACGACATCAAGTTCATGACCGGGTACAACGTCGAGCCCGTCGTGGCGTCCGAGAACGCGCTCTCGCTCGCGATCGACAAGCACTACGGAGCCACGCACGCCCTCGAGCTGAAGAAGGTCATGGAGGAGATGTCGGTCGTGGACACGGCCGACACCTCGCTCGAGGTCGTCGAGGAATCCCAGCAGGAGACGATCGACCTCGAGAGGCTCGTCGACGAGGGAGAGGAAGCGCCCGTCATCCGGCTCGTGAACATCATCCTGACGGACGCGATCAAGCGCGGAGCATCGGACATCCACATCGAGCCTTACGAACGCGAATATCGCGTCCGATACCGCATTGACGGCATCCTGTACGAGGTCATGAACCCGCCTCCGAAGCTCAAGGAAGCCATCGCGTCGCGCGTCAAGATTCTCGCGAAGATGGACATCGCCGAGAAGCGCCTGCCGCAGGACGGCCGCATCAAGATCAAGATGAAGCTCGCGGGCAAGACGAAGGAGCTCGACTACCGCGTCTCGGTGCTTCCGACTCTCTTCGGAGAGAAGATCGTCTGCCGTCTTCTCGACAAAGACAACCTCATGCTCGACATGACGAAGCTGGGGTTCGAGAAGGAAAGCCTCCTCAAGTTCGAGAAGGCCATCCTGCGCCCCTGGGGCATGGTCCTCGTCACCGGTCCGACGGGCTCGGGGAAGACGAACACGCTCTACTCGGCTCTCTCGCGCATCAACACGCCCGAGACGAACATCATGACGGCCGAAGATCCGGTCGAGTTCAACCTGCCCGGGATCAACCAGGTCCAGATGAAGGACCAGATCGGCCTGAACTTCGCGGCCGCGCTGCGCTCGTTCCTCCGCCAGGACCCGAACATCATCCTCGTCGGCGAGATCCGCGACTTCGAGACGGCGGAAATCGCGGTCAAGGCGTCCCTCACGGGGCACCTCGTCCTCTCGACGCTCCACACCAACGACGCGCCCTCCACGATCAACCGCCTCATGAACATGGGCATCGAGCCCTACC
>JBDTML010000254.1:0-17244 GCA_039934255.1 Acidobacteriota bacterium | reverse complement strand
CGAGGCACTTGCCGGTGCGCCTCACGGACGCCAGGATCGCCTCCTCGTCGAGCGGCAGAAGCGTGCGGAGGTCGAGGACCTCCGCCGAGACGCCGTCCTTCGCCAGGACTTCAGCCGCCTCGAGCGCGGTCCAGACCATGGCGCCGTAGGTCACGATCGTGAGGTCCTTCCCTGTCCGCCGGATCGCGGCTTTTCCGATCGGGACCACGTAGTCCTCTTCCGGCACGCGGTCCTTCACCCGCCGGTAGAGGAACTTGTGCTCGAGGAAGAGAACCGGGTCGTCGTCGCGGATCGCGGCCTTCAGGAGGCCCTTCGCGTCGTACGCGGTCGCGGGAGCCACGACCTTGAGACCGGGCGTCTTCACGAAGTACATCTCGGGGCTCTGCGAGTGGTACGGCCCGCCGTGCACCCCGCCGCCGCAGGGCCCCCGCACGACCATGGGCACGCCGACGCCGGTTCGGTAGCGGTTCTTGGCGGCGAAGTTCGTGAGGAGGTCGAAGGCGCGGGAGATGAAGTCGATGAATTGCATCTCGGCTACGGGACGCATGCCGCGTATTGCCGCTCCGATGGCGCCCCCCACGATCGCCTCTTCGGCGAGGGGGGTGTCGAGGACGCGCTCCTTCCCGAACCTCTCCTGCAAACCCTCCGTCACCTTGAAGGCGCCGCCATACACGCCGACGTCCTGTCCGAGCACGAAGACGCGCGGGTCGCGTTCCATTTCCTCGAAGAGCGCCTGTCGAATGGCCTCGAGATAGAAGATCTCGACTCCCGCGGTGCCTTCCGTCGTGAGCGTGAGGGTGGCCCCGTCCCGCGCGACGCGAGGGTCGGCCATCAGAGGCCTCCCGTGAAGACGCCCGCGCGCCCACGCTCGAGAATGCCCTCGTCGGCGTAGACACCGCGGAAGGCGAATGCGGGGTCGGGGAACGGCGAGGCCTCCGCGAAGGCGACGTCCGCGTCGAGCGCGCGCTCAACGTCGTCGTAGACGCGGCGGCGCTCGGCGGCCGGCATGGCTCCCGATGTCTCGAGGTCGAGCTCGAGCCGTCGGAGAGGGTCGCGTGCGCGCCACGCGGCGAGCTCTTTCGGGTCGACGTACGCCTGCGCGTCGTGCTCGGCGTGGCCCTTCATCCGGTACGTCTTGCACTCGAGGAGCGTGGGCCCGCCGCCCGCGCGCGCGCGGTCGACGGCCGCCCGGGCAACCTCGTACACCATCAGGGCGTCGTTGCCGTCCACGACCACGCCGGGAATTCCGTAGCCGAGGGCCTTGTCCGCGAGCGTCGCCGCCGCGCACTGCTTCTCGTAGGGCGTCGAATAGGCCCATCCGTTGGCCTCGACGACGAGGACGAACGGAAGCTTCTGAACGGCCGCGAAGTTGATGCCTTCGTGAAAGGCGCCGACGGACGTGCCCCCGTCACCGAGATAAGTCATCCCGACGGTGTGCCTGCCCTGCATGCGGTCGGCGAGGAGCATGCCGGAGACGACCGGCACGAGCGTGCCGAGCATCGCGATGGGGGAATAAACGCCCTTCGCCGGCACCGAAAAATGGAGATTCGCGTCCTTGCCGCCGGACGGCGCCGTCGCGCGCGCCATGTACTGCGTGAGGATGTCGCGCGCCGGGATGCCCCGGGCCAGCACGGAGCCGAGATTGCGGATGAGAGGCGCGAGGATGTCTCCCTCGTCGAGCGCGAAGGCGGTCGCGACGGACGTCGCCTCCTGCCCGAGCGAGCGGTAGAGGCCGCCGACCACCTTCCCCTGTCGGTACAAATTCACGAGCCGATCCTCGAGCAGCCGATTGAGCAGCATCGTCCGATAGAGGTCTTTCAGTCGTTCGGGTGAAAGAGACGTCGTCATTTCGTGGGGACGCCGCGGAGCGCGGCGCGGACGGCGATTATCGCGGGCCGGTCCGGGGAGGGTCAAACGCGGCTGTCCCGCTTGACACCGATGTGCCTCCGCCCTACTCTTCGCGGCCATGAACGCCGCCGCCATCTCCCGAAAGCGGATGACCGCGAAGAAGACGACGCCGCTAAACGGCGGGCGATGGAGCGTTCTGTAGATCGCGGAATTTCGACGATCTCTAGACACACCAGGGCCCGCCGGAAGGCGGGCCCTTTGCTTTTTGGTCATGGAATCAGATTTCGAGAAGGAGTTTTCATGGCGACCCAGAACGATTCCCGCATCCCGGTGGCGATCCTCGGCGCGACGGGCGCCGTCGGGCAGCGCCTCGTCTCGCTGCTCGAAGGGCACCCGCAGTTCGTCCTCGCGGAGGTCGCCGCCTCCGAACGCTCCGCGGGCAAGACCTACGCGGAGGCGACCCGCTGGATCCTCCCGGGCGACATTCCGAAGGAAGCGCGCGGCCTCGTCGTGACGCAGGTGGACGTGGACTTCGCCTCGCCGGTGCTCCTCTCGGGCCTCGATGCGGCCATCGCCGACACGATCGAGCCTCTGCAGGCCGGGCGCGGCAAGATCGTCGTCTCCAACACGAAGTCGTTCCGGATGCGGCCCGACGTGCCGCTCGTGATCCCCGAGGTGAACGCGGACCACCTCGCGCTCCTCGACGGGCAGCCCACGCGCGCCTCCGGAGGCGGCATCGTGACGAACCCGAACTGCTCGGTCGTCGGCCTCGCGATGGCGCTCGCGCCGCTTCACCGCGCGTTCGGCATCGAGGCGGTGGCCGTGACCACGCTGCAGGCGTTGTCGGGCGCCGGCTATCCGGGCGTCCCGTCGCTCGATTCGAACGCGAACGTGATTCCCTTCATCGACGGCGAGGAGGAGAAGATCGAGCGCGAGCCGAAGAAGATCCTCGGCCGCCTCGAAAACGGACGCGTCGTGGACGCGGACTTTCCGATCAGCGTCTCGGTCAACCGGGTTCCCGTGCGCGACGGCCACACCGAGTCCGTTTTTCTCAAGTTCAAGACGAAACCCTCTCTCTCGGACGTAAGGGCCGCGCTCGAGAGCTTCACGGGCGAGCCGCAGAGACTGAAACTCCCGTCGGCCCCTGTGCGGCCGATTGCGGTGCGCGACGAGCGCGACCGCCCGCAACCCATCCGCGACGTCGAGGCCGGCGCCGGCATGACGGTCACCGTGGGCCGCCTGCGTCCCGACCCCTTCTACGACGTTCGGTTCACGCTCCTCGTCCACAACACGGTGCGTGGCGCGGCGGGTGCGGCTCTCCTCAACGCCGAGCTCCTCCTCGCGCAGGGCCGCCTCGCGGTGCGGACCGCGCCGCGGTGACCCGTTGACCGACGTCCTCAAGTTCGGCGGGACCTCTGTCGGAACGGCCGAGCGGATCCGGGACGTCGCGCGCCTCGTGGCCGCGCGCGGAGGAGACCCGTGCGTCGTCGTCGTCTCGGCGATGGGCGGGGTTACGGACGAATTGATCGGATTGAAGATTGCTTCGAATGGTAAAGAGCGTGCGGGTGCCGAGGCCGCACTCGAGGCGCTCGCTCGCCGCCACGGCGCGGCACTCGAGGGGCTCGGCCTGCCGGAGGCGGAAGCCTCGGCCTGCGCCGTCGCGGTCGACGAGGAGGTTCGTCGCGCGCGAGTGCTTTCGACGGGGATCTCACTGCTCGAAGAAGTCTCTCCTCGGACGTCGGACGCGCTCCTGAGCGTCGGAGAGATGATCTCTTCCCGTCTCGTCGCCGCCGCGTTGTGCGCGGCCGGCGCCTCGGCGGTGTGGGTGGACCCCCGCGAGATCCTCGTGACCGACGCGAGCCACGGTGCCGCCGTGCCCGACGAACAGGCGACGGCGGAGCGCGTCGCCGCGCGGGTGCTGCCTGAGTTGGAGAGGGGGCGCGTCGTCGTGACGGGCGGCTTCGTGGGCGCCGCACCTTCAGGCGCGACGACGACGCTCGGGCGCGGCGGATCGGACTATTCGGCCGCGCTCTTCGGCGCGGCGTTGAAGGACGCGGGTTGCGACGTAAAAGCCATCGAGATCTGGACGGACGTGGACGGCATCCTCACGGCCGACCCGCGTATCGTCCCCCAGGCGCGCCTCGTGCCCGAAGTGAGCGCCGCCGAAGCCGCCGAGCTCGCGTTCTTCGGAGCCAAGGTGCTTCACCCGGCGACCATTCGTCCCGCCGTGACGCGCGGGATCCCGGTCGTCGTACGGAACTCCTTCAGGCCTGACAGGGCTGGCACGGTCGTGCGCCGGGACGCGGCCGGCACCGGGGTTCGCGCGATCGCCATGCGCAAGGGCGTCACGGCGCTCTTCGTGGGCAGTCCGCGCATGCTGCTCGCCTACGGCTACGCCGCGAGGGTGTTTTCCGTCTTCGAACGGCACCGGGTCTCCGTCGACGTCATCGCGACGAGCGAGGTCTCGATCTCGATCACGGTGGACGAGAAGGCCGCGCTGGACGGTATCGTCCGCGACCTGTCGGAGTTCGCGGAGGTCTCGCTCCTCGAGCACCTGGCGGTCGTGTCCGTCGTCGGGCGAAACCTGCGGTCCACGGCGGGCATCGCCGTGCGCGTCTTCGCCGCGCTCGGAGACGTCAACGTCGTCCTCATCTCGCAGGGCGCTTCCGACACGAACCTGACGTTCGTCGTCGCCGAGGCGGATGCGCCAGAAGCGCTGCGCCGGCTGCACAAGGAGTTCTTCGAATGAGAGCGCTGCTCGTCGGGTACGGAAGGATGGGGAAGGCGATCGAGGCGGTGCTGGTTGCTCGCGGCCACGTTGTCTCAGGAAGACTGGGAAGAAGAGAGATTTGCTTGGAAGGTGAAGAGGGGAACGGCGCCCTATGGGGCGCGGCGAGTGACGCCGCCGCGTCGGGCGCCGACGTTGCATTCGAGTTCACAGCGCCGGATTCGGCCGGGGCCGTGGTCCCCCTCCTCCTTTCTAAGAAAATCCCCGTTCTCTCGGGAACGACCGGATGGGACATTGCTTCTGCTCTTCGACAAGCACGGGAGCAGCAAATTCCTTTTCTTCATTCTCCGAATTTCTCCCTGGGCGTCGCGGCGCTCCGCCTCGGGGTCGCTGCCGTGGCGCGCTCGCTCGCGCCGTTTCCCGAGTTCGAGCCTGGGATCGTGGAGAGGCACCATTCGAAGAAGAAGGACGCGCCCTCGGGCACCGCGAAGGCGCTCGCCGCCGAGATCGAGGGTGCCTCGGGACGAGCCGGGATCCCGATCGCCTCTCTTCGTCACGGCGGAGCGCCCGGAGAGCATGTGGTGTTCTTCGAAGGGGAAGACGAAACGGTGGAGCTCGTCCACCGCGCGCGTTCGCGCGCGATCTTCGCGCAGGGCGCGGTCCGCGCCGCGGAGTGGATGCTCAAGTCCCGCCGCCGTGGCCCGCTGACTTTCGACGAATTCTTCAACGACGCCTCCCGTGGAGGAATCGCGCCATGACGACGCCGGCCGTGCCGCAGCCCTCTTCACCTTCGAAGAATCTTTCGTCTTCCTTCTCTGGTGTGTTCACCGCCCTCGTGACGCCGTTCAAAGACGATGGCGCCCTCGACGAGCAGGGCCTCCGCCGGCTCGTGAGGCGGCAGATCGCCGGCGGCGTCGCGGGTCTCGTGCCGTGCGGGACGACGGGGGAGGCCGTCACGCTCGACCCTGGCGAGCACGAGCGAGTCGTGGCGATTACGGTCGAGGAGGCGCGCGCCGCGGCCCGCCGCGTGACGGTCATCGCGGGTTGCGGCTCGAACGACACGAAGAGGGCGCAGGATCTCGCCGCGCGTTGCCGGCGGGCGGGGGCCGACGCTCTCCTCGTCGTCACGCCCTACTACAACAAGCCGACGCCTCGCGGCCTCGTCGCGCATTTCAAGGCCGTCGCGGATGCAGGTTCTCTCCCCGTCGTGCTCTACAACGTGCCGGGCCGGACCGGACTCAACATGCAGCCGGAGACCGTGCTCGAGGCCGCGCAGGACCGGCGCATCGTGGCCGTGAAGGAAGCCTCGGGGAGCCTCGACCAGGCCTGCGAAATCCTCCGCGCCCGGCCCGCCGGTTTCGCGGTGCTCTCGGGCGAGGATTCTCTAGCGGTTCCGATGATCGCGTGCGGGGCGGAAGGCGTGATCGCCGTGGTCTCGAACGCGGCGCCGTCCCTGTACGTCGAGACGATCGCGGCGGCTCTCGCGGGAAATCGGACCCGCGCCGCCGAGCTTCAGGCGAAGATCTTCCCGCTCATGAAGGCGAATTTCCGGGAGTCGAACCCGATTCCCGTGAAGTGGGCGCTCGAGAGGCTCGGCCTGATCGGCGGGGCGCTGCGCCTGCCGCTCGTGCCGCTCTCGCCCGCGCATCACAAGCCGATGGAGGAGGCGCTGACGGCGGCCGGCCTCCTCGATGGCGCGGGAAAGCCGGTCGAAAGGGCGACCGCGTGACGCGCGAAGACGTGTTCGCGCTTCTTGGGGCACTGGAGCGCGGCGAGGTCCGCGCCGCCTCTCCCGACGGGAATGGCGACTGGGTCGCGAACGCGGCGGTCAAGGAGGGCATCCTCGCGGCCTTCCGGCTCGGCGTCGAAGAGCCGAGCGAGGCGGGCCCGCTCCTCTTTCGCGACCGCGACACGCTGCCGCCGCGGCGGCCGCTGCCCGAAGGCGTCCGCGTCGTGCCGGGAGGGACCGCGCTCCGGCGCGGCGCTTACCTCGCGAGGGGCGTCGTCGTGATGCCGCCCGCGTACGTCAACGTAGGCGCATACGTCGACGAGGGCTCGATGATCGACAGCCACGCGCTCGTCGGCTCGTGCGCCCAGGTCGGGAAGAGGGTCCATCTGTCGGCGGCCGCGCAGGTCGGCGGCGTCCTCGAGCCCGTCGGCGCCGTCCCGGTCGTCCTCGAGGACGAGGTCTTCGTGGGCGGCGGGGCGGGCGTCTACGAGGGTGTCTGCGTGAAGAGGCGGGCCGTGCTCGCGGCGGGCGTGATCCTGACCGCGTCGAGCGTCCTCTTCGACCTCGTGCACGAGAAGGAATACCGCTCGACGCCGGAAAGGCCGCTCGTCGTGCCGGAGGGCGCTGTCGTCGTCATGGGCGCGCGCCCCGCGCCGGGCGCGTGGGGCAAGTGCCACGGTCTCTCCCTCGCGGCGCCGGTCATCGTGAAGTACCGCGACGCGAAGACGGACGCGCGGACGGTGCTCGAGAGCGCCCTTCGGTGAGCGACGCTGATCTTCGTCGTGCCGCAGCTCGGTTCGGGACGCCGCTGTATGTCTATGACTTCGACGTGATCGAGGCGCGCGTGCGCGCGCTGCGCGCCGCGCTTGGCCCTCGCTTTACTCTCGCCTACGCAGTGAAGGCAAACCCCTCGGTCGGGGTTCTTCACTTTCTAAGCAAATTCGGTCTCTCTTCGGACGTCGCGTCGAAGGGGGAGCTGGCCGCCGCGCTGCGGGCGGGATTTCTTCCTTCGAAGATCCTCTCGACCGGCCCCGCGAAATCCGACGCCGATCTCGAAGCGCTCGTAAAGGCGCGCGTTTCGATCATTCACGCGGAAGGGGAGTGGGAGCTGGAGCAACTGGAGACGATCGGCGTCCGGCTCCGGCGACGCATTCCGGTCGGCCTCAGGCTCAACCCGCCGTGGGGGATCGCCGAGAAGCGCGAGATCATCGGCGGACCCGGCGCGAAGAAGTTCGGGTTCGACATCCGGAGCGCGGAGAGGATTCTTCGAATGAGGAAGAGCGGCGGCCCCGCCTCCTTTCCGCATCTCGATTTCAGCGGCTTCCAGGTCTTCAACGCGTCGAACGTGCTCGACGCGACGCTTCTCGTCGAGAACACGCGAAACGTCCTCGATCTCTCTCTTTCACTTTCCAGGAAATATTCGATTTCTCTTGGCTCCGTGGACTTCGGAGGGGGATTCGGGGTTCCGTATGCGGCGGGGGAAAGACCGTTGGATCTGAAGATGCTTAGAAAGGGGCTCGTGGTCGTTGCGCAGGCGGCGCGCGCGAAAGGGCTCCTCGACTCCACTCGCCTCGTGTTCGAACCCGGACGCTTCCTCGTCGCCGAAGCCGGGACGTACGCGACGCGCGTCCTCGGAACGAAGCGCAGCCTCGGCGTCGACTACGTCCTCGTGGACGGCGGCGTCCACCACTTCCTGCGCCCGGTGCTCCTCGGAACCCCACACCGCGTGAGGCTCGTCCGGCAGAAGACCTCCGGTGCGAGCGCGCCCTCTTCACCTTCTAAGAAATCTTTCGTTCTTTCCGGCCCCCTCTGCACCTCTCTCGACGTGCTGCACCCGGCAGCCAGGCTGCCTCTGCCCGAGCGGGGCGACCTCCTCGCCTTCGAGAACGCCGGCGCCTACGGGTACACGGAGTCGATGCCGCTCTTTCTGTCGCACGAGTGGCCCGCGGAAGTCGGCGTACGCAAGGGCCGCCTCGCGCTCCTGCGCCGCCCGCCACGCGTCGTCGAGCTCCAGGCCATCCAGAAAACACCGTTCTGACGGGGGCCCGCGCCCGGAGGATAATGGCCGGCCGCAGGGAGGCCGTATGGACGTTCGTTCGCTCGGCACCCATGGCCCCGCCGTTTCGGCGATGGGGCTCGGTTGCATGGGGATGTCGGAGTTCTACGGGGTCCGCGACGACGCGGAGTCGATCCTCACGATCCACGCGGCCCTCGACGCCGGCGTGGACTTCCTCGACACGGCCGACATGTACGGGCCGTACACGAACGAGGAGCTCGTCGGAAAGGCGATCGCGGGCCGGCGCGACAGGGTCGTCCTCGCGACGAAGTTCGGGATCCTGCGCGATCCCGTGAATCCGGCGAAGCGCGGCGTCTCGGGGAGGCCCGACTACGTGCGTTCGTCGTGCGAGGGGAGTCTAAAGCGGCTCGGGGTCGAGACGATCGACCTCTACTATCTTCATCGGGTCGACCCGGCCACGCCCATCGAGGACACGGTGGGCGCGATGGCAGGCCTCGTGAAGGAAGGGAAAGTCCAGTGGATCGGCCTCTCGGAAGCCTCGCCAGAAACGCTCCGGCGTGCGAGCCGCGTCCATCCGATCGCCGCTCTGCAGAGTGAGTACTCGCTGTTTTCCCGCGATGTCGAGGCCGACGTCCTGCCGGCCTGCCGCGACCTCGGGATCGGTTTCGTCGCGTACAGCCCGCTCGGGCGCGGGTTTCTCTCGGGTCGGTACCGCAGCCTGGCGGACTTTCCGGAGGGGGACTATCGGCGCACGGCGCCGCGCTTCCAGGGCGAGAACTTCGCGAAGAATCTCGCGCTCGTCGCAAGGGTGGAGGGAATCGCGAAGCGCTTGCACGCCACGCCCGCGAAAGTCGCCCTCGCTTGGGTTCTTTCGCGAGGGAACGAAGTGGTGCCGATTTTCGGGACCAAGAACCGGGACCGCCTCGAGGAGAACCTCGACGCGGCGGACGTCGCCCTCACGACGGGCGATCTCGCGGAGCTCGAGGCGGCGTTCCCCGTCGGCGCCCCGTCCGGGGACCGCTACCCCGTGGCCGGCATGGCGACGGTTGGCCGCTGAGTCTCTTTCTCTTGCACGGACCGATAGAATCCGCGGGATGAGCGTCAAGGTTCCGGAAAATCCCGCCCTTCCCCTGACCCCCGAGCAGGAGCGCATCCGGAACGCGAAGGAATCTTGGCGGCAGAAGGCCGCGGCCGCATTCGCGAAGACGCCCGCGTGGCGAAAAGACTTCACGACGGTCTCCTCGGCCGAAGTGAACACGCTCGCGACGCCGGACGACCTCGGGGGATTCGACTTCGACCGCGACCTCGGCTGGCCGGGCGAGTTCCCGTACACGCGCGGCGTGCAGCCCACGATGTACCGCGGCAAGCCTTGGACGATCCGGCAGTTCGCGGGCTTCGGGACGGCGCGTCAGACGAACGAGCGATTCAAGCAGCTTCTCGCGCACGGCCAGACGGGGCTTTCCACGGCCTTTCACCTGCCGACGCTCTACGGCTACGACTCGGACCACCCGATGTCGGCCGGCGAGGTGGGGAAATGCGGCGTCGCGATCGACACGCTCCGCGACTTCGAGGCCCTGTTCGACGGCATCGACCTTGGCACGGTGACGACGTCCATGACGATCAACTCGACGGCTCCAATCGCGCTCGCGATGTACCTCGCGGTGGCCGAGCAGCACGGGACTCCATGGTCGAAGGTCGGCGGCACCCTCCAGAACGACATCCTCAAGGAATACATCGCCCAGAAGGAGTACATCTTCCCGCCTCGGCCTTCGATGCGGCTCGTGACGGACCAGTTCGCGTTCTGCGCGAAGCACGTCCCGAAGTGGAATACCGTCTCGATCTCCGGGTACCACATCCGCGAGGCCGGCTCGACGGCGCTGCAGGAGTTGGCGTTCACGCTGCGTGACGGGATGGAGTACGTCAAGTACGGGATGGATGCCGGGCTCGACGTCGACGACTTCGCGCCGCGGCTCTCGTTCTTCTTCAACGCGCACAACGACTTCTTCGAGGAGATCGCGAAATACCGCGCGGCGCGCCGCATCTGGGCGAAGGTCATGCGCGACCGCTACGGCGCGAAGAAGCCCGAGAGCTGGAAGATGCGCTTCCATTCGCAGACGGCCGGCGTCTCGCTCACGGCGCAGCAGCCCTATAACAACGTCGCCCGCGTCGCAATTCAGTCCCTCGCGGCCGTTCTCGGCGGCACGAACTCGCTGCACGCGAACGCGCTCGACGAGACGCTCGCGCTTCCGACCGAGTTCGCCGCGAAGATCGCCGTGAGGACGCAGCAGATCATCCTTCACGAAACGGGCGTCGCCAACACGGTCGACCCTCTCGGCGGCTCGTATTTCGTCGAGGAGCTCACGAATCGGATGGAAGCCGGCACCCTCGACTATTTCCGGCGCATCGACGCGTACGGCGGCATGGTGGAGGCGATCGAGGCCGGCTTCCCGCAGCGCGAGATCATGGACGCCGCTTACCGGTTCCAGCGCGCCTTCGACGCGAAGGAAAAAATCATGGTGGGGGTCAACGCGTTCACGGAGTCCGTTCCGGGGGACGACGTGGCCATCCTGACGATCTCCGAGGAGACGGCCGCCGAGCAGCTCAAGACGCTGAACGAGGTTCGCCGCCTCCGCGACACGCGCACGGCGATGCAGAAGCTTCACGACCTCAAGGCCGCCTGTGCGAGCGGCGCGAACGTGATGCCGCCGCTCGTCGAGGCCGTCAAGGCCTACGCCACGGTCGGCGAGATCTCGGACGTCATGCGCGAGGTGTTCGCGACCTACGAGGAACCGGCCGTCTTCTAGCTCCCACACGCGCGGCCCGTTTCTTGCGAGGTAAACTGCATGCCGATGCCGGATAGACGCCTTGTTCTCGTTTTCGCCGTGGCTCTCGCCGCCTCTCTGACGTTTTCTGCCTCGCCGCTGGCCGCCCAGACGGGCGGTCAGGAGGTCGGGAAGGTCTCCGTCAAGGACGCGCTTGGACAGAAGGAGAGCCGCCGGCGTGAGGCCGTGGAGCACTACCTCAGGGCGAAGCTCTACGCCCAGGAGAGCGAGTTCGAAGCGGCGGTACGGGAATTCAAGAAAGCCGTCGAGCTGGACCCGACCGACGGGGCCTTGCGCCGGGAATACGGAGAGCTCCTGCGTGACCTTCCGGTCTATCCCGAGGCCGAGAAAGAGGCCCGCAAGGCCGTCGAGCTTTCCCCGGGCAGCGCGGGCGCGCACCGGCTCCTCGGGCAAGTGCTTCTCGCGACCGCGAAGGACAATGCCCGACTCGAAGAGGCCGCTACCGAGCTCAAGGCGGCGAACGAGCTGGCGCCATCCGATCCCCAGGCAGCCATCGCCTACGCCCAGGTTCTCCTTCGCCTCGAAAAGCCTAAGGAGGCCTCCGCGGTGCTCGAGGGCGTCCTCGACCGGGCGAACGGGCCCGCCGTCCTGCTTCTTTATGGCGAGACCCTCGAGCGAAGCAATCAGCTCTCCCAGGCCGAAGAGGTCTACAAGGGCCTTCTGAAGCTCGACCCGGAGAACCGTGCGGCGACGCTCGGTCTCCTCCGCGCCTATGACCGAGGCCGCCAGTTCGACAAGGCGGCTCCCATTCTCCAGAGCTTCCTGAAGCAGCAGCCCGGCAACCTCGGGCTCAAGACGCAGTACGGCGCACTCCTCCTGCGCGGGCGCCGCTTCGCCGAGGCCCGCAAGATCTTCGAGGAAGTGCTCGCCGGCGATCCCGGGAACCGCGAAGCCCAGCGACTCTACGCGGCGCTCCTTTCGGAGACGCGCGAGCCCG
This sequence comes from Acidobacteriota bacterium, assembly GCA_039934255.1. Classification (GTDB taxonomy): domain Bacteria; phylum Acidobacteriota; class Thermoanaerobaculia; order UBA5066; family UBA5066; genus Fen-183. Next base: position 5,142 of record JBDTML010000254.1, on the reverse strand, counting down.
ACAAGGCTGATGAAGCTCTTCGCAAGCTCCAGGCGCTCGAACCGGACGACCTCGAGATACCGTATCGACGCGCCATGAATTTCCTCGAGGCCCGCCGCGTCCCGGAGGCCGAGGCGGTTCTTCAGGAGTTGCGCGTTTCGCTTCTCGCGAAGAAGCCGAACGGTCCCGAGATCGCGCAGATCGACGGCCAGCTTGGGTATGCGGCTTACCTCAGGAGGGACTACGCCGCCGCCACGGCGCGTCTCGAGCCGCACCTCCGGGGCGAAGACGGTCTCAATCTGCAGGCGTACAGCCTCCTCCTGCAGATCGACCGAGACCGGGAGGATTGGGCCGACGGGCTCCGCCGGGCGAAGGACGCCTACGACAAGGCGCCGAAAAAGACGCCGGTTCTGCGCGCGAACTACGCGGAATTCCGGATCCGTTCTTCCTCCGCCGACGAGCAGGCCGAGGGCGCGAAGATGCTCGACGCCCTCGCCGTCGAGGACAAGGCCGGCACGCTCATGGCCGCGGACGCCTGGCAGCGGCTCGACAAGTTCGGACGCGCAGCGGCCACGGCGCGCGCGGGCCTGGTACGCGACAAGGAAGACCCGGATCTCCTCTTCCGGCTCGCGGCGTCTCTGGAAAGAGAGAAGAAGGTCGCGGAGTCGGTCGATGCCTTCGAGAAGCTCCTCCAGGTTCGCAGCGACCACGCGGCGGGCATGAACTACCTCGGATACATGTGGGCCGATCGGGGCGAGAACTTGCCGCGCGCGCTGGAGCTCATCCGGAAGGCCGTCGAGCTCGAGCCGGGCAACGGCGCCTACCTCGACTCCCTCGGATGGGTCTATTTCCAGCTCAACAAGCTCGACAAGGCAGAGGAAAACCTCAGGGCCGCGGCGATCCTCAATCCCGACGACGCCACCGTCGAGGAGCATCTCGGGGACCTCTTCGAGAAGAAGGGAGACCGTTCGGGCGCCCGGGTGAGCTGGAAGCGAGCGCTGACCCTCAAGCCGGACGAAGACGTCAAGCGCCGCCTCGACGAAAAGCTCCAGAAGACCGACGCGAAAAAGTGACGGGGACCCTCGCGCTTCGGGCGGGAGTATCGGTTTTCGTTTCAGTTTTTTTTTCCTTAGAGAGTGGATGCGGTAGCGGGGCGCCGCAGCGCGCGCCGACGAGCGCAGCGCCTTCACAAACCGCGCAATCGACGCCATCACCCTCTTCCCCCTTCAAAGAAAATTCTCTTTCTTCTTCTTCTTCTTCCGAAGCCTACGAACGTCTGCGCGCGCGCGCCTGGGATCCCTCCCGGCGCTTCAAGGCGCTCTTCAAGGCGGAGGTCTCGCCGAAGGTCGGCGCGATCGGGCGAGGCTACCTCTCGGTCTGGTGGGACGGACCAACGGGGACCCTCACGTGGCGGGCATCCGCCCCGATCGCGGGAAGCGGAAAGGGGGGAGTTCTGAGAACGGGGGAGAGGGGAGGCGACTCGCCGCTGCCCGGCAATCTCGAACCCACAGACCTCATCTCCTGCATTCTGGGCGCCCCTGCGGAAGTCTCGACGCGTTCTACTCTGCTGGACAATCAGGGCCGCGTGATCGAAATGCGTTTTCCGAAATCCGAAGTCGTCTCCTTCCAGCCCGGCGAAGGCGTGCCGCGCCGCATCGAGGCAAACGGCCCGGAGGGACGCGCCGTCCTCTCGCTCGAGTCGTACTCGGCGTGGCCCGCCGGCGAAGAGGTCCCTCCTTCGTGAAGCGGGTCACTCTCGAGTCTTTCGCGAAGGTGAACCGTTCCCTCCGCGTTCTCGGGAAGAGGGCCGACGGGTACCACGAAATCGACACGATCTTCCAGACGGTGGACTTGTCGGATCGGATGGATTTCTCACAAGGTGAAGAGGACAGCGGCGAGGTCTCGCTCACGATCGAAGGACTGAGCCTGCCTGTCACCGAAGAAAATCTGATTCTCCGCGCCGCCGCCGCGCTGCGCGAGCGGTGCGGGACCCGCCGAGGCGCCCACATTCACCTTTCGAAGAAAATCCCCATCGGCGGTGGTCTCGGCGGGGGCAGCTCGAACGCGGCGGCGACGCTCATCGGGCTCTCTTTTCTCTGGAGTCTTCCGCTATCCGACGCCGATCTCCAATCGATCGCGGCTTCTCTCGGCTCCGACGTACCGTTTTTTCTCGTCGGCGGCCGCGCCCGGGGCACTGGACGGGGTGAAATCCTGGAGCCCCTGCCGGACGGGCCGGAGGAGTGGCTTGTCCTCGTCTTTCCGCCGTTTCCCCTCTCGACTGCAATGGTTTACGGGGCGCTGGCCGCCCCCGCGTTGACAGATTTGGCCACCGGAACTAACCTCCGCGGTTCTGATTCCGGTGGCGGGCCGGATCGGAACGATCTGGAGCCGGCGGCGGAGTCTCTCCGGGGCGAACTGCGCAGGTTCCGGGCGGCCCTGTCGGACTCCGGCGCCACGAGTGCGCGCCTGTCCGGGAGCGGCTCGACGGTGTTCGGTCTTTTTGGAAACGAGGAAAGCGCCCGGCGCGCCACCGAACGGCTCGCGGGGCTTCGGAAAGAAACGGAAGAGACGAAGACGACGATGACGATCGTGAAGACCGTAACCCGGGCAGCGTTCGCGCGGCGCGCGAGGCCGTTGCCGGAGGCGCCACGCCGATGACTTCCGACTGCGCGAGAATCCACGCGGGACTTCCGGATGGGGAGTCGACAAGTGGTAAGTCAGCGGTCTTTGGAACCGCCTACCGGAGGTTCGAATCCTCCCTCCCCAGCCATCTTCCCGGTCGTCGTTGAGATCCTGAGACCCGATGGAACGCTTCGCATACGGTGATCTGAAAGTCTTCGGGGGGCGGTCGCATCCGGCCCTCACGGGCGAGATCTGCCGCAACCTCGGCCGCGAGGCGGGCCGCGTCACCCTCTACAACTTCTCCGACGGAGAGAACTACTGCCAGATCGACGAGAACGTCCGCGGTGCCGACGTGTTCATCGTGCAGCCCACGGGGCCGCCGGCGAACGCGAACATCATGGAGCTCCTCATCATGCTCGACGCCTTCAAGCGCTCCTCGGCGTCGCGCGTGACGGCGGTGCTCCCGTATTACGGATACGCGCGCCAGGACCGCAAGGACAAGCCGCGCGTGCCGATCACCGCGAAGCTCGTGGCCGACCTCGTCGTGGCGGCGGGTGCCGACCGCGTGCTCTGCGTCGACCTCCACGCCGCGCAGATCCAGGGTTTCTTCAACATCCCGGTGGACCACCTCTTCGCCGCGCCCGTCCTCCTCGATGCGATCCGCGACGCGAGCCTGGACCCGCTCACCGTCGTCTCGCCGGACGCGGGCGGCGTCGAGCGCGCGCGCGCGTTCGCCAAACGCCTCGGCGCGGGTCTCGCCATCGTCGACAAGCGGCGGAAAGGCAAGAACGAGGTCGAGGTTCTCCACGTCATCGGCGACGTCCGGGACCGCAACGTGGTCGTCGTGGACGACATCATCGACACCGCCGGCACGCTCATCAACACGGTCATCGCGCTGCGCGAATCGGGCGCGCGCCGGATCTTCGCGGGCTGCGTGCATCCGGTCCTTTCCGGACCCTCCATCGACCGCATCAACGCGAGCCCGATCGAGCGCGTGTTCTGCACGAACACGCTCCCGCTCGACGAAAAGCTCGCGCGTTGCCCTCTTCTCACGACTCTTTCCATCGCGCCTCTTCTCGCAGAGGCGATTCAGCGCATTCACCAGGGGGCGAGCGTCTCGTCCCTCTTCGTCTAGGCCGGACCGTCCGCCCCGGCGAATCCCGGGACCGGGCGCCCATGAAAGAAGGAAACCATGCTTCAGGAAGACATCGTCGTCGAAGTTGAAAAGCGGCTCACCACCGGGAAGAACGCCGCGAACCGGTCGCGCGCCAACGACCAGATCCCGGCCGTCCTCTACGGAGGCGGGAAGGACATGGAAACGTGGTCCTTGCAGGTCCCCCGCAAGACCCTCGCGACCCTCCTCAACAAGGGCCTCCACGGCAACGCGATCTTCAAGCTCAACCTGAAGGGAACGGATCAGTCGCGTCACGTCATGATCCGTGACCTCACGCTCGACCCCGTTTCACGGAAGCTGCTTCACGTGGACTTCTTCCGGGTGCTTCTCGACCGGAAGCTGCGCGTGAAGAGCGAGATCGCGATCGAAGGCATCCCGAGCGGCGTGAAGAACGCGGGCGGCATCCTGAACATCGTCACGCACGAGATCCTCATCGAGTGCCTCCCCGCCGACATCCCGGAGTCCGTGAAGATCGACGTCTCGGCGATGGAGATCCACGACTCGTTCCGCATCGCGGACCTCAAGCTCGGAGACAAGATCAGGGTCCTCGAGAAGGCCGACCGTGTCCTCGCGCACGTGGGCGTGCCGAAGGCCGAGGAAGTCGTCGCGGCAGTCGCCGCCGTCGAAGGTGCCGAAGGCGCCATCGCCGCCCCGGGCTCCGAGCCCGAGGTGATCAAGAAGGGCAAGAAGGAAGAAGAAGGCGCTGAACCCGCCGCGGCCGGAGCGAAGGCGGCTCCCAAGGCCGAGAAGAAGGAAAAGAAATAGGCACGGACGGGCTCGTCCTCGTGGTGGGACTCGGCAACCCCGGCGACCGGTATACCGGCACGCGGCACAACGTCGGCTTCGACGTCGTGCAGGCGTTCGCGGAAAAGGCCGCCGGAGGACCGCCCCGTCTCGACCGGCTCGACTGCCGCGCGCTCACCGGGCGCGTGAAGGTGGGGGACCGGCCCGTGATCGTAGCCCGGCCCCAGACCTACATGAACGCCTCGGGGGAGTCCGTGAAGGGTCTCGCGGCGAAGTACGACGTCTCTTTCGACCGTCTCCTCGTCGTCTCCGACGACGCGGCGCTTCCCGTCGGTGCCCTCCGCCTCAGGCGCTCGGGCTCCTCCGGCGGCCAGAAGGGCCTGCAGTCCGTGATCGACTGCTTCGGGACGAACCTCATCCCGCGCCTGCGCCTCGGCGTGCGCGGCGAGAACTTCCAGCCGGGAGAGCCGCTCGACACCTACGTGCTCTCGCGCTTTTCAAAAAAGGAACGCCCCGTCGTCGACGAGGCGATCGCGACCGCGGTGGACGCCCTTTCCGTCTTCGTGACCGAGGGAATCGACGCCGCCATGAACCGTTTCAACCGTTTGCCCGAGGAATCCGCC
>JBDTML010000253.1:0-9199 GCA_039934255.1 Acidobacteriota bacterium | reverse complement strand
TGGACGTCAAGCGCCTCTACGAGGAGCAGGAAGACAAGTGGAAGCAGCGCCTCGTCGAGAAGGACGAGCTCATCTCGTCGCTGGAGTCCGATCTTTCCGAGAGGGACCGGATGATCCAGGTCAAGGCCCAGCAGGGAGCCGAGGTTGAGAGCGAGATCCAGAGAGTCCGCGCGGACGCCGAGAGGCAGCGCCTGGAGATGGCCGCGAAGGTCACACAGCTCAACGACCGCATCCGCGACCTGAATCAGAAGCTCCTCGGCTCCGGCGCGTCCCCTTCCGCGTCCGCGCCGACGCCTCAGACGGGCTTCTTCAAGCGCTGAGCCTCCTGAGCCAGCGCGCCTTCAGGCGCCTGGCCTCCGGGGTGGCGTCCGCGAGGGCGTCGATCTTCCACACGGACGCGCGTCGCGCGTCGAGTCGAATGCGGAGCGTCGCGAGGACGTCCCGTCGGAATACCGTCACGGCCACGCGACTCCCCGGCCTGCGCTCCTTTTCGAGGCGGGCGACCAGGTCCTCGGTCGCGCGAATCCCGTCGAGCGCGACGAGAAGGTCGCCCGCGTTGACGCCCCCTCGCTCGGCGGCCCCATCCGAAAGCACCTCCGCCACGGAGAGCCGACCGTTCTCGGACTTCGTCCTCCAGCCGAACGTCGCGCGGACCCGCGGCGGGAGCGCGTCCGTCACGCCCTCCTCGGCCTCGGGCACTTCGCGGAGCCGGAGAGAGGCCGCGCGGAGCAGCCGCGCGAGATCCGGGGTCCCCGCGCCGCGCACGTAACGGTCGAAGAAACTCCGAACGAGCGGGCGCCGGCCGGCGGCGCGCGCGAACGCCTCCTCGAACGCCTCCGGCGGATAGCCCTTCTCCTTCGCGGCGTAAGTCCGGAACAGCCTGCGCATGACGTCGTCCAGTCCCCGCTTTCCTCCCGTCGCCCGCCGGAGCGTCAAATCGAGCGCGAGGCCGAGAAGACCTCCGCGTCGGTAGTAGCTCTCTGAAACGTTCGGCGAGTTTTCGTCCGGACGATAGAAGCGGATCCATGCGTCGAAGGAAGCCATCTCCGCGCTCTGAACCTTCCGGCCCGGAGTCTCGAGGTGGCCCTTCCACTGGGTCGTCCACTGCTCGAACGCCTGCGCTTCCGTGAGAAGCCCCGCGCGGAGCGGGAGCAGCGTTTCGAAATACGTCGTCATACCCTCGAGAGCCCAGAGATCCTTCGTGTAGACCTCGTGAGCGTAGTCGAACGGGCCGAAGGCCTCGGGCCGGATGCGCTTCACGTTCCACGCGTGGAAGAGCTCGTGCGCGAAGAGCAGCAGCGCGTCGCGGTAGGCCTTCTCGGGCCGGAATGCATGCGGATCGAGCGCAACCGACTGCGACGCCCGGTGCTCGAGGCCGCCGCGGGCGCCCGGCGACAGGTGCACGAGGAAGAGGTAGCGCTCGTAGGGAAGTCCTCCGAAAAGAGCCGACGCTTCCCGGACGAGCTTCTTCAGATCCCTGACGATTCGAGAGGCATCCTCGTTGCCGCCGCCCCAGATCGCGAGCGTGTGCCGGACGCCCTCCACCGAAAACGGAAACGTGCGGTGGGCCCCGCACTCGAAGGGCGAGTCCACGAGCTCGTCGTAGTCGGCCGCGCGGAAGACGCCGCGCTTTTCCGTGAGAGCCATCGACGTCTTCCAGCCGCGCGGAAGCCGGAACGCGATCTCCTGCGGCTCGTCCTTGCGCCCCTCCACGTAAAAGAACAGGTTCGCCCCGTTCCCGTAGCCGTGCGAGGCGTCGAGATGGGACGTTCTGACGGTCAGCTCGTGGGCGTAGACGCGATAGCGAATAGAAAGAGAAGAAAGAGAATTTGCCTTGAAAGAAGGAGAAAGAGAGACGCGCCAGACGTTTTTTGCGACCTTCTCGACTGTGAGCGGCCGCCCGCCTTTCCCCTTCGCAGAAAAGTCTCTGACGTGCCTTGCAAACTCGCGCACGAGGTACGAGCCGGGGGTCCAGACCGGCAGAACCAGATCGAGGCTCGTGGCTCCTTTCGGATCCACTTCCATCGTGATGTCGTAGAGGTGGGTTTCGGGCCGCGGCATCGCGACGGTGAATCGAGTCGTGCGCATGATCGTGAGAATATCCCGTCGCTAACGGTCGAGAAACGCGAGGACCCGCCTCGCGAACGCGACCGGGCGCTCCGTGGGCGGGACGTGGCCGCAGCGCGGCAGGATCTCGAGGCGCGCGTTCGGCAGGGCCCGCGCGAGGCGCCGGCCGGCCGCGAGCGGAAAGATGCGATCCCGGTCGCCCCAGAGGACGAGCGTCTCCTGCGCGATGTGCGAGAGGTCACGCGGCGTGAGCACGTCCTCCCCCGCCGCCATCGACGCGACGAGCTTCATGAGCTGCGGCCGGTTGCGCCTGCGCCCCTTGTAGAGAGCCGCGGCGAGCGCGACGAGCGGGTGGCCGAGAACCCGAGAGTTCACGCTCGTGGCGAGGAGGCGCCGCGAGTCTTCGAAGCTGCCCGGCACGAACGACAGCGACGTGGCGAGAAGGTCGATCGTCTCCGCGACACTCTGTCCCGCCGCGTCCACGAGGAGGAGACGCCTGACGAGCCGCGGGTGGCGACGCACGAGGTCGAGAGCGACCGCGCCTCCGAGCGAGTGCCCGAGAAGGTCCACGCGCCGAGGCCGGTCGGGCAGCGCCTCGATGGCTCCCACGACGGCGTCGGCGAGCAGGCGCACGCGATACGTGACGCCGGGGCCGGCCGGCTTGTCGCTGCGGCCGTGGCCGAGCAGGTCCATCGCGAGCACGCGCCGTCTCCGAGACAGGAGCGGCATCGTCATCGCCCACTCACCGTGGTCCGCCCCGATGCCGTGCAGGAGGACGAGCGGCGGGGCGCCTCCCGGGCGGGAAGCGCCCGCCTCGAGGCAGGCCACGTGGAGTCCCGAAGGAAGCGCGAGGCGCCGGAGCTTCACGAACTCATTGTGCGTGACGAAGTGAAAATCGGCGCCTACGGCCCTTCCTTCCAGGTGAACTTCCGCGCCGGGTAGTGGCGCACGAGGTCGCCCGGGCCCTGGAAGACGACCGAGAGCTCGTGCTCGCCCCGGTCTCCAGGCTGGAACGCGAAGGTGAACTCGTAGCCTGCGGTCGAGCAGTCTCCGAGGGAAGAAACTGCTGCCTGGACGTCCGGGCGCGCCACGCGCGCCTGGTGAATCACGTAACGCGGCGCGCCGTCGACGAGAACGATCACTCCGAGATCGCGGCCGGGAACGCGTGCCCAGCCGCGCACGTTGAGGTCCCCCGTCACGACGGCGCCGTCGGACGGCCCGTCGATCGAGCCCGTCAGCGAGACCGCCTCGGTGCCGGCGGGAATCAGCTCCGAGCCGTCCTTCTCCGCCCGGGAAATGAAGACTCCGGCGACGGACTTCCCCAGCTCGACGCCTGAGACGTTGTCCATCTGGTAATGAATGCCCGCCCAGATTCTCGAGTCGCCCGCCTCCTTGCCCACGGCCCGGGCGAACGCAGCCCGCGTCGGGAATAGGTAGGCGAGGATCTCGGACCGCGTCGCCGAGAACGTCGAGTGGTTCGACGGATACGACGGAAAAGGCGGAACCGCGAAGAGCGGCACGATCGCGGTGTCGAGCTGATTAGGCCGGAGGTACCAGTACGCGAACTTCCCGTCCTGGCTCGCGATGAAAGAGTCGAACATCGCCGACGCAAGCAAAGCGTAAACACGCGCGGCGCGGGGCGGATTCCGGTCCAGCCCGTCTTCGAACATCCACTTGTCCGCGTACCGATACGGCCACGTGTTGAGACCTTCCGGGCTCTGCCAGTAGTAGGCCTTGTAGTTGGTCGCGAACGTCCGCGGGAAGTTGCGCACCGCCGCCGTTTCCGCCAGCACCGCGGCCGAGTCGCACGCCGGCGGGGCCACGGGCCTGAACTCGCTCGCGGAGGTCAGGAGAAGGGGCCGCCAGGTCACGGCCGTGACGTTGGCCGGATTGGTCCCCGTCCATTTGCAGGGGCCCGTCGGCACGGTGCCCGTCCAGACGGCGTCGGAGCCATCTGTCCTGGCCTTCGCGATGACCTGCTCGGCGACCTTTCGGCCGAGCTCGAGTCCGGCGGCATAGTCGCTGGGATATTGAAGACCGGCGAGGACGCGAGACCAGCCGGCCTCCTCGGCCATGCTCTGGAAAGACTGTGCTTCCGCCGGCAGGAAATACGCGAGGACCGACGCCGCGGCTTGAGCCGTCGCGGCATGCTCGGAGGGGTACGACGGGCTGTCGGGAACCGGCAGGGCCGTCGGCAGCCCGCGCATGAGGTCGCTCGGCCGCCGCCGGTTGTAGACGTATTTCGAGTCCCACGTCGCGATCGTCGCGTCGTACATGGCCTGCGCCACGTACGTATAGACCCGGTGCGCGTACGCCGTCGTGGCCGTTCCCGCGAGCAGGCGCGCGTTGATCAGGTCGATCCAGCGGTAAGCCGGGGCGCCGGCGTCCCAGAACTGGATGCGTTCCAGAGTTTTTGCGTCGTTGTGGCTGACGAGGTCGGCGAGCGACCGCAGCTCGGCTTCCGTGTCCGTGAATCCCGGGGGCGCCGGCGCGCGGAAGTCCTTGCCCGAGGAGATGACCCACGTTTGCCAGGTGCCGGCCGTCGGTTCGACGGGGGCGCCATGGCGTCCCCCGCCTTCCGCGCGGGCTTCCCCCGTGACGCAGAGGGCGAGAAGGACCAGGCCGAGACCGATGGCAGGGCGTGACGGACGCTTTGTCATGTTCCTCTCCTTTTCGTGCCGGCCGTCGATGCGGACGGCGCGGGGCTGGTCAGAAACCTTGCGTTAAGACTAGGATTCGGGCGCCGGAGAGTCTCCAGGTCCGGTTCCGGAAGCGTTCCGGGTTTTCGTGGAAGGAGCACGAGTGCGTCTGTCATTCGGAGACTGCGTTGCCGACTTCGACGCGAAGGAGGTCCTTCGCGGGGGCAAGGCGGTGCACCTCGAGCCGAGGGCGCTCAGGCTCCTCGAGCTCCTGATCGACGCGCGTCCGCGGGCTCTCTCGAAGCAGGAGCTGCAGGAAACGCTCTGGCCGACGACGTTCGTCACCGGGCGGAGCCTCGCGCGGCTCGCGGCCGACCTCCGCAAGGCGCTCGGAGACTGCCGGACGTCCCCGAAGTTCATCCGGACCGTCCACCGCTTCGGCTATGCCTTCTGCGGAGAGGCCGCTCCCCTCTCTCGCGCCGCGGGCCAGTGGTCCGCCTTCAAGCTGGTCTGGGCCGGCCGGGAGTTCGCGCTCCTGGAAGGGGAGAACATCCTGGGCCGGGAGCGCGACGCGACGGCCTGGATCGACGTGCACAGCGTGTCGCGCCACCATGCGCGCATCGTGGTCTCGGGAGACCGAGCGACGCTGGAGGACCTCGGGAGCAAGAACGGGACGTACCTGGGGGGTAAGGCCGTGACGCGGCCCGCCGCCCTTTCCGACGGCGACCGGTTTCGGATCGGGACCGCTGAGCTGACCGTCCGGCGTTACGCCGGCGCCGTCTCGACGCAATCGGCGCGAATCCGGTGAGCGAGCCGCAGGTCCCGGTCAGACTTCCTGGATCGACCTGCTAGTACTTCCGCATCAGGCCGACGACCACGCCCTGCACCTTCAGGTCGCCCTCGGAGACCCAGATCGGTTTCATGCGCTCGTTGGCGGGCTGGAGCCGGACGCGGCCGTCGGACTCCCGGTAAAAGCGCTTGAGAGTCGCTTCGCCGTTCAGGAGAGCCGCCACCATCTCGCCGTTCGCGGCTTTCTCCCGGCGATTTACGACGACGTAGTCGCCGTCGTGAATCCCGTCGTCGATCATCGAGCTCCCGTTCACGCGCAGAACGTAGTTCTGCCCCTTGCGCGTCAGGACCTCGGGTACCGCGAACATCTCGGGGTCGGAATCGGACTCCATCTCGATGGGCTGCCCGGCGGCGATGCGCCCCGCGATCGGAATCTCGACGGCGCCGACATGGCGGTCCTCCTCGGCGAGAACGAGCGACCTCCGCTTGTTCCAGTCGCGTACGAGCACACCCTTCTCGAGGAGCAGCTTGATGTGCTTCTGGAGCGTGCCGAACGAGGAGTAGCCGAACTCCTCGCAGATTTCGCGCTGCGTCGGGGAAAGCCCCCTCTTCTGGCGATAGGAGCGGATGAAATCGAGGATTTCTTTTTGCTTCGGAGTCAGAGTGAGTGCCATATAAAATAAGGCTTTCTTCTAGTTTTGACTAATATTCTAAGAAGAATAGTAATTTTCTTAGAATGAATCTAGGCAGACAAACTCGCCGGGTCATCCCAACGCGCAAGATAGGCGTAAATCCGCCGGCCGTCAAGGAAAAACCTCTTTCATGCTCTAGACTGATCGACCGTGCCCGAAACCACTGCGCCGAAACCCGGGGCCCCGCTCAGCCGCCGCATCCCGCGCGTCGCGCTCCTCGTTTTCGTTCTTGCGCTCCTCGTTTTCGGCGGGATTCTCGTTCTGTATAACAGGCCATTCAGCAGCAGCCCGCCGACCCTCACCGCGTCGCGCCTCACCGTCGGCAACCGCCTGTTCCCCGTCCAGGTGGCGGTCTTCCCGGAGCGCGTCGCCCTGCACAAGCCGCGCTTTTTCGGGCACACGGAAGACTCGCTCTCGATCGACCAGATCGCGTCCGTGAAGATCCAGGCGAGCGTCGTCTTCGCGGACGTCGTTCTCGACACGACGGGCGGGTCCCCGCCGCTGGTGATCCACGGTCTCTTCAAGAAGGATGCCGAAACACTGCGGGAGCGGATCAGCGCCGCCCGCGAGAACCGGCGGAAACCGCCGGCCTGAACCCGTGCCTCACTTGTCCGAACAGGGCTTTGCGGCGAGAATCCGCAAGCCCAAAACACGAACGACCGATGGAGGAAATGGAATGAAGAACGCTCTCAAGATCACCGCCGCGGCTCTCTGCTGCCTGGCCCTCGTCGCCTGCAGCCAGAAGGGACCCGCCGAAGCCGCTCTGAAGACGGCGGAGACTTCGATGAACGAGGTCAAGGCCGAAGGCGCGAAGTACGCCCCCGAACAGACGAAGGGCCTCATGACGTCCTACACGGCCGCCCAGGATTCCTTCAACAGGGGCGACTACAAGGCCGCGATGGAAATCGCCCAGGGGATCCCCGCGAAGGCCAAGGACGTCTCCGCCGCCGTTGCCACGAAGAAGGACGAGCTCACGAAGGCGTGGACGAGCCTCGCGAGCACGGTGCCGGCCCAGGTCGACCAGATCAAGGCAAAGGTCGGCGAACTCGCCGCCATGAATGTGAAGAAGCTGCCCAAGGGCATGGACGCGGCTCAGGTCGAAACCGCGAAGACCTCCTTGGCCGACATCACGAAGAGCTGGGGCGACGCCGCCGACGCCTTCAAGGCCGGCGCCCTGGCCGACGCGGTCTCGAAGGGCAACGCGGTGAAGGCGAAGGTCGGCGAAGCGATGGCCGCCCTCGGCCTGACCGCCGCGGCGCCCGCTCCGGCGGCGGCCGCCGCCGCCACGGCCGCCAAGAAGTAAGCCCTCCGAATCCCGGATCCTATCGAGGCCCGCGGGCAACCGCGGGCCTCATTCTTTGCGGTCAGCTCCGGTAGTCTGCGTTGACCGAGACGTAGGCGTGCCCCAGGTCGCAGGAGAGTTTCCGGGCCTTCGCTGTCCCGGCACCCAGGTCGACGACGATCGGAACGAGCTCGCGGGAGAAAATCCGCGCGGCTTCCCTCTCGCGGTAGGGAGCCGGAAGGCCGTTCTTCACGAGCACGAGGGGGCCGAGCGTCAGCGACACGCGCGCCGGCGAGAAGTACGCGCCGCTCCGGCCGACCGCCGCGAGGATGCGGCCCCAGTTCGGGTCGCCGCCGGAGAGCGCCGTCTTTACGAGCGGCGACGTCGCGATCACGTGCGCGGCCGCCTTCGCTTCCCCCGCGCTGCGTGCCCCGGCGATCGTAATGTCGAGCACGCGCGTCGCCCCCTCGCCGTCGCGGACCATCATCCAGGCCAGCGCGCGGCAGACTCTCGTGAGGGCCGCGCGGAACGGGGCGCCCTCGCCCGGCTTCCGGAGCTCGCGCCCGCCCATTTCGCCCGAGGCCATGACGAGGAGCGTGTCGTTCGTGGACGTGTCGCCGTCGACGGAGATCGCGTTGAAGCTCTCGTCCGCGGCGGATCGGAGAGCCGCCTTGAGATACGCGGGGCTCGCCGCCGCGTCCGTCATGACGAACGCGAGCATCGTCGCCATGTTCGGGTGGATCATGCCCGCGCCCTTCGCGACGCCCACCACGCGGCCCTTGCGGCCGCCGAGGACGAACGACGCCTGCGCGACCTTCGGGCCGACGTCCGTCGTCAGGATCGCGCGCGACGCGGCCTCGAGGCCCGAGGCCGACAGGCGGGCCTTCGCTTCGGGAAGGGACGCGCGAACCTTCGCGTCCGGCAGGACGACGCCGATGACCCCCGTCGACGACACGAGGACCTCGCGCTTCGGCGCGCCGAGGAGCTTCGCGGCCTCGTCGCGCACGCGGCGGGCGGCGTCCATCCCGGGCGTGCCCGTGATCGCGTTCGCGCAGCCCGCGTTCACGACGACGGCGCGCACGCGGCCGCCGCTTCTCTCGAGGTCTCGCGCGCCGAGGACGACCGGAGCCGCCTGGAAGCGGTTGCGCGTAAAGAGAGCCGCGGCGTTCGCGCCCTTCGGAGCCACGAGAAGCGCGAGGTCGAGGCGCTTCTTGTCCTTGCGGATCCCCGCGCGGACCCCGGCCGCGAGGAAACCCTTCGGGAGCCTCACGACGCGCCTCCCGCGAGGCGCCGCACGGCGGCCTTGGCCGCACGTGCCACCTGACGCGGCGACGTGCCGCCCGTGGAGTCCCGCTTCGCGAGCGCGCGCCTGACGTCCAGAGCCTGAAGATCCTGGCTGGTGATGTCCTTGGAGGGCCCAAGCGCGGCCAGCGTCGCGCCGAGCGCCTCGGCTTCCGCGATACGGCGGCCGACGATCTCGTGCGCCTCGCGGAACGGCATGCCCCGCTTCGCGAGCGCGTCCGCGAGCTCGGTCGCGAGGAGACGGTCGTCCGAGGCCGCCAGCGCCATCCGCTCGCGGTCGAGCTGGAGGCCCTCGACGAGGCCCGTCAGCGCGGGCAGCGCGACCGCGACGACGCCGCGCACGCGGAACACGGGCTCCTTGTCGAGCTGGAGGTCCTTGTCGTACGCGAGGGGCAGGCCCTTGAGGAGCGCGAGGAGCCCGGTCAGCT
>JBDTML010000252.1:0-19946 GCA_039934255.1 Acidobacteriota bacterium | reverse complement strand
CCTCGCAGCCGACGATGCAGACCTTGCCCATCTGCCGCGCGACGAGCGCCGCGTGAGACGTCATGCCGCCGCGCGCCGTGAGGACGCCTTCGGCCGCGTTCATCCCCTTGATGTCCTCGGGGCTCGTTTCTTCGCGGACGAGGAGCACCTTCTCGCCGCGCTCGGCCCAGTCGAACGCGTCGTGCGCCGTGAAGACGACGCGGCCCGTCGCCGCGCCCGGGCCCGCGTTGAGCCCGTGCGCGAAGACGCGGCCCGCCTCCATCGCCTCTTCCTTGGCCTTCGGGTCGAAGATGGGACGGAGGAGCTGGTTCAGTGAGTCGGGGTTCACGCGCAGGACCGCCTGCTCGGGCGTGATGCGCTTCTCCTCGACCATTTCGACGGCGATCCGCACCTCGGCGAAGCCGGTGCGCTTGCCCGTGCGCGTCTGCAGCATCCAGAGCGTGCCCTTCTCCACGGTGAACTCGATGTCCTGCATGTCGCCGTAGTGGTCTTCGAGCTTCTTGCGGATGTCGAGGAGCTCCTGGTAGACCTTCGGCATCGCCTTCTGGAGCGTCGCGATCTTCTGCGGCGTCCGGACGCCCGCGACGACGTCTTCGCCCTGCGCGTCGATGAGGTACTCGCCGTAGAAGACGTTCTCGCCCGAGGCGGGATCGCGCGTGAACGCGACGCCCGTGCCGCAATCGTCGCCGAGGTTTCCGAACACCATCGACTGCACGTTCACCGCGGTGCCCCAGCTCTCGGGAATCGCGTTGAGCTGGCGGTAGACTTTCGCGCGCTCGTTCATCCACGAGCCGAACACGGCGCCGATCGCTCCCCAGAGCTGCTCGATCGGATCGTCGGGGAAGATCTTTCCGGTGCGGTACCGGATCTCGGCCTTGAAATCGCGCACGAGCTCCTTCAGCGCTTCGACCGGCATCTCCGTATCGAGGCGGACGCCGTATGCCATTTTTTTCTTCTCGAGAATGACTTCGAAGGGGTCCCGCTCGCGGCTGTCAACAGGTTTCAGCTCGAGAACGACATCGCCGTACATCGCCACGAACCGGCGGTAACAGTCCCAGGCGAACCGGGGGTTCTTCGAGACCTGCGCCAATCCCTCTACCGTCTTGTCGTTCAGCCCGAGGTTGAGGATCGTGTCCATCATGCCGGGCATGGACGCCCTGGCGCCCGACCTCACCGAGACCGTCAGCGGGTTCTTCGCGTCCCCGAAGGTGCGTCCGAGCTTCTTCTCGATCCCCTTCAGCTGGGCTTCGACTTCCTCGCGTAACCCGTTGGGATAGCTGTGCTTATTGACGTAGTAGTGGGCGCAGACATCCGTCGAGATCGTGAACCCGGGGGGCACGGGCATCCCCAGCCGCCCCATCTCCGCCAGGTTCGCGCCCTTGCCTCCCAGGAGGTCCTTCTGGGTCCCGTTTCCCTCGGCGGCGCCGGCCCCGAAGGCGAAAACGAACTTGGTGGTTACGGCCGTTTCCTGCGTTTTCGTGGCCATGCGGACACACCCCTTAATCGACGGATGCCGAACCATACCCGCCCCCGCCGTCCCAAAGCGAGGGTTCTGGTTGACCCTTGCAAAAAACCGGGCGTAGCATATAGCCGGTCTACCCTTGGGTAACTGAAGAGGAGCCATGTCCCGGAATTTGGACCACGTCACCCTGGACGTCGAGCTGGAGCGGCAGCGTGCGCGGTTCGCGCCGGCGCCGCTGCCCGTCCCGGCACGCCCCGTCTGGAACTGGGAAGAGCTCAACGCGAAGTTCCGCCCGCGTCTCATCGCGGCCGGCGTCATCCGTTTCGGCCTCAGCCAGGACGAGTGTGAGGACGCGGCGCAGAACGTCTTCTTGAAGGTGCTAGCGATGAACCCGCGCGTGCGCGACCCCAAGGCGTACCTCCGGGCCGCGTTCCTGAACCAGTGCGCGAACATCATCGAGGCGCGCGAGCGCCGCTATTCGCGCGAAGTCGAGATGACCGACCAGCTCGCCGCGACGCTGCCCGATCCCGTGGCCGCGCGCGTGCAGACGGTCTCGGCCGTCACCAGCGCGTACCGCCAGGTCGACCCGAAGTGCCGCGAAGTCATAAAGTCGTACTGCGTCGAAGACATGACGCTCGCCCAGACGGCCGACCGCAGCGGCTACTCGCCGAAAACCGTCTGGAAGCGAATCCAGGAGTGCCTGAAGAGGATGCGCGCATGCCTCTCGTGATCGTGACGGCGGAGCACCCCTCCGAGACCGATCTCCTCGACCTCGCGGCCGGCCGCGAGTCGGGCGAGGCCACGGCCGCGGCGAAGAGGCATGTCGACACGGGCTGCCGCCTGTGTACGCGCCGCCTCGGCGAACTCCGGAACCTCGTCTCGGCCGTGAAGGAAGAGCACGCGTTCGACGCGATCCTCGAGAGCGAGATCGAGATTGCGCCCGAGCTGCCGCGCCCCGCCATGGGTCGCACGCTTCCCTTCGTGAACGCGAAGGCGCGGACCTCGGTAGAAGACATCTATCAACTCTCGCAGACGGCCGAGAAACCCGCCGAGCTCATCGTCGACGCCGCACGCGCGGGGGCCGACGAGCTCGCCGCCGCGCTTCGCGCGCTGGACGGGAAGCCATATCGCGGCTTCGCGCTCCTGTACGCGGCGCAGAAGGCGTTCTCCCTCGTTCCCGAGGATCCAATTCGCGCGAGGCTCGCGGCCGACCTGCTCCTCGCCGAGTCCGCGACCCTGGCACCCGCGAGTCTGGATTCACGCGCGTCGGCTCCGGCGCCGCGCCAGGCCGTTCAGGCGGAAGCAACACTTCTGAAGGCCTACACCTTCCTCCAGGCCAGCGAGCCGCTCCTTGCGCGTGAGGCCATCGCGCCCGCGCGCGAGTTTTTCCGGGAATCAGGGGACCTGGGTTTCGGCGCCGCCCTCTGCGATTACTACGAAGGCCAGTCTGCCAGCTATTCGCGCGACTACTCGTGCGCCGAGCGCCTGTTGAAGCGTGCTCTCGCCACCTTCTCGGAATTCGGCCAGGACCATCTGCGGGCACGGGCCGAGGTTGCGCTCGGAACGCTTCTTCTCCACCGCGGGCAAAACGACCGCGCTCTCAAATATCTCGAGAGGGCGTCGGAGTGCTTTGATCCCGAACAGGATGCGCAGTATCTCGTCCCGACGCTGAACAACCGCGCTCAGTGCCTCATGCGCCTCGAGCGGTTCGACGAGGCGCGCGCGGCGCTTGCGAGGTCCCTGAACCTCTGTCGGCGTTTCGGCTTTCAGTCGAACCTTCTCTTCGTTCGCAACGGCCTCGCAGAGCTCGACGTGCACCGCGGTCAGTTCAGGCGCGCGCTTCTCGCCTTCAGCCAGATCGTCAAGGAAGTCGTCTCTCCGCTCGACATCGCGTTCGCACGCCTCTACATCGCAGAGTGCCATGCGCGTCTCGGAAGCTACGGGCCGATGACGGCTGAGATCGAGGCTCTGCGCGGTGAGCGGCAGGCGAATCGTTTCGCTCCCTCACCGGCTTTCGGAGAGCTCTTTGTCTGTCTCGACCAGGGCATGCTCGACGGCGATCTCATCGCACACGTCCGCGAATACCTGCAGGGCGAAGAAAACGGCGAGAAGCGAGCCTACCGTCCCCTGAGGCTCGTCGGCTAACCAAGACCCTCGGATTGCCCCGATTTGACGCGGCCGCCTTCGGGCGGCCGAAGTTTTTTCGGGCCACGGGGGTCAAAACGATCGGTGTCCCCTGTCTTAGTAGATGAAGGGCAGGAAAAGTTCACACCTGTCCGGCCGTGGGGTAGGAGGACGTATGGACTTTCTTTTCGCTTTCTTCAATTTCTTTTCGGGTTTCATGGCTGACGGCGAAATCGCTGGCGGACGCCACAGGGGTGAGTCGATCAGCTCAACGCCCATCGGCATCAGTTCGACGCCCATCGGAATCTCCTCGACACCGATCGGCTAAGAGAAGACCGGCTGAGTCGATTTTTTGATACGCCGCACGCGGCGTCTGGGGACGACTACATCTCGAAAGGAGTGTCGACATGCTGAGAAGTCACCTGCCGAATGAAGAGCCGGCTGGCGACGTCACGCTGTCGATGATGCTCCATGCGCCGCACCCGGTCGTCGTCGCGAGCGCGAGCGAGCCCGGGAAAGTCCTCCTGCACCTCGAAATCCGCAACAAGACACTTCAAGCCTGGGAGGGGTCCACGGAGACGGGTCCCCTTCTGGAGCTGGTCCTCCTCGACGCGGAAGGCCACGAGCGCTCCCGGCAGACACGCCAGTGCCGGATGCTCGCTTATCCCACCCGCCTGGAGCCCGGGCGGGGCTTCAACCTCCCCCTCTTCTTCAACCTGCCCGGGCTCTCTTCTTCTGGCGAAGACTTCCGCGTCGAGATCCGCCTCGTTCCCGGCCGCGAAGTCCTTACAGGCCACCTCCGCGTCGAACCGCGCTGACGCGCGGGACCGCGGTTCAGCTTCAGGGCGAGCTCGCGCGACGCAGCGGCCGATAGGCGCGCCTCACGCCATTCTCTTCGTCCTGCAGGTACTCCCGGACGTGCGCGATGAGGTCGGCGCCGATCGTGCCCTGGTCCAAGGACATGAAGAGCTCGCCGAGTGCAGGTGACGGCGTGAAGCGATTCGCCTGCCGCTCGTGGCGCATTGCCTCGATGTCCGCGGCCATCGGCCCGTAGTTTCCGAGGCGGGCGTGGCACTCTGCGGCGTACAGCCGCGAGAAGAGGAGCTCGACCTTCGACGCGAGAGGGCTCGCTTCACGTACGATTTCCGAGAAGACGCGAAGAGCGCGGCGGTATTCACCGCGGCGGAAGTCCAGCTCGGCGAGTCCGGTACGGATGAAGAACACATGCGAGAACTGGCGATTGCGGCGGGCAAGGTTCAGTGCTTTCGCGAAGGTCGCGCGGGCCTCGTTGAATCGGCCAAGCCTCATCAGGGTTGTCGCGCGGTTGTTGTGGGTGATCGTGAATCGCTGGGAGTCCGAAAGGACGTCGAGCAGGCCGAGCGACCGTTCGAAGTGGAGAAGGGCGCTTTCATAGTCCCCTCTGTTGCTGAGAAGTACCCCGAGTGCGCCTTCGGCGCGCCCGACCAGGCTGTCCTGTCCGAACTCCGAGAACACGGCGAGCGCGCGCTTGAGAAGCTTCTCCGCGAGGGCGTACTCGCGCTGAAAGCTGGCCGCCGAACCATCGTAATAGTCGCAGAGCGCCGCCCCGAATCCAAGATCCCCGGACTCGGCGAAGAACCTCCGAGCGGGCCTGACAGCCTCGCGAGCAGCCTTCGCTTCGCCCTTCTGAAGCAGGGCCTGGGATTCGAGCAGTGCAGCTTCCGCCTGAACGGCCTGCCGGGGTGCCGGCGTCGAGATGCGCACGCGCTGATTCGCGGGCGGAAGGGAGTCGGCCTGGTCGAAGAGCAGTCTCGCGAGCGTGAGCGCCTTGTTTGGATCCTCGGCTACGAGCGTGTCGGACCTCTGGGCCGCATACATCAGCGCGAAGCCGCGATACGACTTCCCGTCCAGCGCGCGGAGCGCGGCGGCAAGCTCGTCCGCTCCCGCGCGTGCGGCCCGAAGAATTCTCTCGGCCGGCTCGTCAGCCTCCCCCGAAATATCGAATAGATGACCGACGAACTCGAAGAATCCCGCGTCCCTGCCGCGCACATTCTGAGATTCTCTCGACCGCAGCGTTTCCGCCAGTTTCTTCAGGGACCTGTCGAAGCGACGCGTCCCCGCGAGGCCCGCCCGGCACGCGGCGCACTCTTCGACGTGCTTCCGTGCCGCGAGCGCTTCCGGCTCCCGGAGATCGCGCGCCGCAAGCCGAAGCAGCGTCCCTTCGTCAAGGTGTCGCTCAACTCCCGTCTTCATTTCTTCCCTTCGAGGCTCAGCCGTAGCTTCCTGAGGCACGCGTTGAACCGCTTCCAGGCCTGCTTTTCACTGAAACCGAATTCAGCCGCAGCTTCCCCGAACCCCTTCCCATCCATGTAGTGGGCCATGAGGAGCCCTCTGCACCCCGGCGAGATGCGTCCAAGCGCCTGATAAAGAGCGACCTGGTCCTCGGCCGCGAGGCCTTCCGGGGCCGCCACGTCCGGAAGCTCCCCTTCCGACACGCGGGATCGCGTCCTCACCGCGCGGCGGACGTACTGGCAGCACTGCATGTAGAAGACGCGCGAGACGTACGCCCGCGGGTTGCGGATTCCCGCGCGCTCGCGCATGACGTCGAGCGCGGTTTCCTGCAGGAGATCCTGCGCGTCGTCGGCGCCGATGCCGAACTGAAGCCGCGCCATCCGCATGAGGCGCGCAAGCTCCCGCGGGTCGCGGAGTAACTCTTCCGCCACATCAGGACCGCTACCCGGCGGCGACGGGATCGCTGTGTCGCGCATGGTCGAACTTGAACGAGTCTCCACGCCGTGACAGAGGGGTGTCAAGGAGCAGAACGTCTCATTTTCCTTTGAGCGAACGGGGTCGAATGGGCAGCCGAGCGTTCACCATCCCTGTTAGCAGGGCTTCGTCAGGCGGCTGTTGGCGTCGGTGATGTGGGATTCGCTTTGACCGGGTTCTTCGCGTCTGTTAGCGTTCTGCCATGAGCGATCGCTCCCCAGCGCTCGACGATGAGATTGCCGCCTTCGACGCGAGCTTGACGGACTTGCTCAAGCACCATGCGGGGAAGTTCGCCCTTTTTCACTCCCGAAAGCTCGAGGGCACCTTCACGACCGAGCTCGAGGCCTATTCCGAAGGCGTCAGGCGTTTCGGCAGCGAATCCTTCCTGATAAGGCAGGTTCTGCCGGAACAGGTTGTGGCCGCCGCACCCGCGTTGTTCGCCGGATTACTCGGTGCCCGTCCATAACCAGTTCCTCCTCGTCAACGGCGGCCTTAATGCTCAGGCTTTGGCCACGAGAGGCCCGATTCTGCAAGTCGAGATTCATCTGCCGACCCCGCTGGCGCAGCACTACCAGAATGTGGGGACCCCTCTTCCTCAGCCGACCGTAGGCCTCGCAATGGTCGATACGGGTGCCTCGAAGACCTGCGTCGATGGCATCGTCATCGCGTCTATGGCCGTGCCGCCCCTCAACCAAGTCCAGATTTATACGCCGGCTGGCCCGACCTCCCAGTATCTGTATCCGGCTCGGGTTTTTTTCCCCGGGACACCTCTTCCGTCGATCGACTTCAGCTCCGTAATCGGTTCGCAGCTTTCCGCACAGGGAATCGTCGCCCTCATCGGGCGCGATGTCCTCCAGCATTTTCTTCTCGTCTACAACGGCCCCGCGGGGATGTTCAGCCTGAGCTGCTGAGCCCGTCCGTCTGGAATGACCCCAGCGGTCCTATGTCGGCTGTCAGGGATGGCTCAGCTTCGATCCTCGTAGAGACTCAGCGTCCCATTCGTGGTCCAAGTCGCGCCCGGCGCTCTCTTCGGCCTGGCGCGAGCGTGCCCGCGCGCGTGGGTTGAGGACCGCAGCTCGTCGAGGACCGCAAACGCACGCGCGCGGAAGAACGCACGCGGAGTGACAGGCCTTCAAGCAGCTCGCGCGTATTCGCGCGCACCGCACGACCCCGCGGTTTAACGTAGCCTTCGGTTCTGTTAAAGGCGAGCTACCGCGAGCCCGGAGGCGAGAGGGCTGACACGCGGCGCGATAGCGACGCGGAAAAAAAGTCAGCACCGGGGACGATAAAGAGCGTTTAT
Organism: Acidobacteriota bacterium; assembly: GCA_039934255.1. GTDB lineage: Bacteria > Acidobacteriota > Thermoanaerobaculia > UBA5066 > UBA5066 > Fen-183. The sequence continues at coordinate 12,315 of JBDTML010000252.1, read as the reverse complement.
CGGCCAGTGGCCCTCGCAGCGCGCGTGCCGGGAGAAGGGCCGGGGAAGAGGGACCCGGCGCGCGCGCTGCCCCGCGCCCGGCGCCACCAGCCCTCTCGCCGGAGCCCGCCGGGGGCGCTGTCTCTCCGGTCGTGCTCTTCGAGCGCGTCCGCTGCATCGGCGTCACGATCCTGCTGAGCCGGTAGCGGGCGCGTCGCGTGCGCGAGGGTGCGTTTCGACGCACGCTCGCCCTCGCACGCGACGTGACCAGCGGGCCAGTGAGAGGGCGCGCCCTCGAGGCGCGCTCTCTAAGGTCACGTAGAGCACAGACGTGAGGCCTGACCCCCGTCGCCGACGCTCTTGCATCGAGGGCTACGGCGCTGGCATGCGAAGTCGGGGGTCTAGCTCCAGCTCTGGAATAGTCGTGTAGGCATGAACAAGGCCGCCCGATCGATCGAAATAGAGGCTAAGCCACTTGTCCTTCTTCTCGTTCACAAGGGTGGGGCTTTCCCGATAAACGTAGTAGCTAAGTTCAATGCCGGAAGATTCCTTGGATTGCTTTCCCATCATCTCTGTTTCGCTTGACGGCGTCCCCAGCTCCTTAACCACCTGGGCCTTCTGCATCCCCGGCTGAAGGCGGCCGGCGCCATTTCGCAACTGCTCTAGCGGGATCATGGTCATTTCGTGTCGGCCTTTCGGAAGTTCATTCTTCGGGCTGCATCCAGTGACCATCAACAATGAAATCGCGAATACCGAACCGGGGACGCAGGTCTGCACTCGACTCACTGGAGCGACCAACCGGCTGGCGGCGGCAGATATGTCGGCGGCGCCTTCGTCGGCGTCCCTGACCGTTGTTGCTGGGCAAGTATCGCCTGGGCGAGCTGCCTCACGTCCTCGGGCGACCATACGAAGTTGAACGGGACATAGGCGCCCCCAGCCCGCAGCGCGTCGGCTGCCACCGTTGAGCAGTTGAGCGAGAGAGTCTTCCATCTGTGATTCTGTTTGAAGTTCTCCCACCAGAGCCGAATCGCCCGCTCGTCCAGGCCGTTAATCGTGAAGACAGAATCTGGATTCTGGCCTTCGAACTCGATGTCCCGAGCAAGCGTCTGATCGTCGTTTGCTGGCGCGTCGTATATGTTCAAGCTACGGAATAGCCCCTCTCTGTCGCGGCTCGATGGCCACCAGCTTATATGGGTCCCGTCGTCGAGCGTGATTGAGGCGTGGCCCCACGCATCGTGCTTGCCACGGTAATTCCAGACGTTAACGGTTAGCAGACCGAACGGGTCCGTGCTCGCGAGTGGGCCGTTCCTGACATACCTATACAACGACGGACCATCCACAGAACCCAGGAGATCCTGGCCCGTGAAGCGGCCAACCACCGGCTGGTAGTGTCTTGTTCTGTAGCCCAGCAGCCCTGCCTCTCCGACCTCTCTTCCGGTGTAGTCAAACGAATGCAGTCTCGTCGGGCTTACGACCTTCTGCGTCCCCCACGCGTCGTAGATCAACGCACTGGTCGCCCCGCCGGCGGGATTGTTCGTTGACACAGGAGAACCGAGCCCATCGACGTTCAGATAGCTGAGCGTTCCGCCGGCGTACACGGCGAGCGGTTCATCGATTGACGGACCGAATGCGTACCTCGTCGTGGCCCCGGCCGTCGTTTCAGAAACCAGATTCAGGCCGTCATAGAGGTACTTCGTCGTCACGCCTGAAACGGTCTTGCTGGTCCTTCTTCCCTGGTAGTCGTAGGTGTACGCCGCCGTCTCGTTCCCGTTGATGGAAGCCAGGCGGTTGTCGGGGTCGTTCACGAACCCGTAGTTCGCTCCGCCCAGCCTCGAAGTCTGGCTCCCGTTGAAGTCGTAGGTGTACGAGTTCGTGCCGTCCCCGAGCAGCTTCTGGGCGTTCTTGGGGTTCACGCCGATCTTCTCGTACGTGTAGGTCTGAATCGTGGCGTTGATCTGGTTCGTGAGGCGGTTGCCGATGGCGTCGTAGGACCACTGGTCGACCTCACCGTTGAAAGGCGCCACGTTCGGGTACTCGGCCTTCTTGAGCTGGTACAAAGGGTCGTACGAGTACTTCGTCAGGGCGTTCGTGAAGCCCTGACTCGGGACGTTGGCCGTCATCGAGACCCTCTGGCCGAGCATGGTGTTCAATCCCGTCGCCCAGTCTACGTCGTATCCGTAGGCGTAGGTCGCGAGGTTCGTGGCGCCGAGGGCGTTGGCGAGCTGGGTGAGCCGGCCCTGGTCGTCGTAGGCGTAGGTCCTCGTCTGGGCGTTCGGGAAGGTCACCGTCTGGTACTGCCCCCTCGGGGTGTAGGCGTACTTGAAGAGGCCCGCCTGCGGGCTCCAGGCGATGGTGTTGAGCGAGCCGTCGGGGTAGTAGGTGTGGGCGGTCGTGACGTTGGGGGTGCCTGCGATCGTCATCATGTCGACGCGGTCGTCGGCGGTGTAGGTGTAGTTGAGGGTGCCTCTCGTGGCCTGCGTGTTGCTCGAGACACGGTACGAGCCGTCGTACCCGAAGGTGTGGGTCTCATTCGGGGTGACGCTGGTATCCACGACCTGTGTCAACTTCTGCCCGGTGTACGAGTACGTGATCGTCGAGGAATTCGGGTACGTCTTCGTCTTCAGCCGCTTGAAGGCGTCGTAGGCGTACGTGATGGTCTGGCCCAGCCGGTCGGTCTTCGTCTTCAGGAGGCCGTCGGGGTAGTAGGTGTACGTCTCGAGCTTCCCGTCCGGGAACGTGGTCCTGTCGAGGCGTTTCAAGGCGTCGTAGTGGTAGGCGGTCGTGTTGTCGTTGGCGTCGGTGATGGAGCTCAGGACGTCCCGCGTGTAGGCGTAGGTCGTGGTGCTGTTGGCCGCATCGATGGATTTCAGGAGCCGCCCGTGCTCGTCGTAGCCGAGCTTCGTCAGGCGGCCGTTGGGGTCGGTGATGTTCGTGAAGATGAGGCCGGTCGCACCGTCGAAGTTGTCGTAGGTGTACGTCGTGGTGAAGCTTGCCGGGAATGCTGGCGTGGGCTTCGGCAGGATCCGTCCAAAATCAGGCTATAGCACAGAACACAGACCTGACCCCATGACTTCGCAGACCTGACCCCAAGACTTCCAAGTATGCGAAGCCTCCGGAAAAGCCGGAGCAATTCACTCAAGTCAATGCGTCAGAAACACTCTTGGTCGCCCGCTTAGCGGTTCGAGTGCGCCGACAGCGAGAAACCGGCCGTTCGCGGTATCAAAGAGCGCATTTATTGTCACCTTAGCTCGAGCAGAGCGCGGCCACTCCCAGACAAGAATCTCCACTTCGGAATCCGCGTTAACCCGCCTGCCCGCCTCCTCGAAGATTGGTTTTTCAATCCCCAGGGCAGACCGATCCACGCTGGCAAACCTCTTCCTGACTCGCCGAATTGGCTGACCCAGTGTATCGATCAGGAGCGCCTGCCCTCCACGATCCAGCTCCTCCAAGGACAAGGTCAGCGGCGCTTCAGTCACAGGCGGACGACACGCCTGGAGGCAAACCACTGCAAGCGCCGACTGTACGCAAAGGCTCGCAGCAAGAGCTGACCCGCGCAAACGACTGGACGATCTCATCGCCTATCTCCAGTTCTGTGGATGCATGTAGTAAAATATGTACCCATCAATGGCGGGTTGGCCCTCGTCCCAATTAAACAGCACACCTTGCTTGTACATACTGCGCTCAGCCTGCCTCGCGACGTAGTCACACACTGATTTCGAGGAGTATGAAATGGCTTCGTAGGGTTCCAGCCAGCCGGCAAACGTCTTAGTCGTCTTGATGCTCTGCCCTATGTGTTTCAGTTCGTGCGCGTATGCGCTCTCATTTCGGGGTGCGTAATGAGCGCGGTAGGAACGGTGAAATGTAAATGTTAGGCGCCAACTGCCGACCCCCGCGCATTTGCAGTCCCATGTCGCGTACCCAGAGCCTCGTTCAGTAAAGCCTTCCCAAAAGGCCATTCCGAGCAACGAATCCGGAACGCGCGCCACATCGAAGTCCCAGACCACCAAGCCGCTGGGATCCCGATGACCGAGAGGATTACTTAAGACGTACGAATAGAGGCTTGGTCCACGCGCCGCTAGCAGCAGGTCTTCGGAGCTAAACCTCCCCATGCCCGGCTGCATGTACCTGGCCCTATAGAACTGCAGCCCGGCCTCGCCGACTTCTCTCCCCGTGTACGTAAACGAATGTGCCCTCGTTCCGGTCTCGCTCTTCGCGGCCCCCCACGCGTCAAAGATCGAGCTGTGGCTCACGGCGCCCGCGCTATTGTTTGTCGCCACGATCGAGCCCAGCCCATCCGCATTCAGGTAGCTGACTGCTCCCGCGGCATAGATAGCTAGGGGTTCATCGATTGAGGGACCGAATGCGTACCTCGTCGTGGCGCCGGCCGTCGTTTCAGAAACCAGATTCAGGCCGTCATAGAGGTACTTCGTCGTCACGCCTGAAACGGTCTTGCTGGTCCTTCTTCCCTGGTAGTCGTAGGTGTACGCCGCCGTCTCGTTCCCGTTGATGGAAGCCAGGCGGTTGTCGGGGTCGTTCACGAACCCGTAGTTCGCTCCGCCCAGCCTCGAAGTCTGGCTCCCGTTGAAGTCGTAGGTGTACGAGTTCGTGCCGTCCCCGAGCAGCTTCTGGGCGTTCTTGGGGTTCACGCCGATCTTCTCGTACGTGTAGGTCTGAATCGTGGCGTTGATCTGGTTCGTGAGGCGGTTGCCGATGGCGTCGTAGGACCACTGGTCGACCTCACCGTTGAAAGGCGCCACGTTCGGGTACTCGGCCTTCTTGAGCTGGTACAAAGGGTCGTACGAGTACTTCGTCAGGGCGTTCGTGAAGCCCTGACTCGGGACGTTGGCCGTCATCGAGACCCTCTGGCCGAGCATGGTGTTCAATCCCGTCGCCCAGTCTACGTCGTATCCGTAGGCGTAGGTCGCGAGGTTCGTGGCGCCGAGGGCGTTGGCGAGCTGGGTGAGCCGGCCCTGGTCGTCGTAGGCGTAGGTCCTCGTCTGGGCGTTCGGGAAGGTCACCGTCTGGTACTGCCCCCTCGGGGTGTAGGCGTACTTGAAGAGGCCCGCCTGCGGGCTCCAGGCGATGGTGTTGAGCGAGCCGTCGGGGTAGTAGGTGTGGGCGGTCGTGACGTTGGGGGTGCCTGCGATCGTCATCATGTCGACGCGGTCGTCGGCGGTGTAGGTGTAGTTGAGGGTGCCTCTCGTGGCCTGCGTGTTGCTCGAGACACGGTACGAGCCGTCGTACCCGAAGGTGTGGGTCTCATTCGGGGTGACGCTGGTATCCACGACCTGTGTCAACTTCTGCCCGGTGTACGAGTACGTGATCGTCGAGGAATTCGGGTACGTCTTCGTCTTCAGCCGCTTGAAGGCGTCGTAGGCGTACGTGATGGTCTGGCCCAGCCGGTCGGTCTTCGTCTTCAGGAGGCCGTCGGCGTAGTAGGTGTAGGTCTCGGTCTTACCGTCCGGGAAAGTCGTGGTGTCGAGACGCTTGAGCGGGTCGTAATGGTAGGAAGTCACGTTGCCGTTGGCGTCGGTGATGGAGGCGAGGACGTCTCTCGTGTAGGCGTAGGACGTCGTGTTGTTCGCCGCGTCGATGGATTTCAGGAGGCGACCGTGCTCGTCGTAGCCGAGCTTCGTGAGCTTTCCGTTGGGATCGGTGATGTTCGTGAAGACGAGGCTCGTGCCTGCATCGAAATTGTCGTAGGAGTACGTGGTCGTGAAGTTTGCAGGAAACGCCGGCGTAGGTTTCGGAAGCGTGACGGTGAGGACCCTGCCGAGAGCGTCGTAGGTGTAGGTCGTGTCCTTGAGGGCCGGATCGGTGATCGTCCGCGGACGGCCAATGCCGTCGTAGTTGCCATACGTCGTGACGGGGCGCGTGCCTCCGTCGTTGTTGGAGGGATGCGTGACGGTTGCGAGGTCGGCGCCCGAATAGACGTAGTCCGTCACGGCACCGGAAGCGGCCGTCTGCTGCGTGACGCGGCCTTTGGTGTCGTACCCGAACGTCGAGATCGTGTCCATCGAGGCGCCGTCGTCGTGAAGGCGATAGACGTGGTTCAGGGTGCCGTTCGTCAGGTAGTCGTAGCGCCAGCCCTGCCAGTTTGGGTCGAAGACGCCGGAAGAGGGATTCTTCGGCGTGACGGCGGTGACCTTGTCCGGGAACGCCGGGTTGTAGGTGTAATCGAATTTGACCGGCGAGGAGCCCGTAGCGTCGCGCGTGACGGTCGCGACGCGTCCGGCCGAGTCGTACGTGTAGTTCGTTCGGACTCCCAGCTCGTCCGTCGTGCCCGTGACCGAGCCGTCGGAGCCGTAGTCCGTGTGAGCCGTGCCCGAGCCCGCGGCCGGTGGCGGCGTGCGGTTGGTGATCTGTCCGCTGGGCGCCGTCGTGAACGTGGCCGTGTGTCCGGACGAGTCGGTTTTTGTCGTCGTAACCGGGTCGACGTAGGAATAGCTGTAGGCCTCGAGATTCTCGGAGTAGCTCTTCGTCCGGTCTCCGGCGTCGTACGTGACGACGGTCAGAGCCCGGTTCCAGTTGTCCGAGATCCCCGAGAGGAGCGGCCCGTAGCTCCCTCCCGTGTAAGCGTAGTGCGTCACCCGATTGGCCGGGTCCGTCACCGACGTGAGCGTTCCGTCGGATGCGTACCCGTATGAGACCCGACGTCCGGCGGAGTCCTGTACCCAGTCGATCTTGCCGTCGACACGCCAGGACACGTCGATGAATCGGCCGGACCCCGCCTGGTCGGCCACCCGCTGCGCCTGACCCGAGGCGTTGTACGTGATCGCCACGGCGTTGCCGAACTCGTCGGTCATCGTCGTGAGCCGGCCATCCTTGTCGAAGTGGTAGACGGTGCGGCTGCGCTGGACGGTGAAATCGAAGCTGAGGTCAGCCGGGTTTCGGACGAGCGTGTCCATGCGTCCGTTCGGCGGGTCGAACGCGCCCGGAAGGCCGCTGAGCGTGAACCGGAATTGCTCGCCGCCGGGGAGGAGAACGTTGGCTGCAGGCGCCGAGTGGCCCGATGCCGCGATGTATGACGAGAACCAGATGCGGGACTCGAGGCTGGTGGTCCAGCCGAGACCGACGATTCCGGGCTTCTTGTTCGAGCTCAGGTAGCGGCGGGAGACCTGGAGAGGTAATCCGGGCGTCGGGAGGGAGAGATCCGCCGCGCGCGCCTGGTACGTGCCCGTGGCGATGAAGTTGGGCGAGGCCGTGCACTGCCCGTTGCAGGACTCGCAGTTACAGTCCGCGACCGGATCGTCGACGACCGCAATCGAGAAGGCTCCGATCCACTCACCCATCGCCACATCCCACGACGCTACGAAGTCGCCCTGGCGCCTCACGCGGTAGTTCTGGCCGAGGGACTCGGCCTTGATGAAGTATTCCCCGGTCGCAAGGGGCGCCTTCGTGAGCTCGAATGCGACGTAGCCGCGGTAGTCGCCGCCCTCGTTGACGCGGAAGTTGTCGACAACGGCGTTGACGCTGTCCGCAGGCGAGGTGCTGCAAGGCCTGTTCAGGGAAGCGTGGTCGAAGCGCGGGCAGCGATAGACCCGGAAGGAGGCTCCGTCGATGACCGCGTTGCGCGCCGAGTCGATGAGGGTGAACTTGAATGCGGGCGTGTCGGTGAGCTCGAGGTGCGGGTCGACGACACTCCCCGAGGGCTGGAACGTGTTTCCGGCGTTGGAGGTGGACCAGAATCGCGTTCCGGACGCATAGGGCTCGGCGTAGTAGTTGCTCGTCACACCCGCGGCGGCCGTCCAGTAGTCGGACCGCACGACGTGGCCGGAAACGGTCAGGAGCGTCAGGCGGCGTGTATCACCTGCCTCCGTCTTCGGCATGTTGGCCGCGAGCATGCCGGTCTTGACGAAGATGGGGAACGAGCCATCCGTCACGCCCTTCGACCCATCCGCCTTCACGAGATCGTAGGTTTTCGACTCGATCAGCGCATGCGAGTCCACGTCATCGAACTGGTAGACGATGTCCTTCGTGACGGAACCAGAGGTCCAATCGCCGTCCGGATCCGATGGATAGTCGACGCGAAGCGCAGACGGTAGGTTGCCGCTCGGCCAGGCCGGCACGTTCGTCCATTTCGAGGTAATACCGTAGTTTCCGAAGTCGACGCCGTAGAGCAAAGAGGTGACGCCAGGGACCTGGTCGAAGAACTGGGCCGTCACATTCGAGGCCGGGGGCGTCATCGAGGCCGTGCTGAAACCGTACGTCATGTTGTTGTACGTGTCGTCCAGCTCATAAGCGCTGTAGATGACGTACGGGTCGGTCGCGAAGTGGGTCGACTCGGGGTGAATCCGGTAGCCCGACCAGAAACGGAAAGTGTCGGGGCATGCCGAGCCGTCGGGCTCGTAGCATGCGAAATGAGTCGGCTTCCCTGGCTGAGGGCTGACGGCAAAGTCGTTGTCCCACTGTATTTCGGCGCCACCCGAATCGATGGTGGAGATCCGCATGCCCAGCGCCTCGGCCTCGTCCCACACAGGCTTGTAGGCTCCCGATGAGTCCTGCGTCAGCCCGGCGAAAAGCGAAAGAGTCCCCAGCTTGTAGTCGAACTGCTCGTTCGAGGTTCCAGTCTCGTGCCAGAGGAAGGAGGCCGTATCGCAGGTGACCATCGCACCGTCCGGATCGAGAATGAGGGATCCGTGCCGCGGGCCGCCGACGGCCAGCTGGACGAGCACCGGATAGCTCGGCGTCGCGCCGAGTCCGTCCTTGATGTCGATCTTGATTCGTACCTTTTTCTCGATTCTGTGGTCCTTGATTCCCTGGAAGTCGATCTGCCGGTTGCCAGCTCCGCCGCCGATGGGCGGCGTCATGTCGGTCAGCGTGACCGTGAAGGGGGGATGAACATCCGGCACGTTGACACCGGCTTCGACGAAAAGACCGAGATCGGCCGCGCACCCCGTGATCCCGAGCGGAACCCGCGCATAGGCCATGGGCTTCGGAAGCGTGCGCGCTTCGGTCTTCGGTGTCGGCGAAAGTCCGCCCGTGCTGTTCGCAGCGGCTTTCGTGAGCGGCGTTCGCGCGGCTGAATGTGAGTCGTCACCGAAGGCGTCGTGCCGCGCGGCGACGCGTTCTGGCGCGAGGCGGATAAGGGGCTGATCCGAGATGACGATCTGCTCTGCCCCGATCTCGAGAATCCTGAATGGCCTTCTTGCCGCGGGCCGATACAGCGGCACGGTGAGCTCGTCGTCAGCCCCCGCGCGTGCGCTCGCCGAGGAATCGGCGGGAATCGTGTATGTGGCATTGGAGAGAACCGGACTCACGAAGGACGGCCGGAACCGCACCTTCCCGGCCGAGGTGATCTCGGCGGGCTTCACCGCGTATCCATTTAGCGATGTCTGGGTGGCGCCGCCACCGATGAAAGAGATGGCCCCGGTGTCATCGGGGCTGGGCACGACCGCGTACGTCACGTCGGCCCCAGCGACCGGATACCCGCGAGAATCGAGCATGAGGGCATACGCCGTGAGCCTCCGGTTCAGCGGAAGCGTGTAGTTCTGCCCCGAGATTGCGATCGCGCGGCTGCCGGCGGCTGCGGGCGAGCCCGCAGACAGATTGAACGTCAGGCGGTACTGGCCGGCCCCTCTCGTTGTCTCGGCGGCGACGATGTAGAGGCCGGTCTGTGGAAGAACGGCGTCCGAAATGGTTGCGTTGAGGTCGCTGCCCGGAACGTCGTCGAATCCCTGCAGATTCTGATAGATGAAGCCGTCCGGCGAGATGACTTCGATCTGTGGATCGAGACTCGAGGCGTTTTCCCAGGGTATGGACGTATCGACCCGCTGCATCGTCACGTTGAGGTGCGCGCCCGCGGTGGCCACGAAGTAGTAATAGTTGTAGTCGGAGATTCCACCTGCCGGGAAGTTGCCCGTGAGCGTGCCGGTGACCGTCTGGCCGGGATAGATGCGCGTCGCGTAATTGTGGCCGGCGGCGGACGCGGCTGCGAGGGTCCGCTGTGAGGCGTCGACCCCGATCCACTGGTTGTTGCCCGAGTCGAATCCAGCCGGGGTTCGCACTTTGAGGTGGTAGATCCCGGACGACGCGTTCGGCGGGACGGCGAAGGCCGCGTATGCGCCGCCGACATCGACCGTGGCCGCGAGAGTGGAGGAAGGGCACGTCCCGCCAACGGTGCAGAGCGGGTTCTGGAAGTCCGTCAGCGAGTAAACGGGACCCGTAAACGTGACTGTGCTGCCCGGCGCAATGCCAGACCCGTAAATGACTGGAGTCGTGTCTCCAGGGAGGACCCAGCCCGGCGCCACGCCAACGAGCGTCGCGGCGGGAGAGACCGTGAGCAGAGCGGTCGCCGTGTACCCCAGAAACGTAGCCGAAATCGTCGTCGGGCCCGTGCCGGAGTTCGCTGCTACATTGATGGGGAATAGCCAAGGGGAGTCGAGATGGATTCCTCCCCTACTGTCCGCGAAGGCATTTGAATGCGTCCCCGCGAGGACGATTCCCGCTGCACTTGATGAGAGATCCACGGGGAAGCGGGCTGTGTAGTTCGGCCACCAATCGAACGTGATACTCCCGAACGTTATCCCTCCCTGCCCCACTTCGGCGGGATCGATTGTGAACGTTGCAATGCCGGGCTCGAGCAGCTCGGTAGCAGATCGCGTCACGCCGTTCAGGGTGGCCGTTACCGTATAGGTTTTCCCGGAAATACCGGTCCATTCCGTAAACACTTCACCGGATCCAAACGAAACATCGGAGCTCTGAGTCTGCCCCGCCGGGATCGTCCGGGTAGTCGACGTTCGGAAGATGTCAAACCCATTCGAATCTCGAAGGTGGAACCGAGCCGCCCCGGAGATGGTCATGGCCACGGAGAATCCTCCGGCGGGCGCGGGAGCATTCAGCGTCACGACCGCCCGGGCTGTCACGCTCGCGAGGCCAACGGGGTCCACCGAGAGCGCGGCCGTTGTGCTCGCGGCCGCATATGTCGCCGTTATTACGACCGGGGTCGAAACGGAAACGGGAGTTGTGGAGATAGTGAACGTCGCAGCCGTGGCTCCCGCCACTACCGTCACGGTAGGTGGCACGGTGGCCGCGACGTTGTTACTCGAGAGGCCGATAGCGGAGCCACCCGCCGGCGCCGCATAGCTCAACGTCACCGTCCCCGTCGAGGACGCCCCACCCCCGACCGAGGTTGGGTTGAGAGTAAGGGAAGCGAGTGCAGCGGGCGGGTTGATCGTGAGGGTCGCCGTCTTCGTGATGGCCCCGGCGATCGCGGTGACCGTCGCGGTCGCCAGAGATGCGACCGCGCTGGTCGTCGCCGTGAATGTCGCGGTCGAGGCGCCCTGAGCGACCGTCACGTTCGCAGGAACCGTCGCCGCTCCGTTGTCACTAGACAGGCCCACTCCGAAGCCACCGGCGGGTGCGACGCCCACGAGGGTCACGGTTCCGCTCGAGGCCGCTCCGCCCAGCAAGCTCGTCGGGTTCAGCGCCACGCTGGCGAGAGTTGTTGGATTGACCGCGAGCGTCGCCGTCTTCGTTACGGCAGCAGCGGTTGCTGTAATCGTCGCGGTCGTCAGGCTGCCCACACCGACGGTCGTAATGGTGAACGTCGCGGTAGTCGCGTTCTGAGCCACCGTGACGCTCGCCGGCACCGCCGCTGCCCCGCTGTTGCTCGTCAGGCCGACCGCGAAGCCACCCAAGGGTGCCACGCTCGAAAGAGTTACCGTTCCGACCGACGGGGTTCCGCCGTTCACGGCCGCCGGATTCAGAGAGAGGCTCGAGACAACCGGCGGATTGATCGTGAGGGCCGCGGTCTTGGTTAGCCCCCCCGCCGAAGCCGTGATCGTCGCAGTAGTGAGGGACCCGACGACGGCGGTATTAATCGTAAATGTCGCCATCGTCGCGCCTTCCGCCACCGTGACAGTCATCGGTGCGTTAGCCGCCGGCTTGTCCGACGCGAGGCTCACCGTAAACCCACCGGCCTGCGCGGCGGCGTTGAGCGTAACAGTGCCCGTGGATGATGCGCCTCCCGTCAGCACAGCCGGGCTCACCGCCACGGAAGTGAGAACGACTGAAGCCGGGTTGATCGTCAGGGCTGCCGTTTTCGTCACCCCCGCGGCTGTTGTCGTAATCGTCGCGGTCGTGACCACTCCGACCGCGGTCGTCGACACAATGAAGGTCGCCGTCGTGCCTCCGGCCACCGTCACGCTCGCTGGCACGGTGGCGGCCGCGTTGTCGCTAGACACGCCTAGGACAAAGCCGCCGGGCGGGGCCGGGCTCGACAGGACCGCGGTCTCCATCGACGATGTTCCGCCGTTCAACACCGTCGGATTGAGCGAGACACTGGAGAGGACCGGCGGGTTGATCGTGAGCGTGGCCGTCTTCGTCACCGCAGCG
>JBDTML010000251.1:0-3216 GCA_039934255.1 Acidobacteriota bacterium | reverse complement strand
TGCTGCTTTCGAACGGCTACGCGGCGCTCAACATCGCGGCGAAGCTGAACCTCTCGCACGCGACGGTGCGAAATCACATCCAGAACGTCCTTCGGAAGCTCGAGGTTCACAGCCAGGTCGAGGCCGTGGCGCTCGCGTTCCGGCGCGGCTGGATCTGACCCTCCGGACCCCGGCGTTTGCCTCAGCCCCCCGGGCGAATTCCCCTCTGAAGGACCTCCAGGACGCCGGCCCGCGAGAAGGCGCGGGAGTCTTCCCTCTTCTCGAGGCTCATGTTTCCGCGGATCTCGTCCAGCGAGGAATGTCCGTGGGCCTCGAGCCACCGCTCCATCTCCGTGCGCACGACGCCGAGGTGGCCGGGCCCGTGAAGAAGGAGAGCCGACACCATCTGAATGGCGTCCGCCCCTGCCAGGATCGCCTTCAGCGCGTCCGCTCCCGTGTGCACGCCGCCCGTCACGGCGAGAGAAATGTCCACGCGATCGGCGAGCATGGCGATCCAGTAGAGCCTTGACAGCAGCTCGGCAGAGCTCGACAGCTTGAGGTCCGGCTTCACCTCGAGCGTCTCGAGGTCGATGTCGGGCTGATAGCTGCGATTGAACAGGATCAGCCCGTTCACGCCGATTTCCTCGAACTGCCGCGCGAGCGACGGGATCGAGGAAAAGTAGGGGAAGACCTTCACCGCGATTGGAATCGAGACGAGCGTGCGCACGGCGCGGACGGTGTCGAGCGTGTAGGCCTCGAGCGTCGCGCCGCTCGTCCAGAGGTTCGTGGACAGGTGATAGAGGTTCAGCTCGAGGGCGTCGGCCCCGGCCTGCTCGACGAGCGGCGCAAAGGACGTCCAGCCTTCGTCGGTCGTGCCGTTGAGCGACGCGATGACCGGAATGTGGACCGATTCCTTGACCCGGTTCACATGCTCGAGATACCCGACGGGATCCGAGGTCGAGCGCTCGGTGCGGAGGGGATCAGCCGCGATCTGTTCTTCGTAGAGCGAGTGGAGCACGATGGCCGGGGCGCCCGCGTCCTCGAGCCGCAGGATCGAGTCGAGCTCCGCGGTCAGAGGGCACGCTCCCGGGATGAGCGGGTGCGCCAGCTTGAGACCAAGATAGGAAGTTGTGAGATCCACAGCGCCCCAAGAGTGGCGCCTGGCGATTCACACTCCCATGATGCACATGTTTCAGAGAGAGACGATCACTTCGCGCCGAGTTCGGCGAGAACCTTGGGATTCGCCTCGTCCAGTGCGAGCACCGAGTGGCAGGCGTCGCACTCGGCCGAGATGACACGCCCATCGGCCGCTTTGTGGCTGCCGTCGTGACACCGGAAGCACCCGGGAAAGTCCTCGTGGCCGAGGTGATTCGGGTGGGTTCCCCACGTGATCTTCATGTTGGGCCAGACGTTCCGGCCGTAGATTTTCTTGACCTCGCTCACGGCGGCCTCGACGGCGGGGCGCCGGGCCTGGTAAACGTCCGGGTACTTCGCCTTGTAGTACTCCGTCAGGTCCTTGTCCATCCGCTGGAAGGCTTCCTCACGGGTCGCGTAGGTCATCTTGAGCAGCTCGAGCGATTTCTTGTGGATGAACGGCAGATCGGGACTGATGCGGTCAGCGGCCATGGCCTCGTTCACGGCGCGCTCGGGGAGCTGGAAGGCGTGCGTCGGCCGGTTGTGGCAGTCGATGCAGTCCATGGTGCGCCGCTCGGCCTTCGTGGCCGCCGGCACGGCCCTGGTGCCGTTCCCGGCGGCTTTGGGGTCTTTGGGCGCCTCGGTCGACACGTATTCCACCGAATTCCCGTCGTCGCCGATGTAGGTCACGGAATCGATGACCTCGCGGCGCGGGCTCGCGCTCACGTAAGAGATCCGCTCCTTGTCGTCGAAGTGCCGCCCGTGGATACCGACCGACCGGGTTCCGGCGCGGCCGCCGAGCTTGAGCAGAAGGACGGTCTTCGTGGGAGAGTTCTTCTCGTCGTCGCCGAATTTCGAGATGATCTTGAGGCGGTCACCCGTGAATTTCTGCGGCCAGTGGCACTGCTCGCAGGTGGCGCGCGCGGGACGCAGCGTGTGCACGGGAGACGGGATCGGGCGCGCGTAGGTTCCGAAGGTGACCGCGAGGACCTGCCTCACGCCGTCGATCTTCGCCTTGACGACCCACGAGGCGCCCGGGCCGATGTGACAGCTCGCGCACGCGATCCGCGAGTGCGGCGAGTCGAGATAGGCCGTGTACTCGGGCGCCATCACCGTGTGGCACGTCAGGCCGCAGAAACGGGAGGAGTCCATGTACTCGACTCCCATGTACGCCGAGAGGCTCAGGATCACGACGTTCAAAATCGTCAAGCCGGCGACGAGGATGATCGCGCGGCGAAGACTCGCGTCCGCCAGATCGATCTTCGGATACTCGGCGGGAAGCGTTCCCTCGCGGCGCAGCCGGCGGCGCTCGAAGAAGATCCCGACCGGGATGAGCAGGAGGCCCAGCAGGAAGAAGAACGGCAGGACGAGAATGAAGACGATACCCGAGTACGGATGGACGGGCTTCGAGTTCATCGTCTCGAAGAGCCAGAATCCGACGAGAGTCACCGCGGCGCTCGTCGTGAGTCCGACGCCGATCTGCGAGACGCGATTCCGCCCCAGGTAAAAAAGTGGCCTCAGCCACCCCGAGAGGGGGCCGGACTTCGCCTCGGTCATGTGGTTCCTCCGCGATGAATGTTCAGGACAAGAGAGCGTACAGCGTCAGGGTCACGAGGAGAAGTCCGAGAAGCACGGCGGTCGTGCCGAGAATCCGTCCACGCTGCAGGATCTCCGAGTCGGGCGGCGGCGCCGCGATGCGCTCGATCCCTCCCTCGGCCACGAGGCGGGCGTATTCGGCGGGACGTTCGTGTTTGACCTCGTCCAGGGGCAGAACCCCCGTGAAAATCACCGTGTCCATGGGGAACTTCTCGGGCCGGAGATGCCCGTTGAAGAAATGAACCGTGAAGATGAATACGGTCGCGAGGAGCGCCTCCTCGCCGTGAATGAGGAGCGCCACGTTGAAAAGATCGCCGGGCACGAAGCGCGCCCAGAACTTCGGGAACCAGAGCATGAGACCCGAGCCGCCGATGATCCCCATCCCCCAGAACACGGCCCAGTAGTCGAATTTTTCCCAGTAGGTGTAGCGGTCGAACTCGGGCCGCGGACCTCTGCCGACGAACCAGCGGATGTGGCCGACGAGCTGCTTGAGATCCTCCGGGCGCG
>JBDTML010000250.1:0-7935 GCA_039934255.1 Acidobacteriota bacterium | reverse complement strand
CGTCGAGCGCTCTCACCTCCGCGTGCCGCGGGCGGCCCGTCAGCGCCTCGAAGAAGCGGTCGCGAGGGGCCGCGTAGAGCCGGTAGACCTTGCTCAGGTTCTGGAACGAGTAGGAAGGGAGGGGGTCGGACATCGAGGGGTGGATGTTGCCCGAAGCCCCCGCCTCTAGGGAAGCTCTCAGGGTCCGCGGCGCGCCCAGAGGACCGCCGTGCGTTCCGGAAGCTGGAACGTCCCGAGCGGCACGAACGCCTCCCGACAGACCGAGGAAAGGCCGACGGCCAGGGGCCTCATCGACCGGTCATAGGGCAGACCGCCTGATCGCGTTTCACTCTCGGTCAACAGGACGAAGCGGCTGCGCCGAACGACGTCATATGCGATATTCGGTTCGACCGCGTGGATTCCCGCGGGAAGCCCCGTCTCGAAGTTTCGTAGGAGACCTTCCCGTTCGAAGGAATACACCGTGAGGGTGTTAGCGTCGAACGCGTCATCGATTCGGTCGGACGACACGACTCCCAATTTCCAGCCTTCCCGGCGGACGAAATCCGTCGCGACGTCGTGGAGCCGAATCACCTCCTGTCGTCCCGGGTCCGGGCCGGGGTGCGCCCACGTCAGCCTCGAAACAAAGACTAGGAACCCGACCGCGAAGAGGCCGGGGCCGCCCATTGTCCAGAATCGATCCGAGCCGCCCCCTGCGCTCTGGCCGGGCAGGAACCCGCTCCGATCCGCGAGCAGCCAGAGCGAAAGGAGGAGCAATGGCGGGACGAGGATGCTTCCGACGACCGGGGACTTGTCGGGATCCCTCGCGAGGAGTATGAACGGGACGGCGAAGGCGGCCGACAAAAAGACGACTCCCTCCCGGAAAAAGTTACGGTCCCCCGAGCCGGCAGGGGGCGAGCCGCGAGCGAAGACGAAGACGCCGGCGGCAGCGGCGAGGATCGCGAGGAGCACGGCAGGCCCCGGATGGTCGAAGACAATCGACCGGGGGTAGTAGAAGAGGCCCGCCCCGATTCCGACCGCGCGCGCCCGGGTCGCCCCGTCCCCTCCGAAATGACCGATGACGTAGTACTGCCAGATCGCGCGGCGCTGGGTCCACAGAACGGGACCCGAGACGAGGAGCGCCGAACCCGCCGCGAGCAGAACGGAGAGGACGCGGGAACGGGGCCATCGGGTCCGGCCATCGCGGGACCAAGCAAGGATCACGACCCCCGAAAGGAAGGCAACCGCGAGCCCGGCGAAGTAGGCGATCGTCAGATAGCGGTTCAGGATGCAAACTGCAGCCGAGAGTCCGGCTACGATCGACCAGGCCCGCGATGTGAAGACTCTCGAACGCAGCACGGCCGCGAGGAACACACCATACAGTCCGCACGCCACGAGATCGATACGAAAGTCCGTCAAGCCCCCCGCCCAGAAGAACGGAGATCGTGCAAGGAGCACCAGGCCAAGTCCGAAACACGCGAAGGAGGGCCGGTCCGAGGTCGAGACGAGAGCTGTGAACACGGCGACCTGCAGGAGTGCGAAGACGAGAAAGTTGACGGAGAGAGCACTGGCGCGCGACGGCCCTGCGACCAGACAAAGGGAAGCTCCCTCGATCGGGTAGAGGAGCCCGGTCGGCCCGCTGCGCGCGACCGCAGCGGAGAGCGCCGTCCCGACTCCTTCATCCGAGGCCTGCCGATAAATCCGGTAAGCCTCGCGGAGGTAGACGGACTGGTCGTGATTCCTCGGAGGCTGCGGCGCGATCTCCCGCGCCACGAAGCCGCGGAAGAGCACGAATTCCACGCAGAGAAGCACGGCCAGGAACAGCCCACGCGCAACGGATTTCATCCGGCCTCGCCATTCTAGCGACATCGAGGATGTCGATGTTGCCCGAAGCCCCCGCCTTAGGGAAGCTCTCAGGGGGCCGGCTGGGCCTTCACGAACGTCGCGTCGCCCGATGTGTTGTCGATGATCGTCGCATAACCCGCGACCGGCGAGCCGTCGAAGGAATCCACGATGATCGACATGCCGTTCGTCTTGTTGACGCCCCCGAAGAGCTCCGAGTCGCTGAACTGCTTGAACGGATTCGAATCCGTCAGGTCCCACCCGAGCGTCTTGAGCGTCACGCCCGTGTCCGAGAGCACGCGCACGTTGAAGTGGCCCAACGTCCCGCTCGTCAGGAAGAAAGCCGCGTTCGTCCGGAAACCGGCGTTCGAGGCGAGTCCGGTCAGGAGGAGCCTCTTCCCGGCGCCCGTCTTCGACCCACCATCGAGGTCCGTAAAGCCCGAGATCTGGAGTCCGACGGGGCCCGTCGGCTGGGAGTTGAACGTCTCCCCGAGGACGAGGAGCGGGTCCTGATTCGGGTCGCCCAGAGCGGGCGCGACGTCGATGTACGAGCTTCCGTACGAGACGCTGTCCGAGACGCTTCCTCCGGGCACAGCCGTGAGCCAGGCGGCGGGGAAATCGTCCCATGTCTTCGTCTCGCCGGGAGCCATCGACACGTCTCCGGGACCGGCGCTGATCTGCCGCCCTGCGCAGCCCGTGACGCTACAGGGCACGTAGGAGTAGACGAGGCTCACTTTGCGCGCCGACGTCGATGGGTTGTGCAGAGTGAATCGGCTCCGCCACACGGTGTTGTTCGCGCCGGCGACACGCACGATTCCGGGGACGCGGTACGTGTTCCGGGGCTGTTCCGTCGGCGTGACGACGATCGGATCCGTCGACGTCTGGTCGATCACCGTGGCGTACGGATAGACGGCTCCGCCTGGATCCACCGTGACCTGCACGCGATAGAGGGCGAGAGGCGGCCTATTGAGCCAGCCTCCGCCCGTGAGCGGCTTGTTGAGCTGCGCGACGCCGTATGGCGGCACGTCCACGTTGAGGACGCCGAGATTCGCGCCCGCCGCGTCGAAGAACGTCAGGTGCGCGTGGCCCCAGTCCGTCGAGACGAGGTTCACGAGGCCGATGTTCGTGTAGGCCGAGGCGTCGTCGCGGAGCCCGATGAGCATCCGCTGCGCTGCGGACGACTGCTGTGAAACGCCGTCTGACGCATGTGCCGTGGGCACCGAGAGACCGAACGTGCCTCTCCCCGGGTTCCCGTTGTTGTACGTCCGGGACGTAATCGAGGGAGCCACCGGCGCCACGTCGCCCCGCACGATGATCGCGCCGTAGCTGCCGAGGGACTTCCCGAAGAACGTGTTGAGGATGTTCGACGACGAGACGCTCTGCTGCGCCCCGAGCGTGATGGTCTTCCAGACGAGGTCCGCCGGAGCGACGGGATTCCGGCCGTCGAGGAACGCCAGGGAATAGGTCCCCGAGAGAGTCGAATGTGGATTGAAGATCGTCAGGTCGCTCTGCCAGACCGTCCCCTGGGCGGCGCCCTGCGTGTAGGCGAGGCCCGCCACGAACCACTTCGGCGGCTCGGGCGGCGGAATAACGGTGAACGTCTGCGTCGACGACCAGTGATTCGCTCCGATCGTCACGGTGAGGGTCGTCGTGAACGTGACGTTCGTGGAGCTGTTGACCCGGAACGCATGCGTCGGGCTCTTCCCGGTCGCCGTGAAGCCGTCGCCGAAGTCCCACGCGTAGTTGTCGGCGGAGTCCGTGGCTGCGAAGGTCAGGTCTTTCCCCGACTCCACGCGCGTCGACAAGAAGATCGAGTTGTCGGCGTAGCGAGCCGTGAAGCCGCCCGAGGGGCCCGCGACGATGAACGTGTAGGACTTCGTGCAGGCGGCGTTGGAGTTCGCGGTGACGGTCGCGGTGTAGATGCCGGCCGTCGTGTACGCGTACCACTTCGGGTTGCCGGTCCCGGTGCTCCCGTCTCCGAAGTCCCAGTCCAGGCTGCCGAGGCCGGTGGCGGACGCCTCGAAGACGAGGTTCTGTCCGGTAGCGACCGCAAAATACTGACCGGTGAAATTCGAAGAAAGCGGGATCGGAATGAAGCCGTTGTCGCGGTCGAGGACCCTGTAGTTCACGTCCGTGCAGGGCGCAGCAGGTGCGCCGCCGGTGATGACGACGGACGTGAAGTTGATACCGGAGCCGCCTGTCCCGGTGTCGGAGGCCGTGCAGATCGCGTAGTAGGTTCCGGGGGAATAGAAGGTCTGCGAGACGTTCGGTCCCGATCCCGAGACCGCGTTGCCGGACCAGGAGTAGTTGAAGGGCCCGCCGCCGCCGCCGCCGCTGGCGCTACATGTGAAGTAGACCGTGGTCCCGACGGGCGCGTTGTTCGTGCTCGCCGAGACGGTGACGTTGACCGGAGCGCTGCCCGTGAACGTCGCCGTCGCGCTCTGGCTGCTCGTCACCGGAGTCGGCGACTGGCTGTCCGTGACGAAGCAGTACGCCAGGATGTTTCCCGGGATGGGGGAAGTCGTCTGCCAGGTCTGCTGCGACGAGACGGGGACCGTGATCGGGGATCGCCACTGGAAGTTGTATGGCGCGAGGCCGCCCGTCGCGCTGCACGAGAACGTCACCTGCTGGCCGACGGGCGAGGTCGCGGGGCTCACCGACGCGGTCACGACGAGCGGGACCACGTTCACGACGTTCAACCCGAAATAGGACGTGCCGGCCGGGTCCGGCCAGTACGCCGTTCCGCCCGTGTAGTTCACCCTGATCTTGAGCGCGTAGTTGCCGGCGACGCCTGGGATCGGAATCGTCGCCGACGTCGGAGGCGCGCCGCTCGGAGGAGCGTCGCCCATGGAGGCCCAGAGGACGTTGTTGTCGGAGCACGGGATCAGGCAGAGGCTGTAGTAGTAACCGCCCCCTGCCGTCACGCCTGCACCGCGCTGGGAGCTGTTCAACATGCTCAGGTTCTGGTTCGTAACCACCGTGATCGGCCCGCTCGTGGCGCCGTTGACCGTAAACGCGGGCGCGTAGGCGGTAACGGTGTACGTCCCCATCGCGGAGGTGCCCGTGTAGTCCGGCGAGAGGTAGCCGTTCGCGTATGAAGCAGTGAGCCAGTAGTAGTACGTGCCCTTCACGTCGAGTGTCGGCACGCAGGTTGAAGTCGTGCAGGCGGCGGCCAGAGCCAGGGTCGTCGGTGAATTCCCGAAATACCACTTGAAGCCGTTCGCGTTAGGGTGGCCGTCCGAGGCGCTCACGAGAGGCTGACCGGACAGGACCTGCGCCGCGAGGAGCCGCGCCTGCGGGACCTTCCAGTTCAGCGTGAAGGTGCTCGCGCCCGCGCTGCCGAGCGAGTTGTTCGCCTCGAATGCGAACCTCAGCGCCTTCGTGGCGCCGATGGGTTCGAGCCCCGTGAAGTCGGCCGCGCCGCCCGCGAAAGGCGCGTTGTTCTTGACGGAGTTCCAGCAGCCCGCGCCGCTGCCGGGACTCGTGCCACCCACCTGCGGGTCGCAGGGGCCGACGACGTTGATGGAGGCCGGCGGGAGCGCCGGGCTTCCCAACGCCGAGTTGTCGGGCGCCTGGATGCGCGGGGACGCGACGGCCCCGTTGTCGTCGTACGCGACGCCTGCATGGAAGTCGAAGTCGAAGTTCCAGCCGAAGCCCGTCAGCGCCTGAACGTTCGTCGGCGGGTTGATGGACAGTGTGACCGTGACCTGGTCGCCGACGAACACGGTGTCGCCGTTCGAGAGCGGCGCGCCTCCCAGGGTTGCGTTCGCGACGCTCATGGTCGCCACGGCGGGCGCGTTCTGGGAGACGTAGAGCATCGGGAGCATGTAGGCAGATTCACGACCAATGGCCCGGTCGGCCTCGGGCTGAAGTGCGACGGGGCTCCAGTAGGACGGGGCTACCCAGGTCTTGACTGGGGGCTCGTCGAAGACGCTCTGGGACGTGGCCGGTTGAGCGAGGAGCGCCGCAAGTGAAACAGCTAGCAACACTGTGCGCGCCGAAAAGAGGGCTCTCATGCGGCCTCCTGAGGATTTAGTCCAGCAGTCATGCTCACGTCGCGACGAATCTCGGCACATCTCGCGACGCATCCTGCGACACCCTGAGCGACACACTCTGTCGGTATGAGGGATGTGGCCCGGACGAAATCCGTCCGTTTCCATCGTCCTTTGCCAATTCCAGTGTTCACCGCAACAGTGAGGCCAGATCAGCTCGTTCACGGCATGCAGATGAATCACTCCCGCAGTGGCTCCGAGAATGCGCGCTGGATCATCAAAGACCGGCGCCTAGACTACGACGAGGTCCGCACTCCCGTGCGCGGGGGCGACCATTAGGAAGGGGGAGCCTGGTACATCGAGGGGTCGATGTTGCCCGAAGCCCCCGCCTTGGGAAAGTTCTCAGGGGGCCGGCTGGGCCTTCACGAACGTCGCGTCGCCCGACGTGTTGTCGATGATCGTCGCGTAGCCCGCCACCGTCACGCCGTCGTCGATGTTGTCGATGACGACCGACGCGCCGCTCGGGTCGCCGGGCTGGAAGAGCGCTCCGCTGTTCACCTGCGAGAAGCCGTCGACGAAGACGGGGATGTCGCGAAGCTTCTCGCCCGTCGGCGCATACACGTGGACGCTGCACCACTTGCCCGTGGTTCCCGCGACGGCGAAGAGCGAGAGGTTGGACCGATAGGCAGCCGACGCCTGGACGCCCGTCAGTACGAGCCTCTTGTTCGCCCCGGTCCGGCTCGCGCCGTCCAGCGGCGTGTAACCGGGGATCTGGAGCCCGATGTGGCCGCCCGGCGTGTCGTTGTAGGTCTCGCCGAGGACGACGAGCGGATCGGTATTGGAATCGCCGGGCGAGACATCGAGGAACGACTCCTGGTAGCTCTTCGCGTCGTCGACGGTGATGTCTCCCATGAGCCCCAGCCACACCTTGACGAAATCGTCCGCGGACTGGGTCTGCCCCGGATTCATGATGATGTCGCCCGAGATGCTGACGTGGCTCCCGCAGCCGTTCGCCCCGCAGGAAACGTACGAGAAGACCAGGCGGACCTTGCGGGCCGCGCCTCCCGAGGGGTTCGCGATCGTGAACCGGCTCCGCCACCGTTCACCGTGCGCTCCGGTGGCGCGCAGGATCCCGGGGATCCGGTAGGAGTTCAGAGGCTGCTCCGTAGGTGTGACGACGATCGGGTCCGTCGACGCCTGGTCGATGACCGTCGCGTACGGATAGACGGCTCCGCCCGAATTCACCGTGACCCGCACCCGGAAGAGCGACGTGGGCGGCTTCCCGAGCCAGCCTCCGCCCGTGAGCGGCCTGGTCAGCTGCACGACGCCCCACGGCGGCACGTCCACGTCGATGACGCCGAGATTCGTGCCGTCCCTGTCGAAGAACGTGAGGTGCGCGTGGCTCCAGTCGGTCGAGATGAGGTTCACGAGACCGATGTTCGTGTACGCCGTGGCGTCGTCGCGGAGCCCGATGAGGAGCTGCTGCGCGGCCAGGGACTGCTGCGAAACGCCGCTCGATGCCTGCGTGGCCGGCACCGACAGGCCGAACGTGCCCTTCGCCGGGTCGCCGTTGTTGTAGGTGCGCGCCGTGATGACCGGCGGCACGGGCGCCGCGTCGCCCCGCACGAGGACGGCCCCGTAGCTGCCCTTCGCCTGGCCGAAGAACTCGCCGAGGACGTTGGACGACGAGAGGCTTTTCCGCGGGCCGATGGTCAACGGCTGCCAGGCGAGGTTGGCCGGGTTCGCCACCGTGCGGCCGTCGAGGAACGCAACCGAGTAGGTCCCCGAGCGCGTCGGATCGGGGTTGAAGATGGTGATCTCGCTCTGCCAGACCGTGCCCGTCACCGCGCCGTCCGAGTAAGCCATGCCCGCCACGAACCACTTCGGGGGCTCGGGCGGGGGAATGATCGTAAGGATCTGCGTCGTCGAGGCGCTCGTCGACGAGATCCCCGTGCCGCGCGTGACCGACAGCGTGACCGTGCGGTTGACCAGGAACGGCTCGACGAACGTATGCGCGGGCGTCTGGCCGGTCACGGGCGACGTGCCGTCCCCGAAGTCCCACGTGTACAGATCTGCCGTGTCCGTCGCGAGGGTCTTGACTCGTGATGGCTTGACCAACTTCGCA
>JBDTML010000249.1:0-2614 GCA_039934255.1 Acidobacteriota bacterium | reverse complement strand
GAAGACAGTCCGCGATCGTCTCGGGGACGGGGATCGAGACGGGATGCCCCGCGGCGAGCGAGCGCACGAAGTCGTCTCCCGCCTCGGGCTCGACTCCAAAAACGCGCACCGACGGCCGGAGCGCCCTCGCGACGACCGCCACACCCGAGAGAAGCCCCCCTCCGCCAAGCGGCGTGAAGACGGCGTCGAGATCCGGGACGTCCTCCAAGAGTTCGAGCCCGGCCGTGCCTTGCCCCGCGACGACGAAGACGTCGTCGAACGGCGGGACGAGGATGCGGCCGTCCCTCTCGACGAACTCCCGGGCGATCTCCTCCCGGCTCTCTCTCGCACGGTCGTAGAGGCGAACCTCCGCGCCGTAGCCGCGCGTCGCCGCGAGCTTGAGCGCCGGCGCCTCGTGCGGCATGACGATGAGCGCCGAAAGGCCGAGCTCTCTCGCGGCGAGCGCGACGGCCTGCGCGTGGTTGCCGGACGAGAACGCCACGACGCCGCGTTTTCTCTCCGGCGGGGTCAGGAGCGTCAGCCGCGAGAACGCGCCGCGCGCTTTAAAAGCCCCCACGCGCTGGAACGTCTCGCACTTGAAGAAGAGGCGGCAGCCCGCGCGCGCGTCCAGGCGCGAGGACGTCATCACCGGCGTGCGGCGCACGTGGCCGGAGATCCGCGCGCGGGCGGCCTTCACGTCGTCGAGAGTCACGGGCAGCGTCATGCCTTCTTCGACCTTTCCCTCGGAGCGTCGGCAATTCCGCAGAGACGATCGGCTTCGTCGGTGACCGCGTCGATCGCGGCCTCGGCGCGCGCGAGAAACTCCGCTTCGCCCTCGCCGGGGGGCCGTTCGAGCGCGGGCCCGAAGACGACGACGCAGCGCGAGAATGGGAGCGGAAAGAGAAAGCGGTCCCACGAGCTCAGGAACCTGGGCCGGGACGAGGAGGCGGACGATGGCAGGACGAGCGCGTTTCCCTGCTCGGCGAGCATGAGGATCCCGCGCTTGCAGCGCCGCGCGGGGCCGCGGGGGCCGTCGGGGGTGAGAGCGCCGCCCGGCGCCGCGCGGAGGGCATCGAGGAACTCGGCGGAAGCGACGTCGCCATCGCGCGACGAGGATCCGCGGGCGGCCCGGAATCCCCAGTACCTCAGGAACGTGGCGATGATCTCACCGTCGTCGCTCTTCGAGGCCATGGTGACGTAACCCTCTCCGCGGTGCGCGAGGATCCCGCCCACCATGCGCTGATGCCAGATCGCGTGTAGGGGCTTCTTCCCCCTCGCGCGGACCGCGTGCCGGTGCTCCTCGCCCACGATCGTCAGTCGCAGCGTCCACCGGTATACGGTGATCGCGAAAAAAACGAGGACGCCGAGAAATCGCTGCAGCACGCGGAAGGATTATCCTTCGGCCCGCATGCGGCTCGTCGCGGAAGGCCTGTCCCGCTCCTTCGGGACGCGGAAGATCATCGGCCCGCTCACCTTCTCCGTCGAAGACGGGCGAGTCCTCGGGATCGCGGGACAGAACGGGAGCGGAAAAACGACCTTGCTGAGGACCCTCGCCGGCCTGATCCGCCCGAGCGGCGGGTACGCGAAAATCTTCTTCGATGGTGAAGAGGCCGGAGCCGGCCACGAGCCGCGCGACATTCCCTGGCGCATCGGGTGGGTGGCGCCCGATCTCGCGCTCTACGGAGAATTGACGGCCGAGGAGAACCTGATGTTCTTCGCGGGTGTCCATGGCCTGGCGCCCGCGCCCCGACGCGCGCTCGCGCTTCTCGAGGACGTCGGTCTCCCGCTCGAATCCCATTCGAAGAAATCTCTCTCCTCTCTTTCCACGGGCCAGCGGCAGCGCGTGAAGCTCGCTTACGCGACGCTCCACGACCCCGCTGTCCTGCTCCTGGACGAGCCCGGTGCGAATCTCGACGAGGCGGGCCGAGCAATCGTCCAGAACATCGTGGCCTCCCAGCGCTCCCGCGGAATCGCGATCATCGCCTCGAACGACGTCAGGGACCTCGCGATGGCCGACGAGACCCTGTCGTTATGAAGGCCCGCCCGCCCGCACCGCTTCTCGGGGCCGCTCTCGCCGTTCTCCGCAAGGACCTCCTCGCCGAGTGGCGCACGCGCATCGCCGTGAACGCGCTCTTCCTCTTCGCGTTCGCGGTTCTCGTCCTCGTCGGCTACGCGGTCGGCCCGACGCGCCTCGCGCCCGAGGACCGGCCGACCGTGAACGCGGTCCTCCTCTGGATCGTCATCTTCTTCTCGGCGATGACGGGGCTCTCGCGCGTCTTCGTCAAGGAAGAGGAGGCTGGCACTGCCGCGGCCCTGCGCCTCGCGGCGCCGCCGGCCGCGGTCCTCCTCGGCAAGTACCTCGTGAACATCCTGCTGCTCTTCGCGGTCACGGCCTTCATCGTCCCGCTCTTCCTCGTGCTCACGTCGTTCGAGATCAAGTGCCCGTCCCTCTTCGTGGCGCTCCTCGTGCTCGGCTGCCTCGGCCTCGCGGGGGCCTCCACGTTCACGGCGGCGCTCGTCTCGAAGGCCGCCGCCAAAGGAGCGCTCTTCGCGGTCCTCTCGATCCCGCTCCTCCTTCCCCCGCTGATCGCGGCCGTCTCCGGCACGCAGGTCGCGGCGCGCGAAGAGGACTTCA
>JBDTML010000248.1:0-2926 GCA_039934255.1 Acidobacteriota bacterium | reverse complement strand
TGCGCGGCGAGTGGATGAGCCGCGACCCGTCTCCGTTCCTCGAGGCGATTCCCGAAGCGGTTCTCGAGCGGGAAGACATGACTTCTGGTTTCGGAAGAGGGGGAACCGGGGATTTCTTAGAAGGGGGAGGGGGCGGCTCGCGCGGCGAGAGAGGCTTCGGCTCGGGCGGAGGCTTCGGCAGCGGGCGCGGATTCGGTTCGGGCAGGCCAGCGGGCGGGTCGCTGTTTCCCGACTACGAGAACGAATCCCAGGAACCAGGGGGCTATCCCTCTTCCTCTTCCAGGCGTTTCCCCGCGCGCAACATCACTCCGGTTCGCCCCGTCATGAAGCGCACGCCGCCCCCTCCGACCGCCTCCGGCTTCCGGCGCGGCTCGCGTGTGCGCCACCCGGAGTACGGGACCGGCGTCGTCCTGACGATCGAGGGCTCGGGCGATGCGGAGAAGGTGGTCGTCTACTTCGACCATGCGGGCCGCAAGAAGTTCGTCGCGCGCTACGCGAACCTCAGCCCGGGCTGACGTCAGGCGCGGCGAGCTTCGCGATCGCGCGCCGCAGCTTCACGTGCGCGTCGAAGAGGCGAACGAAGTCCGACTCGTGCCGGCCGCCTTTCGCCCGGATGACGGCGGCGAGAGCGCGCTTCCCGGCGGGCGTCCAGCGCGCAACTCCCGGCAGGATCACGACGAGCGGGGCCCAGCGGCGGAATGCGAGTCGTTCTCCCATGCTCCAGCCGGAAAGCGTGCGGAGGCCGAGGAGGTCCCGCGCCTCGAGCGTCAGGACCGCCTCGGCCTTCTCGCGATCCGAGCCGAAGCGTCGGGCGAGCATGTCGGTGACGGCAAGGCCTACGTTTGGCAGCTCGAGAATGCCGATCGTGTCGTCGCGCTGCTTCCCGGCATGGAAGTAGAGGTTTTGGGACGCGAGGATCTTCAGCGTACCGATGGAGGACCGGTGCGTGGGATCCGCCTTCAGGCGCGCGAGCTCCTGATTCATGAGGGCAACGACGCGTGGCGCCCGCGGCCGGAAGCCCATCTTCTGGTAGAACCACCAGGCGCCCGACTGGAGCGCCTCGGGGTTGCCGTAGCCTCCGAGCTGGTACGGAAAAATCGTGAAGACGTCCGACCCGAAGAGATGCCGCGTCGCGCAGAGCACCCTTCCGTAGATGCGGCCCGACTCGCCCCCTCGAAACGTCTCGAAGACGTTGTAGGCGATCTCCGACGACCCGAAGAGCGCGCTCACGAGGACGTAGCCGATCGGCACGCCGTTCTTCAGCGTCAAGAAGCCGTAGACCGACTCGAGGAGAAGCCGGCGCTCGGCCACCGCGCCGATGACGACGAAGGAGACGCCGTCTTCGAAGTCGACGACCCGGACGCCGTCCGGATCGCCCCACTGGAAGACGTCGAGATCGCGCTGCCGCGTGACCATCGACTCCTTCGCGAGGTCGAGAAGGCGGCGGCCCTCCGCGGGAGACGCGAGGGCGACGCTCCTGGGGACGGACGCGACGTCGCGCCGGAGGTCGGGGCGTCCGCTCGCGAAGGGCATCGTCTGAAAGTGGACCGCGGAAACCGGAGACGCGGCATGCGTGCGGGACGGCCCGCCCGGGCCCGGCGCGAGGACGACCGGCAGCTCGAGCCCTTCGTAGGCCCACTCCTGCTCGAAATGGTCGCGTCCGAGCGCGTTGAGCCGGCGGATCAGGAACGCCGCATCGCTCTCGGCAGGACCCTTGAGCCGGTTCACCCAGGCGCGCGCGCCGAGATCCAGCTCGTCGAGTCCCGGCGCCTCGGCGGGAAGGGAGACGAGGGGAAGGACGCGCTCGAGAGCGGCGCGATTCGAAAAGGCCTTCCAGTCCACGGAAAGACGGCCCGCCCAACGCGCGGCGAGCCAGCGCGCGGTGCCCGCGAAGAACGGGAAGCGGATCTCGGTGCCCGCGATTCCGGTGTCGGCAAGCGCGCGTCGGTGGCGGCGGAGGTCCGCCCTGCGCGCGAATCCCCCGAGCATCGCGACGACCTGGCCGAGCAGCTGGGCGTCGTCGGGATAGGCGCGCAGAAAGCACAGGGTTTCGTGGAGCCGTTCCACGGCACGGGCCGTACCGGCGGAGCGGCGCGCGAGGATCGCGAGGCAGGATTTCTTTTCCGCGGCAGGGGCTGCGCCTCTCGCGTTCCTCAGGGCCTCGAGCCTCGCGAGCGCTTCTCGTGCGTTCATCGTCCCTCCGGGGAGAGCGTACGCCCGGAGAGCGATGCGGCGATCTCGGCATCCGCCCAGTGCAGCTCCGTCTCGAGGAGCATGCGCCGTCTCCGTCGCGCGGCCGTCGTCCCGGGCGGCGTGTGCGTCAGCTTCTCCGAGAGAAGGATGCGATAGAGCTCGAGCGACGCGAGCCGGGTCTCCGGCGATCGCTTCTCGAGGAAGGCGAGCCGGGCGAGGGAGGCGGCGTGCGGCTTCGGGATCTCGAGAGGCTCGGCGAGCCACTCGCGGAATTCCCGGCGCCCCGCGGACGTAATCCGATACTCGCGCCGGGGCGGCCCCTTCGACGAGCGCCGCCGCCGGAGCGCGACGAAGCCGCCTCGCAGGAGCCTCCGAAGAGCGGGATAGATCTGCGCGCGCTCCGCGCTCCATCCGAGTGCGGGATCTCCCGCAAGGCGCGACCCGAGGTCCCATCCGCTCGCCGGAGCGCGCCCCAGGAGCCCGAGAAGGACGTGCGCGAGAGACATCACGGTAGTATATAAACATTTATATACTGCCGTGGAAAAGACGCGCCTGGGGCTGTGGAAATCTTCTGGAGTAGCGGGGGGAGCCCGATGCGCCCGGACAAAAAATAAGGGGGCTGATTCAGCCCCCGAATCCCGGAAATACCTTGATAAGAACAGGTTATGAGAGGGTAACTACTTCTTACCCTTTTTCGCCTTCTTGGTGCTCTTCTTGGCGGCCTTCTTCTTCG
>JBDTML010000247.1:0-11039 GCA_039934255.1 Acidobacteriota bacterium | reverse complement strand
TCGCGAGGTCGATGACGAACCGGTAGCGGACGTCGCTCTTCAGCATGCGCTCGTACGCCTCGTTGATCTTCGCGATCGGAATCACCTCGACGTCCGCCGTGATCTTTTTCGCAGCGCAGAAGTCCAGCATCTCCTGCGTCTCGGCGATGCCGCCGATCATCGAGCCAGCCAGCTTCTTGTTCCCGAAGATCACCGACATCGCCTTGAGCGTGTACGGGGTCGGCGGGACTCCGACGACCACCATCGCCCCTTCGGTCCGCAGCAGGCCGAGATGCGCGTCGAGGTCGTGCGGGACCGAGATCGTGTCGATGAGGAGGTCGAAGCGTCCCGCCAGCTTCTTGAACGCGCCCTTCTCGCTCGTGAGCTCGAACGCGTGCGCCCCGAGCCTTCGCGCGTCGGCTTCCTTGCCGCGCGACTGGCTCAGCATCGTCACCTCGGCGCCCATCGCGTTCGCGATCTTCACGGCCATGTGGCCCAGCCCGCCGAGCCCGACGACTCCCACGCGCGTTCCGGCCCCGCACTTCCACTCGCGGAGCGGCGAGTACGTCGTGATCCCGGCGCACAGCAGGGGAGCCGCTGCGGCGAGGTCGAGCCCGGCCGGGACCTTCAGCGTGTAGCGCTCGTTCACGACGATCTCTTTCGAATAGCCTCCGTAGGTCTGTGTCTTCCGGTCCATCTCCGTGCTGTTGTAGGTGAACGCCGCTCCGGGAATGCAGAACTGCTCGCGACCGCGCCGGCACGGGTCGCACGCTCCGCACGAGTCCACGAAGCAACCGACGCCGGCGATGTCGCCCGCCTTGAGTTTCGTGACGCGGGACCCGACCTCGGTGACGCGCCCGAGGATCTCGTGGCCTGGCACCATCGGAAAGGCCGCCTCGCCCCATTCGCCGCGAACCTGGTGGATGTCGGAATGGCAGACGCCGCAGAAGAGGATCTCGATCTTCACGTCTTCCGCTGCCGGTTCGCGGCGGGAGATGGAGAACGCGGCGAGAGGGGCCTTGGCGGCGGGGGCCGCCCAGGCGTCTACGTTTGCGGGCATGGGAGGTTCTCCTTCCGGGTGAAGCGGCGCGGCCTCGGGAGGCGTTCGCCGGCGTGAACGAAGGGCGCTACGGTGCTAAGGGACGGGCCGGCTCCGAACGCGATTTGACCGGTGCTGCAGCCAGACATACCAGAAGATGGTGAAAAGGAGCGACTGACCGAGGAACTGGATGCAGAGGACGAGGGCGTCCGGGAGGGTGGAGCTGCCGATGGTCAGGAGCACGGTCAGGAATAGGGAGGGGATCTGGAGGATCATCGTCCCGCCGGCGACCAACGCCTCGACCCACGCGGGTTGAAAGCGAGGGGCGCGGCTCGCGGCCAGCCACGCCCCGAACGCGATCGCTTCGGAGACGATGCCGTAGACCATCGCGCGCAGGAGAAGCCGTGGCGGCCGGACGGCGCGCGTCGCCATGTTCGTCGTGCCGCTACCCCTTCAGCGCGGTCGCAAACGCCCCGGGTGTGAGGGTGACGGCCTGCGCGAACCCGGAGATGAGGCGGATCGAGAGCGGCCGTATCGCGAACAGCGAGAAATCGGCCAGCTCGAACATGTCGACGGATTGAGGAAACGTCGCCAGATACGCTTCCCGGGCCGCGGCGTAATCGGGGTCCGAGTCTGCGATCTGCTCGGCGCGGCCCTGCACGGTCGCGCGGGCCGTGGCCTGCGGAGGCTTGTCTGAAGTAACGGGCGCGACGACCATCAGGCTGACGCGAGGACTGTCGAGCATGTCCTTGGTGTGGGACGCGAGCTGACTCACGTGCACCACGAAACCGGCTCCCGCCGGAAGAAGAGCGAAGGGAACCATGGAGACGAAGGGCTCGCCTCCGTGGAGTGTTCCGAGAGAAGCGATGCGCTGGCCCTGGAGAAGCTGACGTAGCGCCTCTGACTGCGCGGCATTCATACGGGGGAGTATAGGTCTAGCGCGCGAGTTCCCCCGCCGCGCCGACTTCGAGGCGAAGGGCCCTCAGCGACAGGTTGACGTCGCGGATAAACAGCACGAGCGAGCCGATGAGCGACAACAGGCAAGACGTGAACAGCGCGACGACCGTTGCCGCAAGCGAGAGACCGAAGAGCGCGGTGACGAAGAGGATGATGATGAGGACGGCGGCGAAGAGGACGCTGACCGAAGCCGCCGCGATCGCGGCACGAACGATCCGCGCCCGCGTGAGAAGAATGTCGAGCTGGGCGAGAGCACCCTCGCGCTCTGGAGACTGCGCCGTTCGGAGCTCCCGCGAGAGCTGCCGCGTGCGGTCGATGATGCGGCCGAAACGGTTCGTCATGGTGAGGAGCAGAAGGCCCACGCCCGAAATGAGGATGACCGGTCCGACGGCGACCTGAAGAATCGGGATGAGATCGGGAAACCGCATCGTCACGCCCCTTCGACGAGGATCATCTCCGAGCGCGCCGTCGCGAGCCGGAGGGCTTTCGGCTCGGCGTACTCGGGCGACGCCCACCATGCGCGGGCGCGCTCCGCGTCGGGGAACTCGAGGATGACGAGGCGCGGCGGGCGCCACGTGCCCTCGAGCGTCTCGATCGGGCCACCGCGGACGACGAATCGCCCTCCGTACGCGGTGATCGAGGGCAGGACCATTCCGCGGTAGCGCGCGTAGCCCTCGGGATCGTGGACGTCGACCTGAACCAGGACGTAGGCGGACATGAAAACCTCCCGCTTCCCGACAAAATACTCGATCAGTCGAAGACCACCGTCCGCCCCCTGTGGACGATGATCTTGTGCCGGATGTGGCACCAGACGGCCCGCGAGAGGACGACCTTCTCGAGGTCCCTTCCGAGGCGGATCAGGTCCTGCACCGACTGCCGATGCGTCACGCGCCGGACGTCCTGCTCGATGATCGGCCCGGCGTCGAGCGTCTCGGTCACGTAGTGGCTCGTCGCGCCGATCATCTTCACGCCCCGCTCGCGCGCCGCGTGATACGGACGCGCGCCCGGAAAGGCCGGCAGAAACGCGTGATGGATGTTGATGATTCTGTTCGGGTACTCCTCTACGAACCGTCCGGTCACGATCTGCATGTAGCGCGCCAGAACGACGAGGTCGATTCCCCCGTCCCTCAGGAGCGCGATCTGGGTTTCCTCGACCTCCGCCTTGTTCTCCTTCGTGACGGAGAAGGCGTGAAACGGCACGTCGAACGTCTTCGCGGCCGGCTCGAGGTCGGGATGATTGGCGACGACCATGGCTACCTCGGCCTTCCATTCCCCGGAGCGCGTCCGCGCGAGGATGTCGGAGAGGCAGGCCGGGTCCTTGGAGACGAAGACGGCGAGGCGCGCCACCTCGTCCGACGGGTGCAGCGACCATTCGACGTCGGCTCCGTTCCCGATCAAGGCGGCGAGGCTCGGGGCGATCTCCGCGTCGGGCATCGTGAAGCCCGAGACGTCCCAGCGCAGCCGAGTGTAGTAATGCTGAATCTCGGGATCGACGTACTGGTCGTGATAGAGGATCCGTCCCCCGTGCTCGTAGACGAACCGGGTCAGGCTGGCGGCGATCCCGAGCCGGAGAGGGCAGTGCAGGAGCAAGGTCGTCGAACGGGGCTCCGGGGGTTCGGCGGCGGACATGTCAGTCTCGCCGAAGCTAGTCGACATTCGGGATCTTCACGATGCTGCCCCTCGCCTTCGGGTCGTTTGGATCCTTCACCACGGTCACGTACAGATCATTCCCGCCTTCGCCGAAGGCCACGTTTGTCGTGCCGTCTCCCGCCTTGATCTCGAATGTGCGCAACAGCTTGCCCTCCGGAGAGAGCTTCAGGACCTTGCCGCCGGTCCACTGGGCCACATAGATGTTGCCCTTGGGGTCGATCTTCATGCTGTCGGGGCCCAGCCACCAAGACTCGACCTTGTTCTTCACGAGAAGATTGAGAAACGCGAAGTTCGACCTCTTGCCGAGCGAGCCGTCATCGTTGATCGAGAACTTCAGAATGCAGTTCCCGACGGTTTCACTCACGTAGAGAGTTCTCTGATCCGGAGAGACGCCGATGCCGTTGGCGTAATTGAGGTCGCCTGCAACCTCGACCCATTTCTGGCTGCCAGGTGCGAGATAGACCACCCTCCCGATCACCAGCGTCGGGGGCGCGGTGTTGTTGGTGTACTTTCCGAAGATCGTGGCATATGCACCGCCGCTTGCGGCCACCACGATGTCGTTGATGCCGCCGTCGAACGGTTTGCCGTTGCTGTCGGCATCCCAGCGGCGCAGCTGCTTGCCCTGCATGTCGACCTCGAGAATCGCCCCGTGGTCGCTGCAGGCGATCAGGAAGGTTTCATGCTTGGTCAGAGCCAGACCGTTGTGACCGCAATCCGGGGTCTCGTTGAGGACGGTGCTCGTCTTGCCATCCCATCTCGACAGCGTGTTCGAGACCCAGCCCACGTAGTAGAGCTTGCCGGCAACATACAGAGGGCCCTCCGCCCCGAGGACGTCGCTCACGACCGTCGTTTCGGCGGCGCACGCCCCGGTGGCGACCATCACACCGCCGGCGACGAAGCAGAAGGCTCTAATCGACCGCACGAGGATTCCCACTGTTCATTGCCGTTGTGGCGGTTGCCAGAGTTCGACCTTGTTGCCCTCGAGATCCATGACCCATCCGAATTTCCCGTACTCCGAATCGTCGGTCTTCTCGAGCACGTTGCAACCTTCCTCGCGCAGGGCCGCGAGAAGTGTTGCCAGATCTTCGACTCGATAGTTGACCATAAAGTTCGCCTTGCTCGGAGCGAAATGCTTGCCATCTGCGGGACCGATCGACCAGGCGGTGGTTCCCTTGGTCGGGTTGCCTTCGGCGTCAGTCCAGTCGAAAGCCGCTCCTCCCCATTCCTGAACGTCTATTCCGAGGTGCTTCTTGTACCAGGCGCAGAGCGCCTTGGGATCCTTGGCGGTCATGAAGATGCCGCCTATGCCCGTGACTCTTCGCATGGGAACCTCCAAAGTCGCAAAACGTAATGGGATGACTCAGGCTTCACGAAGGCGAAGCCGACGCAATAACCGAGAAACGTGAGGTTGCCGCCGACTTCGGTCGGCCCTCTGGTGAACCTGTTTCTGTTCGTCGTCTTGTGCGGCCAGGTAGTTCAAGGCGTGGAGCGTGAACATCAAAGGGATCGCACTGCGATATCGAAGTAGCACGAGCAGGCATAGGAGACAGAAGAACAGACGCCAGAGCGATCCTTGAGCGAACACCCCAACGACCGTCTGTGCGACCGCCGGTGTGAAGGAATCGACTGGAATGCCGTCGGCGTCTCTTGCCGTCGGGTATCCGTTAAGAATGATGGCAAGGCTCTGCGCGCTCTTCATCGCGACTACGACACCAAAGAGCCAAGGCGCCAGCTTGTGACCGCGATACTCATTGTCGAGATGCTCTGGTAGAAGTGCGCCGAGCATGATGTGGCCTCCAACACCGCCGATCACTAGTGAATGCGGCCTAACGATATCAAAGTCAACGGCGAACGCGCTGATTCACGAGCGAGGGTGTCCGGACGCCCCACCGACGATGTCATGCAGTGATCCACTGACGGACCATTGGGCGAAAAGCAGTACAAGAACGAGGACGACAAGCTGGGCCAACCCTGTGTATACGCCCGTCGTTGCCTGCATCGGCGTATAACGATATCAAGCACGACGGCGGCGGTATGCCGTCCGCTGCACTCGATTGTTAGCCTGCACCGGGGTACGCCGCGATGGGTGCCTGACCTACCGCGAACCGCCGCAAGTGCGACATCGAGAGTTGCTCGCATCACGCTCAACCCCACTTCATCTCTCCAGTGGCGACTTTGGCACCGATATCGATGGCAACTTCCATGCCGAGACCCGGGAAGCGGGCTTTCATTGCGGCATTGAGCGCGGCTGAGTCTAATGCCTTCGAAAGCTCCTCCTCGAAGGCAAGCAGCCATTCCTTTGTGTGAGTGATAGCGGACGCATCGGCGGCAGCGTTGGGCGCCATGTGGCCCGCAACCACGACCGCGGGCTTACGGGCAGCGAGGGCGTCCAAGTTCGCGCGCCAGACGGCACGTTGATGTGCGCCATTCGTGTCAGCGGTCCACACGTGTACACCCGAGAAAAGCCGCACGCCGCCGAACACTGCCTGCAGCGACGGTACCCAAACATACCGACGGTTGGGGAGCCCTTCAGCATCGACGATCTCGATGGTCTCGCCGTCGACCGAGAGCGTCGTGGCGTCGAAGGTCTCGGGTATCACCACATCGGCCAGTGTCTGGGGGCCGTTATCCTTGAGTTGCGGACCCCAGATGGCGAGTTTCTTATCCACAGTGCCTCGAATCGCCGCCACCGTCGCGGATGCTGCGATGACGCGCGCGTTGGGAAACGCTGCCTTGATCGGGCCGAGGTTGAAGTAATAATCGGGATCGCTCTGGCTGATGTAGATCAGCGTCAGGCGCTTACCCGTTGCCTTGATTGCGTCCGCCACGGCGCGGGCGTCGGAATAGGCGAAACCGCCGTCGATCAGCACGGCCTCGGTAGAGCCGATGATCAGCACGGGAGCACGGTAGAAGCCGTGCTCACCGGCTGGGAAGTGGCACCAGGAAAGCGGTGGGGCGGAATCGGAGTGAGTCATCGGTAAATCGTCCTATGAGAATCGTGAAGCGGAGGACAGCCGCTTGGCGGCGAGCGCAGCGAGTCGCTGCAACGCGGTGTTGGCTTGACGGTCCGCCTGCATTCCTATCTACTTGCAATCGGCAAGATTGCGAAAGGACCGGGGGAACTCAGTAGAAAAATGCACTCCACGCCGTCTGCACACTTAACGACGTGCTCCATACCGGCCGGAATCTCCGAATAGGAACCTGGCCCCAGTGTCTTCTCCGCTGAGCCGGCATAACGCACCAGGATCGTGCCGGCCACGACCACCACCCGTTCTGTCGCAGGATGCTTGTGTGGGGCCGGCGCATATCCAGCTGGGAACCGACGCAGCATCGCGTGCTCTCCGGTCTTAGGGTCTCCCCATAGCACGACCCTTTGCACGGCGGTCAGGGTCTTGTCGTGCTCCCACGTCAGGTTCTCGAAGGCCCAGACTCTAGGTGTTTGCGGCCCGCCCTGTGCGGTAACGACGCTGGCTGATCCAGACAGTACCGCCAAGACGACAAATCGCGCGACCCAGCTGAAGCCAAATTGTTTTCGCATCGTCTCCTCTCCTTACTGCACGACGTTCTTTCGATGCGCGAGACCTCAAACCCCTTCGCCAGCTAACGATATCAAGTTCAGGGGCGAGCGCAGTAGCGGCGGACGTAACGCTGAATTACTGCCCAGCGTGCGGTCGTCGTCGAAGGTGCGGGCGTGTATGACGTCGGACCTCAAAGAGGCCGGGCTGAGGGCGCCTTCGGTGCAAGGTGCGATTGAGAGCGGCGAGCGTCAGAGACATTTCGCGGCTGGGGCGAAGGCTCCAGCCGAGGACGCGGCGCGAGTGGCGGTCCATGACGACGGCCAGATAGCGCCATCGGCCAGCGCAGCGCAGGTACGTCACATCGCCGACCCAGATCTGGCCGGGAGCCGTCGTGGTCAGCTCGAGGACGCGGTTTGGGATGCCGGAGTAGAAGCGGCGCGTCCCGGGCGTGCGGCGGTAGATGCGTGCCGAGCGCGCCCTGATGGCCGCTGAGCGCATCAGGCGGGCCACCCTCTTGCGTCCCGCCCTGAGTCCGGCCTTCTGTAATTCAGCGTGCACCCGGGGGCTGCCATAGGTTTCCTCGCTGGCCTCGAAGACGGCCCGGATGCGCTTGAGAATGCGTTCGTCCTTGATCGAGTGAGCGCTCGGCTTGCGCCGGCGCCAGGCGTAGAAGCCCGCACGAGAGACGCCGTGACGCTGGCAGAGGGTCTTCACGGCGATCCGGTCCTGCCCCGCGAGGACGAAGGCGAAGACGAAGGCCGGGCCTCCTTGCGCCAGCGCGACAACATGAAGGGGTGGAGGTCGAGCGCCTCGGCGACGTCCTGAACGAGGACGCCCGGGAGCCGGCTGAGCATCACGGCCTTCACCTTGAAATCTGCGCCGTACCGATGGACCTTTCTTGGGCCCTTGATCCTGGCCATCCCACCTGCTGGAGCGTTAGGCCAGAGTGTCTACTTTATCGGGTCAACTGCCCAGTCCGCTGCAGCGCGGTGTTAGGCGGCGACCGGGTCAAATGTTGGGCCTCAGCCTACGGTTGCCTGAATATATCGACTGAGATCTCCACCGCTGGCGTCGTTCCTTTATTCTCAAGCCAGTGCGTGGTGTTCTTGTCTTCGGGCCAGCCCACACCGGGCCCATACTCCTTGGCCACGCCATTCCGATGGTCAGTGATCTTTCCTTGCAGTATGTAGACCGCTCCCGGCCTGTCTTTATGGTTGTGAATCGGGCCGAAGACGCCTCCAGGCTCGATGGTCACCATACGCATTCGAAGTCGGCGCCCAGCCATGCCCTCGATTTCGGGGCCAAGGTCAACCGCGGCAAGTTGCGTCACCGTAACGCCCTTCGTCTCGGGTGCCGCCTGTTCGGCGGCCAAGACGACGGAGGCGCTGAAGAGAGAGATCATTGCGAGGCGAAGGAAGGTCCTCATCGCGGTCTCCTTTCGGTTCCTCTTGAGCCGCCTAACGATATCAAGTTCAGCGGCGAGCGCAGCGAGTCCGCTGCAGCGCGTTGTTAGGCCACCGTTTCCAAGAGCCAGCCGAAGAGGCAGTAGAGAGCCACTGCGACGGCCGAAATGATTGCGGGCGGCCACCACCGCGCGCGGGCAGCGCCCTGTGCCACTGCGAGGGCGAACGGGCGGCTCTCGAGCTGAAACAGGCTAATGGCGCCGAATGCGCCCATGCCGGAGACGACGTACGAAAGGGCTGCAAAGCGAGGTGGCATGAAATAAATGAACGCGAGAGACGCGGCGCCAAAGAGAACCCAGGAAACCCCGAGCCGTTTGCGCCCGCGCGCCCTCAAATTGAGGCCGTGCAGGATGTATCCGACGGGCAGATTTGTAACCAGGGTGTAGCCCGCGATGGCCGCTGGTGAATAGAGCTTTCGGCCAGCGAGCGGTTGAGCCAGCTCCGATACTTCGTCTTGCAATGCCCGCTCCATTCAAGCCCTGCGCGGCCGAGAGCAGATTCGGTGGCCTAACGATATCAAGCTCAGCGGCGAGGAGGAAGGAGCGCAGCGACTGACGACGAGTCCGCTGCAGCGCGTTGTTAGACGCCCCGCACGCCATGCCGGGCAGGTGTCAGCGGAGCCCTAAGGAGCCGCTCGAGGAGGATGACGTTGTAAGCCGGGAGAGCCGCCGCCAACAGCACGTCGAACCCAATGAACACGCTGGGCGAATCGCTAACGATGGCTGGCAACTCGGAGAGCACGGCTGCGATGATGGCGGCGAGCAATGTGAGGGCTGCGCTGCGCGACTGCTTGAACCGGAGAACTATGGAGAGCACCAGAAAGACGACGCCCTCAACGATGAGTAAGGGGTTTTCAACGATACCGTAAA
The DNA here is from genome assembly GCA_039934255.1 of Acidobacteriota bacterium. Taxonomy (GTDB): domain Bacteria; phylum Acidobacteriota; class Thermoanaerobaculia; order UBA5066; family UBA5066; genus Fen-183. Next base: position 1,564 of record JBDTML010000247.1, on the reverse strand, counting down.
GCACTATGACGCTGGAGCTGTAGATAAGCGAGTTGGCCGCGCTTCGAACTTCAGCCTGGAGGTCGAACAGACGGTCGCTGTCGAGAGTTGATTTGGAGCCCGTGACAGGCGCTCGTTCGTTCATAGGGCGTCTAACGATATCAAGTTCAGCGGCGAGCGCAGCGAGCCCGCTGCAACGCGGGGTTAGCCGGCCGCTACCTAGCCGTGCTAGAGGGTGCCGCCCTCCGGCCAGTTGCTCCAGTGAGTATTGGATGGCTCCGAGCCCCTGTAGTGCGACGGGTCGCCCGTGACGAGCACTTCCGCAAGCTGCTGGAATGAAAGCGAGGTGCTCGGTAGCTCGTCCGAAATGAGATCCGGGTGCCTCCACTCCTCCAGTTGAAGTATCTGGCGCATGCCGGACACGATGCTGACCCTACGCTCCTGGCTGGTTCCCAGCACGAGTTCGCGATGCGTTGCGGCTAGAAACCGGCAAAGCTCGAAGACACGGATGCGGCCGGGCTCCTCAAGAGAGATGCCATGCGCCCCAAATGAGGCAACACTGGGAATGGCGACGGAAGCGCCACGAAGCGAGAGATGAGTTGCGTAGGTGGAAACCAGCTCGGAGTTGTCCTCGTCCTGCCACGAGCCGTCGATGGGATAGAAGAACCTCGAGTCGTTGTTCGGGTAGTTCGCTAGATAGTTGACGTAGGCCTGTTCCGACACGAACTTCTCCCGCGGATCGCGTGCGTGGAGGCGGCTGGCAAATGTATGGACGTGGATGTCTGGGTTATCGCCTCGCGGCGAGTAACCGAAGATCTCGATGACAAGGGCCCAGTCCGTGGTGGAGTGAAAGAGTGACAGGCGCGAAGCAGCGAGGTACACGTATCCATTGTCGAGCATGGGAAAGGTGAAGGTTTCGCAACAAGCATCCAGGATAGCGAGGATTTGCTTTGAGCTGTGCTGCATGGCTAGGAGAATCGTGCTCGGCCGGCTAACGATATCAAGCTCAGCGGCGAGCGCAGCGAGTCCGCTGCAACGCGGGGTTAGCCGGCGTGGTCATTTGAAGCATGCGCGGTGAAAGCCGAGATCTGACATGGCCTGGTCTGCCTCTGGGTGGCCGCAGATGAGCCGTGCGGCGTCGCTCGGGTCGTTGGCTTCGCGGAGGCGCCACGGGTCGAGGCCGTCGGGTTTACCGCCGCGACCAAAGCTGAGGAGGACGTACCTGGCACCGTCCGATTCATACTTCACCGGGTTGCCCCACCAATCGTTGCCCGCGCGGACATTGACGTAGTGAAAGCACGCCTGGATTTCCCCGAGTGCCTTCGGGTAGGCACCCGCGCGTTCACGAAATTCGTGAAGGCATCGGCCGTACGCCTTGAACGCCTCTAGATTGTTGATCTGGTCCTCGAACTCTCGGACGGACGCTCGGAACCACAGCACGGTGCCGGCCACTACAAGGGCCGCGAGAGATACCGCGATGAGACGAGGCTTCATTTCAGCCGGCTAACGATATCAAGCTCAGCGAGTGAAGAGGAAGGAGCGCAGCGACTGACGATGAGTCCGCTGCAGCGCGTTGTTAGACGCC
>JBDTML010000246.1:0-11244 GCA_039934255.1 Acidobacteriota bacterium | reverse complement strand
GGTTCGCGAAGTCGTTCGCGGGGGAGACGACGTTCGCGGCGATGTTGACGGCGAGGGTGGCGACCACGACCGAGAACATGGCGATGGCGACGACGAGCGGATCCGTGAACTTCCCGACGAGCTTGACGGGGTCCCAGATCGCCTCGCCGAAAATGATCGCGCTCGCGCTCGTGATGAGGACGCCCATCGCCGCGAACGCGAACATCGTCGTGGGGAGCGCCACGACCTGCCCGAGAACCTGCTCTTTCTGGCTCCGGCCGAAACGCGTGAAGTCCGGCATGTTGAGCGACAGCGTGGCCCAGAATCCGACCATCGCCGTGAGCGACGGGACGAAGACGGGGAAGAACTCCGCGAACGTGCGGAACTTTCCGGGCTGCGCGAGGAGGGGTCCGAGGCCCCGGGCTTCGCGGACGGCCCAGACGAGGAGGACGAGCGTCACGACGAGGACGTAGGGCGCCGCCCAGTTCTCGACCTTCCGAAGAAGATCCATCCCGCGGTAGATCACGAAGACGTTCAGGCCCCAGAACATGAGGAACGAGAGCCACTCCGTCGTGGTGTGGCCCGCGAAGCCGGCGCCGAGGAGCGTCGGCCAGCCGGGCATCACCGCGGCGAAAAACGTGTGGAGGGCCTCGCCGCCGATCCACGCCTGAATCCCGAACCAGCCGCAGGCGACGAGCGCGCGCATGAGGGCGGGGAGATTCGATCCAGCCGTCCCGTACGCGGCGCGCGCGAAGACGGGGAACGGGATGCCGTACTTCGTGCCGGGGTGCGAGTTCAGGAGGATCGGCACGAGGACGATCGTGTTGCCGAGAAGGATCGTGAAGAGCGCCTGCTTCCAGCTCATCCCCGAGTTCATGAGGCCTGAGGCCAGCATGTACGTGGGGATGCAGTGCGCCATCGAGATCCACAGCGCCGCGTAGTTGTAGGTCGTCCAGGTGCGCCGGGCGATCGGAACGGGGGCGAGATCCTCGTTATAGAGAGCGCTCCCGCGGAGGGCGGACGCATCCGCCAGCTCGACACGCCCGTCGGCGTGGATGATTTCGCCCGCATGTCCGGCCATTTGGAGGAGCTCATCGTACCAGCCGTTCGCGTTCGAGACTCATTCGTCTTATGCTGAACTCTCGATTCTTCCGGGAAGGGGAGGACGCGATGGCCGCCGATCTTTCCGCCGTCTTCACCGGCATCAGGTTCGAAAACCCGTTCCTCCTCGCGTCGGCGCCGCCGACGGAATCCGAGACGAACATCCTGCGGGCATTCGAAGCGGGGTGGGGCGGCGTCGTCACGAAGACGATCGGCCTCCACCCCGTCGTGAACGTCGCGGGCGCAAAGACGAAATTCTTCCGGACGGACGTGGCGACGCCGCGCATCTCGATGAAGGCGCGCCCCGAGTCGGTCCTCCACTCCTCGTGGAACTGGGAGCTCATCTCCGACAAACCGCTCGACTGGTGGGTCGGCCGCCTCTCGAGGATCAAGAAGGCGCACCCCTCGAAGGTCCTCGTCGCCTCGATCATGGCCGGCTCGGGCAGCGACAAGGAGCTTGCCAACTGGCAGCTCCTCGCGAAGACCTGCCAGGACGAAGGCGTGGACGCCCTCGAACTGAACTTTTCGTGCCCGCACATGGACCGCGAGGACATGGGCTCGAACATCGGGAAGTCGAGCGGTTTGACCTCGATCGTGACAAAGGCCGTGAAAGAAGTCGCGAAGGTTCCCGTCTGGACGAAGCTGACTCCCTCGACGACCGACATCGCGGTGGAGGCGGGCGCGGCGTTCCGGGGCGGCGCCGACGCGATCACGTCGTCGAACACGTTCCCGTCCATCCCGCTCGTCGATCCCGAGACGCTGGACTTCGAGATCAACGTCGACGGTTACACGTCGAGCGGCGGCCTCGGCGGCCCGGCGATCCTCCCGCTCGCGCTCGCGAAGATGGCGCAGCTCGCGCACGCCTTTCCCGAGCGGGCGTTCTCCGGCATCGGCGGCATTTCGGACTTCTCCCATGCCCTCAACTACTTCCTCCTCGGGTGCGGAACGGTGCAGGTCTGCACGGCCGCGATGCTCGACCACGCGATCGGCCCGAATGTGATCCGGACTCTCAAGGACGGCATGGCCGCGTTCCTCGAGAAGAACGCCGCGCGGGGCTGGAAGTCCCTCGAGGATTTCCGCGGGCTCCGGCGCGACCGCGTCGTCCCCCAGTCCCAGATCCGGCGACCCAACCCCGGCGAGTATCACGGCGGGCACGAGGCCGAGGGCTACGCGGCGCCGGACACGGCGCTTGCGGGGCCTCGCGAGAAATAGGCCGGGGCCCTCCCTAACTTCTGATCGACAGATTCTCGTATTGCACGAGCGGCTGGCCGAACCCGACGGCAAGGCCGTCGACCTCGGGGCGCGCGAACCGGTAGACCTGCTCGTGGAAGAGAGGAAGCATCAGCGCGTCCTTCGCGATGACGTCCTCCACCTCCCGGTAGATCGACTCGCGAGTCCTCGGGTCGATCTCGCCGCGGCCGCGCTCCGCCAGGACGTCGATTCCGGGCCGCCCGCAATAGCGGCCGTAGACGCCCTCGCGCGAATGGAGGACGCCTTGTACGAACGTGTCGGCGTCGGGGTAGTCCGCAACCCAGCGTCCGATCGCGATCTCGGTGGGGGCGTTCTTCTGGGCGTCCATGAATTCCGCCATCGTCTTGTTCACGACACGGATGGAATACCCCATCTCGCGGAATGCCTGCATCAACTCCTTCGTGAACGCGCCGAACTCCCCGAACATGATGGGATTTACGACGGCCGTGATCTCGACCAGCTCGCGGGAGACCGTGTGAGCGCCGGAAGCCTGTCCCGAATTCTGGGCGCGGCTCCTGGGTTTCGTGACGTATCCGAGGAGGCCGGGCGGGATCAGGCCGTTCGCGGGAATCGCGTGCCTGCCGAGGGTCCGGCGGACAAGGCTTGCGGCGTCGATCCCCTGTGCGACCGCGCGGCGCGCCTGGGCGTCAGCGAAGGCGCCCCTGTTGACGTTGAAGCCCACGAAGTACGTCACGAGGCTCGGGCTCTCGCGGTACGTCGCGCGGAAACGGGGGTCCTGGCGCAGGGCCTCGGCGTCGGCCGGGAGGAGGTCCGAAGCGAGTGAGAACCGGCCGGCGAGGAATTCAGAGCGAATCTCCTCGGGGGGAACGCCGAACCGGAAGACGACGCCCTCGTTCTTCGGAAAGCCCTCGCGCCAGTACGCGGGATTGCGCTCGAGCTCCAGCCGCTTTCCCGGCTCGAAAGTCGCCACGCGGTAGGCCCCCGTTCCGATGCAGCCCTTCCGCCAGTTCTCGCCGATCACGCCGGTGCCTTCGGGCACGATCCCCGCGCCGGGCCACGACACGAGGACAGGGAAGAATGCGAGGGGCTTTTCGAGCTCGATGACGAACTCCGACGGCGACACGATGTGGAAGCCCTCGAGATCCGAGGCCTTCCCATCGATGAGGTTCTGGGCTCCGCGGATCGGGGCGAGGAGGAACCGGCCGCTCTTCCCCTCCTGTAGCAGCCGTTCAAAGGTGTAACGGACGTCGCGCGCGGACAGGCCGCGGCCGTCGTGGAAGCGCACCCCGCGACGCAGGCGGAAGCGGAAACGCGCGCCACCGTCCTCGGGAATCACCTCCGACGCGAGCCACGGGACGACGCGCCCGCCTTCGACGTCCCGTGTCAGCGTTTCGAAGACGAGCGGGATGGTCTCGGCTTCCTCGAAGGTCCCGGTCGTCGCCGGATCGACGCTATTGAGCACGCCGCCGATCGGCACGTTGAGAATGCCGCCTCCCCATTCATGCGCGCCGTGAGCCGCCGGCGCTTCGGACTTGCCGATCTCCGGATAGTTGACGAACGGCGGGCTGCTGCGCAGTGCGACGCCCCGCACGCCCGCGGCGGCGATCCGGTAGTCCACCTCGTGGAACAGGGGGATCAGGACGCCGTTCTCGAGGAGAACGCTCTCGAACTTCCGGTAGAGACCTTCGCGGACCGCGGGGCGACCCTCGATCCGCGCCTCCTCCGCAAGCCGGTCCGCTTCTTCCGACGAGAAGAAAGCCTGGAAGTACCCGACGCCCGAGCGGAAGAGGTTGAACGTGAAGTCGTCCGGGTCTTCGTAGTCGGCCATCCAACGGGAAATCAGCAGGTCGACGCTCGCCGCGGACTGCGCTTCGAGATAAGACTTCATGTCCGTCGTCGTCACCCGGACCTCGACTCCGAGCTCCTTCCAGATCGCGAACAGCGCCGCCGTGAGCGCCTTGTGTCGGTCCTTCAGGATCGGATGGACGGCCGCCGTCAACGTGAGGGGCGGCGTCAGGTCCGCGTCCCTCAGCAGCCGGAGCGCTTCCTCGTGGGGCAGGAGGGTCCGCCGTCGGCCCGCGTCGTGCCCCAGGATGCCCGGCGGAAGGACGCCCGTGGCCGGGACCGCGAATCGTCCGAGAGCGGCCCACACGAAATCCTGGCTGCGGGTCACTCCGGCGAGCGCGTGCCGGAGAGCGGCGTTTCCGCCGAGCTCGCTCTTCGAGTTGAAGAGCGCGAAGTACGTGCCCTTCTTCGGCGTCTCGACGAGCCCCGCGCGGAGGCGAGGCTCGCGGAGAATCGCTTCGAGATCCTGAGGGGAGAGATCGCGCGCGAGCTCGATCTCCCCGGCGCGCAGGCCCGCGCCGATCGCAGAAGCGCTCATCCCGGTGCGGAACTCGATCGCGTCGAGGCGCGCGGGCTCTTTCCAGTGATGAGGGTTGCGCTCGAGAACGACGCGGTCCGCCGTGCGGCTGGTCAAAAGGAACGGTCCCGTTCCAAACGCCGTCTCGGCACCGTTCTCGCCGGGCACGACGCGCACGACGGCGGTGAGGACGTCCGAAAGGAGGGCGGGGAAGATCGGGAGGGGCTCGACGAAGTCGAACTCGAGGCGGTCGCTCGACACGGCGCGCATCCCGGACACGTCGTCGGCCTCGCCTTTCCGGTGCTCGGCGGCGCCGCGGACGGCCGCGAGCGCGGCCGGCATGCCTTCGGTTCGCACGCGGACCGCCCGTTCGAGTGAGGTCTTCACGGCGGCGGCCGTCAGGGGGGATCCGTCGGAGAAGAGGACCCCGTGCCGAATCCGGAGAAATGCCGAGCGACCCTTGTCGGTGAGAGACCACTCCTCGCAGAGAGCAGGCACGATCCGGCCGTCGGCGTCCGTCGCGAGGAGCGTCTCGAAGACGTTGGCGAGGACCTCGGTCTCTTCCACGATGTGCCGCAGGGCGGGCTCGGCCGCCGCGACCGGGCTCGTCATGGCGACGACGAGCCGGCCGCCGGACGCGATGACCTCGGTCCCCTTCTTCGCCTCGCCGCCGAGCCGCTCCAGCTGAGCGCCGTAGGCCGCCGCACGCGTGTAGTCGCCGCGGAGATTCGCGACCGTCGCGGCGAGGGAAAGCAGCTTCGGCAGGTGAACGGTTTCGTGCGTGGCCGCGGCCGCTTCGATGCCGCGCTCCACGAGCCGCCGGGCCTCGTCCACCTTCCGCCCGTTCCAGGCGGTATCGGCGGCAAACAAGATCGCTTCGATGGCTCTGCCCGGTTGTTTCTCGCGTTCGAAGATCTTCCCGGCCGCCTCGGCCTCGCGGAGCGCGGCGTCGGCGTGACCCGACATGCGCGAAGCCTGCGCGAGAAGGAGACGCGCGTCGCCTTCCAGAGACTTCTCGCCTTCCCACTCCTCGTCTCCGAGGTAGTCGAGGGTGCTCTTCGCGACGCGCGCCGCTTCCTCCGGGCTGAAAGCGTCGAGCGACTTCCTGGCGAGCTTCAGGCCATAGTCCACGGCCTTCTCGGGCACGTCGCCCTCGGAAAAGTGGTGAACGAGCTCGGGGTACACGCGGTCGAGCCGGCCCTGGTGCCGTTTCTCGAGGAGATCCGCGTACGCGCGGTGAAGCGTGCGGCGCTTTCGCCGCGACAGGGCGCCGTAGAGGACGTCGCGCACGATGCCGCTCGCGAACGCGAGCCGGTCGCCGCGCGACTCGCGCTCTTCTTCGAGAAGGCCCTCCTTCACGAGCCGGTCGATCGCTTCGTCGAGGCCCTTCGCGTCCTCGGCGACGGACTCGAGGTCCTTGAATTCGAAGCTCTTCCCGAGGACCGACGCGACCGAGAGGATGTCGCGCACGTCTTCCGGCAGCCGCTCGATCCGCGCCTCGACGGCCTGCTGGATCGTTTCGGGCAGGGCGTCGGAGGAAATGCCCGTCGCCCCCGAGAGATTCAGCGCGCCCGAATCGTCCCGCGCGATTCCGCCCGAGTCGAGGAGGGATCGAACGAGCTCCTTCGTGAAGAGCGGGTTCCCTTCCGTGGCCGCGAGGAGCCGCCCGGCGAGGTCGTCCGAGAGCTTGCCGCCGCCGGCGGAAAGCTCCACGAGGGCCCGGTGCTCGGACGGCGTGAGCGGGCCCAGCGTGAGCGCCGCAAAGCGAGGATCGCCGCGAAACGACTCCAGCATCTTGACGAGCGGATGCCGCTTGTCGACTTCCGTCTGGCGGTAGGTTCCGACGATGAGCGTCGGCGTCGGGCCAAGGCGCCGCGCGACGTACTGGAGCGCTTCGATCGAAAGCTGCGCCCCGTGCAGCTCCTCGAGAGCAAGAAGAAGCGGCTTGCCACCTGCGATCCGCGTCAGCGTGCGGGCGACGAGCTCGAAGATCGCGATCTTGTCCTCGGCCTTCCGGTCGGCCCCCTTCACGGCTCCCGAATCGCTGCTCGCGGCGGCACGCAGCTCGCCAATCTCCGAGAGAACGGGGAAGAGCGCGAGAAGGTCGCCGGCAAGGTCCGAGAAGTCGGGGCGGGATGATTCCGAAAGACCCGTGTCCTTGGACCGGAAGTAGTCCTGGATGAGCTCGCAGAACCCCTGGTGAGCGAAGGCGCGGTCGTGTTCGACGAAGCGCCCCGAGAGGACGCGGATCTTCCGGGCGCGCGCGAGGTTTTTGAGCTCGTCGACGAGTCGGCTTTTGCCGATGCCCGGCTCGCCCGCGAGGACGACGAACTCGCACTCGCCCGCGACGGCGGCGTGAAGCCGGCGCTGCAGCTCGGCCATCTCCTTCTCGCGCCCGATGAAGGGCGCCGCTTGCGCCGGGCGCGGCAGCATCCGGCTGGCCGTGAAGACGACCGACCGGCCGAAGTCCTCCTCGCGGAGCTTGCTGCGGTACCGCCGGAGCGCCTCGGCGAGGTGCCCCGCGCGCTTCGGCCTCTTCTCGGGGTCCTTCGCGAGGCACTGGAGGACGGCGGCCTCCAGCTCCTCGCTCACGTCGGCGCCGAGGTTCCGCATCGACTGCGGCAGCTCGTGGACGATCCGGTAGAGGACGGCCTGCACCTCGCCCGCGAAGGGCGGCTCGCCCGCGAGGCACTCGTAGAGCACGGTCCCGAGCGCGTAGATGTCCGAGCGCCCGTCGAACGACCGCGAGGTGACCTGCTCAGGGCTGAAGTAGACGACGGTCCCGACGAGCGTACCGGTCTTGGTGAGGCGGTCCTCGGTCGTCGCGAGCGCGAGGCCGAAGTCCATGACGCGGGCGCGAACGTGTCCCGCGTCGTCGCGCGACGTCATGATGTTCTCGGGCTTGATGTCGCGGTGGACGATGCCGCGGGCGTGGCTGTAGTCGAGCGCGTCGGCGACCTGCATCCCGACGTCGAGGACGTCGCCGAGCTTCAGTGAGCCGTCGCGGAGGAGCTGCCGGAGATTCGTGTTCGGGAGCACCGGCATGACGAAGAAGAGCGACCCGTCGTGCCGCCCGAGATCGTAAATCGGCACGATCGACGCGTGGTCCATTTGCGCGACGATCTGGGCCTCTCGCTGGAAGCGCTCCTCGGCGTCCTTCGTGAGATTGCCCGGCGGGATGAGCTTGACCGCGACCTCGCGGTTGAGGACGGGGTCCTTCGCCCGGTAGACGACGCCCATCCCGCCCCGCCCCAGCTCGGAGAGGATCTCGTAACGGTCGGCGAGCTTCGTACCGATCACACGGCGACTCGGTGGGCGGAAAATGTGTTGCGAATGATGCTCAGGATAATACGGGAACGGCGTCAGGCCCAGCCGGCGAGCGACTCGTCGAGGATCTTCAGCGCGTCGTCCACCTCGCCTGCGTTCACGACGAGCGGGGGAGAAACGCGGATGACGTTGCCGTAGAGGCCGCCCTTGCCGATGAGGAGGCCGCGCTTCTTCGTCTCCTCGAAGAGACGGACGGCCTTCTCGGGCGCCGGAGTGCGGTCCTGGACCGTCTCGTCGGCCACGAGCTCGATCCCCAGCATGAGGCCCAGGCCGCGAACGTCGCCGATCGTCTTCGGGTATTTCTTCTTTAGCCCGTCGAGACCGGCGCGAAGGCGCGCGCCCATCTCTGCGGCGCGCTTCGGGGCGTCGATCTCTTCCATGACGGCGATCGTCGCGTTCGCGGCGGCCGAGGAGAGCGGGTTCCCTCCGAACGTCGAGATCGAGAGCGCCTTGAACGAATCCGCGACCTCCGGTGTCGCGATCGTGACGCCGAGCGGCATCCCGTTCGCGACGCCCTTGGCCATCGTCATGATCTCGGGCTCGACGTTCCAGTGCGAGATGCCGTACCAGTGGGCGCCCGTGCGGCCGAAGCCCGTCTGCACCTCGTCGCAAATGAAGACGCCGCCGTATTTCCGGACGATGCCGACCGCGATCTCGAAATACTCCTTCGGCGGCGTGATGAAGCCGCCGACGCCCTGGATCGGCTCGGCGAGGAAACCGGCGACCTGGCCCGTCGTCGTCGTCTTGATGAGCTCCTCGAGGTCCTTCGCGCAGGCGACGCCGCAGGAGGGATACGTGAGCTTCAGCGGGCATCGGTAGCAGTAGGGCGCCGGCGCGTGCTTGATCCCGGCGATCTGCGTGGGCACAGCGCGCCACGGGGAGTGCGCCGTGAGCGACTGCGCGAGGATCGAGCGGCCCGAATAGCCGTGGCGGAGAGCGATGATCTCGAGCCGCCCCGTGTAGACCTGCGCGAGCACCACGGCGGTCTCGTCGGCCTCGGTGCCAGAGGCCGTGAAGAACGACTTCTGGAGCCGGCCCGGCGTGATCCGCGCGAGCGTCTCGGCGAGCTGGACGATCGGCAGCGTGGGGTAGAGCGTCGAAACGTGGCCGAGGCGGTCCAGCTGCGCCTTGACGGCCGCATTGACCTTGTCGTTCGCGTGCCCGACGGAGACCGTCAGGATTCCGGCGAAGAAGTCGAGGTACGTCTTTCCGTCGGCGTCCTTGACGTACATCCCCTTGCCGGACTCGAGGACGACCGATTCCTTGTAGTAGTTCGTCACCGAGGGGAAGAGGAATTCCTTGTGCTTCGCCCGCACATCGGAGGAGGACACGGGGGACGTCTTTGCTTCGGAAATCGTGCTCATGGCGGTGAATTATGCTCTCTCCGCCATGTACTTCCGCCAGTTCTACCTCGGCTGTCTCGCGCACGCGTCGTACCTGATCGGCGATGGCGGGGAGGCCGCGGTCGTCGACCCGCGCCGCGACGTGGACGAGTACCTCGCCGAGGCGAAGGCGCAGGGGCTCGCGATCCGCTGGATCCTCGAGACGCACCTTCACGCGGACTTCGTGAGCGGCCACCGCGAGCTCGCGGAGAAGACGGGCGCCACGATCGTCTTCGGCGAGAAGGCGCGAGCCGCGTTCGCGCACCGCGCCGTGAACGATGGGGAGGAGATCCGCCTCGGGTCGCTCGTCCTCAGGGTTCTCGAGACGCCGGGCCACACGCCCGAGAGCATCTCGATCCTCGTCCTCGACCCCGAGCCGCGCCTCGTCTTCACGGGCGACACGCTCTTCATCGGCGACGTCGGGCGGCCCGACCTCGCGGCCTCGGCGACGGGCGTGACTGCGGCGGACATGGCGGGAAAGCTCTACGACTCGCTCCACGGCAAGCTCCTCGCGCTGCCCGACGACGTCGCGGTCTACCCGGCGCACGGCGCGGGCTCGCTCTGCGGCCGGAACATCTCGAGCGAGACGTCCTCGACAATCGGCGTCCAGCGCCGCACGAACTACGCGCTGCAGCCGATGCCGAAGGAGGAGTTCGTCCGGATCATGACGGCCGACCTCCCCGAGACGCCGGCGTACTTCCCGCGCGACGTCGAGATCAACCGGGCCGGGGCCGATCCGCTCCCAGCACGCCGCGGGCCGGCGCCTCTCCCGCCCGCCGAGGTCCGCCGGCTCGCGGTGGCCGGCGCGATCCTCGTCGACGTGCGTCCCGCCGCCGCGTTCGGGGCCGGGCATCCTCCGGGCGCCATGAACGTCGGCCTCTCGGGCCAGTTCGCATCGTGGGCGGGCACGCTCCTGCCGCCGGACCGCCCGCTCGTCCTCGTGACGGACGACGACGCGGGCGCCGAAGAGGCCGCGACGCGCCTCGCGCGCGTCGGGCTCGAGAACGTCGCGGGTTATCTCGCCGGCGGCGTCGCGGCGTGGAGCGCCACGGGCCTGCCGCTCGGGCGGCTCGCGCAAGTCGACGTGGCGGAGTTGAAGGCTAGGCTCGCCGAAGGCGGCGCTCCTCTCGTCCTCGACGTGCGCCGCCCGGGCGAATACGCCTCGGGCCACGTGCCCGGCGCGATCTCCCTCCCGCTCGACCGGCTTGCACGCGAGCTCGACACGCTGCCGCCTCAGGGGACCGTCGCGATCATCTGCGCGAGCGGCTACCGGTCCAGCATCGCGGGAAGCCTGCTTCTCCACCGCAGGGGCGCCGAGCCGATCAACGTCGTGGGCGGCACGAACGCGTGGGTCGCGGCGGGATTTTCGGTTGAGTAAGAGGGAGAAGACAAGATTTTCTTAGAAGGTGAAGAGACGAGGATTCACCCCCGAATGGGACGGCGCGTGGAGGGTCAGCTCCGGGGCTTTCTTCGCAGAAAACTCCCTCTCCCTGGTCTTCCCAGGAACCTCCCGTCCTTCACGATGATCTCCCCTCGCGAGATCACGATGTCCGCAGCGCCCTGGACGACGCGCCCTTCGTAGGGGGTGTAGTCGACCCGGTGGTGGAGGGTCTTCGCGCTCAGAGTGACCCTGCGGTTCGGGTCGAAGACGACGATGTCGGCGTCCGAGCCCGGCGCGATCGTGCCCTTCTTCGGGAAGAGGCCGAAGATCTTCGCCGGGGACGTGGACGTGAGCTCGACGAAGCGGTTTGGCGAGATGCGCCCCTTCACGACGCCGCCGTCCCAGAGAAGCGACATGCGCGTCTCGATGCCGGGCGCGCCGTTCGGGATCTTCGAGAAGTCGTCCTTGCCGAGCTCCTTCTGCTCCTTCATGCAGAAAGG
>JBDTML010000245.1:0-7849 GCA_039934255.1 Acidobacteriota bacterium | reverse complement strand
TGATCCTGACGCGCACAGAGGTCTACGCGCCCGACGCGCGCATCGTCGCGATCGGGACGAGTGGCGAGGTCGCGGTTCCGCGCTCGACGTGGGTCTTCTTTCAGGGCCGCGACGTCGACGGATCCGCCCGCACCGCCGTCTCGCTCGACCCCGCCACCGGCACGATGCGCGGGCTCGTGAGCTCCGAGCGCGGACTCCACGAGCTGCTCCCGCCCGCCGTGTGGACCGGCGGCCGCCACCGGCTCGCGGCTCCCGAAACAGGGGACGCGGACGGGACGCCGCGGACGTGGAAATGCGCGGAGGAGGACCTTCCGCTCGCGCCGTCGGGTCCTTCTCCCGGCGGATTGAGCGGGCGCGAAAACCTGGCGGGGCGCGAGGCCCTCGCGGTCTACTCGAAGTACGCCGTCGTCGCGATCGACACGGACAACGAGTTCATGAACCTGAAGTTCTCTGACAACACGACGAACGCGGCGAACTACATCGCGAACCTCTACAACCAGATGAACCTGATCTACGAGCGCGATTTGCAGCTCCATCTCTTGCAGGGCTACACGATCCTGCGGCTCTCGACCGTGGCGGACCCGTATGTCCAGAACTCCGGCAGCAACGCGAACGGCTCCGAGCTGAGCGAGTTCGCGAGCTACTGGGGCGCCCATTACGGCGGCGTGAAGCGAATGCTCGCCGCGTTCCTCTCGGGCAAACAGCCGACGACAAACGCTGCCTCCGGCATCGCATACGTCGGCACGCTCTGCAACACCGGATTCGGTTACAGCTTCAGCAAGATTTTGAGAAACCCCGGGGACAGCTCCTCGTTTGACGTGCTGATCGTGGCGCACGAGCTCGGTCACAACTTCGGCTCGCCGCATACGCACTGCTATTCGCCCCCGGCGGACGCGTGTTTCTCGACGCCCACCCCTACGTCTTGCTACAACGGCGTAACTTCCTGCCCGGCGCCTGTCGTGATCAACGGGTTCACCGCCACGGGTACGCTCATGAGTTACTGCCACCTGAGCTGCAGCGGCTCGACGCTCGCATTTCATCCCCGGTCGCTGACCGAGTACATGAACGGGAACATCTCGCTCGCTTCAAGCTGCATCTTCAACGGTGCGGTCGCGCCCACGGGCCCGGCCGTCTCCGGCATCGTGCCCGCAACAGGCTCGACCTTAGGCGGGACCTCCGTCACGATCAACGGCTCGGGTTTCGTGAGCGGCGCGACGCTGGCGTTCATCGAATCCACCGGCTCCCTCTCCCTCACATCCGTCACGTTCGTGAACGCGGGGCAGCTCACGGCGGTGACGCCCGCGCACGCCGCCGGCGCCATGGACGTCGTCGTCTTCAACCCCGACAACGTGACGGGGACGCGGCCGAACGGGTTCACGTACACGACCGTCGGTACCCCGCCGCCACCTCCGCCCGTCTCTGCCGCGACAGGCTTCAACGCGGTAACGCCCTGCCGCCTTCTCGACACGCGCAACGCGGCGGGGCCGCTCGGCGGTCCGTCGATCGGTGCCCTCGGCCTGCGCTCGTTCGTCGTGACGGGCGTCTGCGGCGTGCCGGCGGGGGCCGTCGCGGTCTCGGCAAACGTCACGGCCGTGAACCCCGCGGCGGCCGGTGACCTCGTCGTCTACCCGAACGGCATTGCCTCGCCGCCGACGGCGTCGGCGATCAGCCTCCGGGCCGGCCGCACGCGCGCGAACAACACGCTCGTTTACCTGGCGTCGGATGGCGCCTTTCTCGTCAAGAACAACGCCACGGGTGCGCTCGACCTGCTCGTCGACGTCAACGGCTACTTCAAGTGAGGTCCGTGCTCCGCGCGGGCGTCTTTATCGCCGGCTTCGCGGCGGCAGGCGGGCCGCTCGCGGGCCAGCCGGTGCAGGGCGGTCCGCTCCCGGGGCCGCTGCCGCTCTTCCCGGCCGACAACTGGTGGAACGCCGACGTCAGCGCGGCGCCCGTGGACGTGAACAGTGCGGCTTTCATCGCCTGGATCGGCGCGGCAAAGGGAATGCACCCGGATTTCGGCGGTGATGCCGGCGCGCCCGCGATCTACGGGATGCCGTACGTCGTCGTCCCTGGCACGCAGCCCCTGGAGCCGATGGCGTTCGACTACGCATCCGAGAGCGACACGGGCGCGCCGGGTCGGCCCACCGGCTATCCGATCCCCGTGGAAGCGAAAACGCAGTCCCACTGGATCGAAGGCGGCTATCCGGGCAACTGCGATTCGTCGACGCCCGCCTGCTCGGGCGACAAGCACCTCCTCATCGTCGACAAGGACAACCGATTCCTCTTCGAGACGTGGAACACGCGCTGTCTCCCGGCAAATTCGCCTTCGTGCACGTGGACCGCGGGCTCCGGCGCGGTCTTCTCCCTCGACTCGAACGCGCCCCGGCCCGCCGGGTGGACCAGCGCCGACGCCGCGGGCCTCGCGATCCTCCCCGGACTCGTCCGCTACGACGAGGCGTCGGGCGCGGGTCCGATCCGCCATGCGTTTCGCGTCACGCTCCGCGGCTCGAACGGATACGTGTATCCGGCCTCGCACGTCGCGGGCTCGAACACGAGCGCCCCGCCTCTCGGAACGCGCCTGAGGTTGAAGGCCTCGAAGGACATTTCGGCGTTTCCGTCTCAGGCGCAGAAGATGTTCCAGGCCATGAAGACGTACGGGCTCATCGTGGCCGACAACGGCTCGGATCTTTACGTGCAGGGAACCTACGACGCGCGCTGGGACAACGGCGTCCTGAATCCGGCGTTCGCGGCGATTCACGCCAGCGACTTCGAGATCCTGCGGCTCGGATGGCGGCCCGCGTCCGCCCCGATCGCCACGAGCCTCCACGTTCTCACGCCCTGTCGAGTCGTCGACACGCGTTGGCCGCAGGATCCGCTCGGCGGCCCCGCGCTCGCCGCGAACGGCGCGCGGACGTTCGCGCTCGCGAACAAGTGCGGAATCCCGTCGACGGCGGTCGCGGTGTCGTTGAACGTGACGGTCGTCGGACCGCGGGCCGCCGGCAGCGTCTCGCTCTACGCGGGCGGCACGGGCGCCACGAACGCGACGTCGATCAGTTTCGGCCCGGGCCAGACGCGCGCGAACAACGCGCACGTTTCTTTGTCGGCAGACGGCATGGGCCTTGCGGTCGCACGGAACGGGTCCAACGGATCACTGGACCTCTTGATGGACGTCAATGGCTACTACGAATAACTGTCACCTCGCACTCCTTTCGGTTGCCGCACTTTGTCTGGGGCAGGCTCCGGTTGCGTTGGCGGTGTGCAGCCCCGTCGGGCAGCCCTGCGTACCCCCGGGCGCGGCAAAGGCCGGCTTTCCGAAGACCGTGTCCGGGCCTGGGCCGAATCAGATGGGGGCCACGCACGGCAAGCCCGTGCTGGCGGATCTCGGCCTCACGCCGGGGCACAAGTCCGTCGTGTTCGGCAACTTCGGCGGGCAGCTCTGGGTCGTGAAGTATGACGGAACGGTGCCGGCCGGGATGCCGCTCACGCTGCCGGCGGACGTGTACTCGACCCCGGCAGTCGGCGACGTCGACGGCGACGGCAAGCCCGACATCGTCGTCGGGTACGGCTCCACGCTGGACACGTCGCATCCCGGCGGATTCCGCGCCTACAAGAACAACGGCCCTGCGGCGAACCCCGTCTTCACGCTCCTCTGGGATCGGCCCAGCCTCGACCGCGACCCGAATCCGGGCCATCTCGATCCCGTGGTCTCGAGCCCGTCGATCGCCGACCTCGACGGCGACGGCAAGGTCGAGGTCATCGTCGGCGGATTGGACGAGAACATCTACGTCGTGAACGGCCTCACAGGTCTGGACAAGCCGGGCTGGCCCGTCTGGAACAAGGACACGGACTTCTCCTCGCCCGCAATCTTCGACCTCGACGGCGACGGCAAGCTGGACGTGATCGTCGGCGGTGACGCGTTCTTCGCGAATGGCGGCCAGATCCACGCGCTGCGCTACGACGGCGTCGAGCTCCCGGGCTTCCCGGTCTTCACGGATCAGGCGATGTCCAGCTCTCCCGCGATCGGCGACATCGACGGCGATGGCCGGCCGGAGATCGTGATCGGCACGGGCAACTTCTTCACGGGCCGCGGGCACAAGGTCTACGCGTTCCACTGTGACGGCTCGCCTGTCCTCGGCTGGCCGGTGAACGTGGACGGGCAGGTCGTGAACGCGCCCGCGCTCGGCGATCTCGACGGCGACGGCATCCCCGAGGTCGTCGTCGCCGACGACAACTCCGGGCCGAGCGGCACGTTCCACGTCTACGCGTTCAGGGGCACGGGCTCGCAGATGTGGAAGATGCAGCCGAAGGACTACTTCGGGCTGACGCTCAACGCGGGCGACCCCGTCATCGCGGACGTCCTGAACGGGTTGGAGCCGGAAATCCTCGTCCCGACGAACGGCGAGATATGCGTCATCTCGAACACGGGCGCGCAGCTCACCGACAACGGCAGCCATGGGAGCGGGATGTTCTCTTTCAACGTCGCCGGATCGGTCGGAGGCGTCGCCGTCGGAGACTTCGAGGGAACCGGAGTCGCCGTTTCGGTTGTCGCGATCGCCGGGACGCCGTTCCCGACTTACGCGAACACGCTCGTCTACGTCTGGAACCCGAAGGCGACCGGCGTCCTGCCGTGGCCGCAGTTCCGCCACGACGAACGGCACTCGGGCGTCGTCCCCGGCACGCCCACGTGCGCGCCGCGCGCGGTCGTCGCATCGAACTTTCTTCCCATCACGCCCTGCCGCGTCATCGACACGCGGCTCGCCACCTTTCCACCTGGTCTTGGCGTCCCGGCCTTGCAGGCGGTCGGTTCGCCCGCCAATCCGCGCCACTTCGCCGTCCCTAACGTCTGTGGGATTCCGCCGACGGCCGTCTCGATCTCGGCGAACCTCACCGTGACGAACGTGGGGGCTCAGGGCGAGCTCGTGGTGTACCCGGTAGGTGTCTCGCTCCCGGGCACTAGCTCGATCACTTTCAGGCCGGGAAAGACCCGGGCCAATAACGCGCTGGTCTACCTCTCCCAGAGTGGGTCTATCTTCACTGTTTTCAACAATTGCACAGCGTCTGTGGACTTCATTCTGGACGTCAACGGGTATTTTCAGTGAGGCGCAAACACTACCCGTTGAAACAGCATCTCAGTTAGGATACCGGGGCAGTTCCGGCAAAGGAGATCGTCGATGAGCAAGATTCGGATCCAGCGTGCGCTTCTTTTCGCCGCTTCCGTCATGGCGACCGGCTTTGCCGCGCGGCCCGCGCAGGCTCAGACCGGCCTTCAGTACTTCGCAGTCACGCCGTGCCGCGCCGTCGACACGCGCACGGGGAACGGCGGAATCGTCGCGGCGGGCGGCTTCCGGGGCTTCACGATCAAGGGTGTCTGCGGCATCCCGGCGAGCGCGAAAGCCGTCAGCCTTAACCTGACGGTTGTGAACCCCACGGCCGACGGATTCTTCAGCCTGTGGCCCTTCGGCGGGGCATTCCCGGTCGTGTCGACGATCAACTTCGTTGCGGGCGAGCCGGCCATCGCGAACGGCGCAATCGTGCCTCTCGCGGTCGGGACGCCCGACCTGAACGGCGTCTACGGAATCGCCGTCGGGGTCGCGAGTACGCACGCACTGATGGACGTCACCGGTTACTTCCAGTAAGCCTGTCGTTCGACTGACCCCGGTGCCGCATACGGGCGCCGGGGTAAATTGACGGCGTGCCGCGACAGCGTCTCCGTAGTTTTCTGCCGTTCGGCGTTCTCGCGGCCGTCGCGGTTGCCTTCGTCCTCTTCCTGATCCTCTCGGAACGCATCCCCTCCAGCGCCGATCAGGCCACGGTCGGGCTCATGGCCCGCCATATCCTGGCCGGTCGAGGCCATCCCGTTTTTTACTGGGGCTCGACGTACGGGGGAACCTTCGAGCCGCACGTCGTCGCCGCGGCGTTCGCGCTCTTCGGCGACACGATGCGCGTCTTCCGCTTCGCGATGGCGGGTCTCTTCGCGGTGTTCGCGTTCGGTCTCCTGGCCGTCTCCGCGCGGTTCTTCGGCCGCGCGGTCGCTCTGACGGCAGCCGCCTACCTCGCCCTTCCCCCGTTCTTTTTCCCGTACAAGACGCTGACCTCGGATGGGGCATACGCCACGGTCGCGCTTCTGGCCCTGGCGGTCGTCGGGATCTGCCTCAGCGCGTGGGAGAAGCCCGCAGGCGGCCGCTCGATCGCGGCCCACATGGCGGCGCTCGGGCTCGTGACTGGAGTCGGCATCTGGGTGACGCCTGTGACGCTTCCGGTCGCGGGCATCGGTTTCCTGTGGCTTTTCTTCCATCGTGCCGCCGGCGGACGGCTCCCGTCGCTCGCCGCCTGGGGAGCGGGCATCGCGGCCGGGAGCGCCCCGTGGTGGCTCTGGAACGCGCGCCACGGCTGGGCGAGCCTGCACTCCCATGAAATCGAGGCCGCGGCGGGCGGAGGCCTGCTCGCGAACGTCCACGGTTTCTTCTCGGCGTCGCTTCCCGTCCTTCTCGGCGCGGCGCGCACGAATTTCCGGGATGACCCGCACGCGTCATTTCCCGGCGCCCTCGTCGTCATCCCCGTTCTCGTGGCGCTTCTCCTGGTTCCCGCCGTTCTCGCGGCGCGATCGGATGCGCGCGTGCGTCTCCTCTTTCTCGCGCTGACCGCCCAGGCGGCCGCGATGATCGTCGCGGCGCGATTCTCGCCGTCCGAGCCGCGCTACCTCGTCGCGACGTACGCGCTGCTGCCAATCCTGCTCGGCCTGGCATTCGAGAGGCTTCCCCATGGCCTTAGCCGGGCGCTTTGGTTCGGAGGGTTCGCCGTTCTTCTCGCCAGCGATGTCTCGAACGGAGTCCACGCCCACCGGCATCTCGAAGACCGCGACGACTCCCAGGTGACCGCCCCGATCGGGCCACTGCTCGAGAGCCTCCGCGCCGTCAACGCGTCCCGCGCCTGGGCGAACTACGGGACCGCCTCTCGCATCACGTTCGAGTCGAATGGCGAAATCGTCGCGACGCCGATCGTGAGAGAAGACGGCCTCCGGGACGCGCGCGCGGACGAGCTCGTGCGGGCGGCGCCGCGTCCCGCGATCGTGCTCCTGCCGCCGCGCGACGGATGCCTGCGGGCATACCTCGCCGAGGAGAGGTTGGCGTTTCAGGAAGCGCACGCGGGGTTCTTCACGATCTTCTTCGATCTTCCCGATGTGCTGCGCGATCAGGTCCGAACCGCGGGGACGCTGCCGATGCCGCGGGACGCGTATCGCGTCTCGTGGAGCGCCCCGGACATTCCGGTCTCGGCGGCGCCGGGAGCCGGCCTGACGGGCCGCGCGCGCGTGACGAACGTCGGTTCCTGCACCTGGATGCACGGCGTCCGCCTCCTCGCCGACTGGAAGGGTCCGGAGGCGCTCGAGGAGACCGCCCCGACTCCGAATCGAAGAGTCGCGCCCGGGGAGACGGCAGATCTGGCCTTCCGGCTCCGCGCGCCGGAGACTTCCGGCGATTACGAGCTGCGGCTCGACCTCGAGCAGCAAGGGATCACGCGATTCTCCGCGAAGGGCGGCGCCACGCTCGATGCGCGCGTCGTGGTCGTCCGATAGGAGCGCGGCCGAATCGAAAGGGCTACCAGTACCGCGGGCGGTGCGCGCGATAGAAGTCGAGCGTCCTCGCGAGGCCGTCGCGCAGGGGGGTGACGGGTCTCCAGCCGAGGACGCGCCGGATCTTCGAAATGTCGGAGTAGAAGTCGCCGGGCTCCTGGGCCTTGCGCTCGGGGGAGAAGGGCGCGAATTCCCAGCGTGCCGCCGTGAGGTCCGAGAGCGTTTCGGCCACCTCGCGGAACGTCGTCGGCTCGCCGCCGCCGACGTTCAGGACCTCGC
>JBDTML010000244.1:0-7276 GCA_039934255.1 Acidobacteriota bacterium | reverse complement strand
CAGCGCATCGTGAACACGAACGGCGACGTGCAGTTCTTCCTCTCGTCCGCCGAGACGTTCGACCAGGGCCTGCTCGACGGCAAGAAGCTCGCCGCGAACGCCTACTGCCAGGAGTGCCATCCCGATTCATTCAAGCGCTGGGAGAAGGGTCCACACCGCTTTTCTTCCTTCAACAACCCGTTCTACCGCCGGGCCGTCGAGCTGATGGCCGACCGCGTCGGCCGCGAGAAGACGAAGTGGTGCGCGGGCTGCCACGACCCGGTCGTCCTCTTCACGGGGCAGATGGGCAAGGCCACGATGGCTTCGTTCTCGTACGACCAGTTCGAGGCCCAGCAGGGGCTCACGTGCATGGCGTGCCATTCGATCGTCGAGGTCAAGGACCTGCGGGGCAACGGCGGTTACGTCATCGAGGAGAGCAAGCAGTACCCGTTCACATTCACGAACAACAAAGCGCTGAAAGAGGTCAACAAGCTCCTCATCCGCATGGAGCCGTCCCTCCACCGGCAGACCTTCCTCAAGCCGTTCATGCGCACGCCCGAGTTCTGTGCCACGTGCCACAAGGTCGGCCTCCTCACGCCCCTGAACGAGTATCACTGGATCCGCGGCCAGAACCACTACGACAGCTGGTACGACTCGGGCGTCTCGGGCAACGCGGTGCGATCGTTCTACGACCCACCGAAGACGAAGGCCTGCCGCGACTGCCACCTTCCTCTGATCCCCTCCCAGGAGTTCGGCAATCAGGCCGGGATGCTCCACGACCACCTCTTCCCCGCGGCCAACACGGCCCTGCCCGCAATTCGGGGGGACAAAGAGACGATCGAAGAGATTCGCAAGAAGGTATTGGTCGGATCTCTTTCGATCGACCTGTTCGGCTTGAAGCGCGGGAACGAAGTGATTCCTTTCGGCCCTTCTCTTCCCGCGCTTCGCCCGGGGGAGTCCGTGGACGTCGAGGTCGTCGTGCGCACGCGGACGCTGGGGCACCCCTACACGAACGGCACGTCCGACAGCAACGAGTCCTGGGTCGAGTTCAAGGCCGACAACGGCGCGCGCTCCGTGATGGCGTCGGGCACGCTCGACGCAACCGGGCGGCTCGATCCCGCCGCCGACAAGCTCTCGCAGCTCGCGATCGCGCACGACGGCACCTTCATGGACCGCCGCCAGCCGCAGGACATCCACGTCCCGCTTTTCAACAACTTCATTCCGCCCGGCGCGGCCCGCACGGTGCACTACCGCTTCACCGTGCCCAAAGACGCCACGGGAACCATCACTCTGGCGACGGCCCTCAACTACCGGAAGTTCTCTCGCGACTACTCGATCTTCGTGGGCGGTGAGAACGCGCCGGAGCTCCCGGTCACACGCATCGCGGCCGACTCCGTGACGTTGCCCGTCGCTCCCGCGCCGGGCGCGACGCTCGCCGCGGACGTCAAGCGTGGCAACCCCGACTGGCCCGAGCGGCAGTGGATCCGCTGGAACGACTACGGAATCGGCCTCCTGATGCAGGGCGACCTGAAGGGAGCGTCCGCCGCATTCAAGAAGGTCGCCGAGCTCGCCGCCGACAAGCCCGACGGCCCGCTCAACCTCGCGCGCTGCAAGCTCCAGGAAGGCGATCTCCCCGCCGCCAAGGCCGCGCTCGCCGAGTCCGAGAAGCGACGGCCCGGCTGGGGGAAGACCCAGGTCTTCCGCGCGCTCGTCTCGAAGGAGGAGGGCCGCCTCGAGGACGCGCTCGCGGATCTCGACCGCGTCCTCGCGAAGTTCCCGAAGGACCGCTTCGTCCTGAACCAGAAGGCGCGCGCCCTCTACCTGGCGGGGCGGTACGCGGACGCACTCCCGCCGATCGACGCCGTCCTCGCGATCGACAGCGAGGACCTCGCGGCGCACTACAACGCGATGCTCTGCCTGAGGGCGCTCGGCCGCTCGGAAGAGGCCGCGCTCGAGGAGAAGTGGTATCGCTTCTTCAAGGACGACGAGTCGGCGCGCGCCTTGCTCGCGGACTACCGCATCGCGCACCCGCTCGACAACCGCGAGTCGCTCCCCGTCCACGTGCATGACGACGCGCAGCCCGCGAAAGCCGAGCCTCCCGCGTGGCTCGCGGACATCGGCCCGAAAGGCTACGCATACAAGGCGTACGCGCCGAAAGGCGAAATGGTCCTGAAAGACGATCGACCCGGAGGCGCTCCGCGCCCGTTCGCGCGCACGGAGCCGCCGAAAGCGGCCGCGGGAAAGAAGGCCGCGGGCCCGGTCCCGGTCGCCGTCATTCAGATTCCCGAGTGAAGCGTGTTCGCGCCGGAGCGCTCGATTTTCTCGTCTGTCTGATCGTGACCGCGGCGTGGGCAGCGCGCGTGCTGCCCCGCCTCGGCACGCACCTGCGTGACGCCTACGACGCTCAATTCCAGACCTGGGGCGTCGCGTGGGTCTCACACGCGCTCCTGAACGCGCCGCTCCACCTCTTCGACGCGAACATTTTCGCCCCGGTCCCGAACACTCTCGCCTTTACGGAGCCGCTCGTCGGATACGGTCTCCTCGGGATCCCTTTGGCCCTCGCCGGGCTTTCGCCGGTGGGCGTCTTCAACGCCCTCTGCCTCCTCGGCACGGCGTTCTCGATCTGGGCGATCTCCCGCCTCGCGATCGCGCACGGCGCCCCGCGCGCCCCGGCCCTCCTCGGCGCATCGGCCGCGACGCTGGGCGCCTCGGCCGTATCCAACCTCGGGTACATATCGTTCGTCGCCTCCGGCGGCATCGCGCTCACTCTCGTCGCCTGGAAGAATCTCCGCGAGAACGGACGGTGGAGCTCCGCTGCCGTGCTCGCCGTCGCCCTCGCCGGGCTGGCGTGGTTTTCTCTTCAGCTCTTCGCGTTCGGCCTCGCGGCGCTCGCCAGCGTCGTCGCGGTCGACGTCGTCACACAACCCGAGGTACGCCGGCTCGCCCTTTTCACGAAGTTGGCCGGGTCGCTAGCCCTCGCGGCCTTGCTGGTCGCTCCGATCGCCGTCCACATGCTCGAAGCGCGCCGGGATCACGGCTTCAAGCGGGACGAGAAGGAGAGCCGCCTGTACTCCGCCTCGCCGAGGGACTGGCTCACGACGACGAACGAGAACCCGGGGCAGGCCTTCCTTCCGTGGCGAAGCGACTCCGAGAAGAGCCTCTATCCGGGGACGGCCGCGCTCTTCCTCGGCGCCCTCGGTTTCCTCGCGTTCCTCGGCGTCAGGAAGCATGGCGGTCTCGTGACCGCGGGCGCGCTACTTGCCGCGCTCGGCATCGCGGGCTCGTTCGGCCCGGCGGGCCCCGTCGTCCCTGTCCTCAAGGTCGTCTTTCCGTTCGTCTTCTCGGGCATCCGGGCGTTCACGCGATTCGGTATGGTGGCGCAGATCGGGTTTGGTCTTCTCGCGGCAGCCGGCAGTGCCGCGCTGCTCGAGAGGGTTCGGAGCCGCGGGGCACGAGCCGCTCTCGCCGGGGCGCTCGCTCTCGGAATCGCGTGCGACGTGAGGCACACCGTGCGATTCGAGGCCCGGCCCGAGCTGCCGCATCCTCCCGTCGAAGAGTTCCTCGCCCAATCGGACGAGGCCGGCCCGATCCTCCACCTTCCGCTCTACCACGCACCGGGCGACGCGCGGTGGGTGTTCGCGAGCCTCGCGCACTTCAAGCCGATCGTGAACGGGTACGCGAGCTACATCCCCGAAAAGAGCCAGGAACTAGCGGCCGAGCTCGCGGGAGGGAAGATTCCGGACGGCATGCTCGCGCGTCTCCGGGCGTGGCCCGTCGGGTCGCTCGTCGTCCACGAGCACGCTCTTCCCCTCGAACGCCTGGAGCCCACCATGTCTTTCCTCGCGCGCGCGCTCAGGACGGCCGCCCTCGAGGCGCCCCGCCACTTCGACCATCGCGGCGGAGACGACTGGGTCTTCTCTCTCGCCCGCTCCGGGTACGGAGCCTCGGAAGACGACGCACGCCTCTTTCTCGCCCACGCCGATTCCTGCCCGCGCACGGGGAGGCTCGAAGAATCGGACTTTCCCGCTTCGATCGACGATCCGCCCGAGGGGAAGATCGTGCATGGCGCGTTGTCCGTGCGCGGCTGGAGCCAGACTCCCTCAGGGCCGGGCGGGATCGTCGAGATCCGCATCGACCGCGACCGCAGGAGACCGGCGTCTTTCGCGCGGGTCCCGCGCCCCGACGTCGCCGCGGCCCTCCCGGCGCTCGGGAGCTGCGCGCAGGCCGGATATGCGGCCGTATTCCCGATGCTCCCCGGGGACCACGGCCGGCACGACGTCCGGGTCGTCGTTCGCGCGGCCGACGGACGCTTCCGAACCCTCACGCGTTCGTTCGGTTGGGAGCCGTAGCACGATCCGCATTTCACCGGCCGGAGTATCGTTGCGGCATGCGCCGGACTCGCCTCCTGCTTCTGGGCCTCGTCTCCCTGTCCCTCGTCCTCGCAGCCCGCCAGTGGGAATCCGCGCCGGGCGTCGTCCCGTCACATTTCGACGCGGCCGGCCGCCCGAACGCGTGGTCGACCCGCAACGCGTTCTTCACGCTGGAAGTCGCGGTGCTCCTGCTGGTCGCGGCGCTCTTCATGGCGATCCCGTCTCTCCTGAGAGCAACTCCGGTGAGCCTCATCAACCTTCCGAACAAGAGCTACTGGCTCGCGCCCGAGAGGCGTGAGGCGACGCTCGACCGGCTCGCGTCGTACTTCGACATCTTCGCGTCCGCGACCGTGGTCCTTCTCATCGTGGTCTTCGAGGTGGCGTCCCACGCGAGCCGGGGCGGGAGTTTCGACTCGAACACCTTCCTGCCGGCGCTCGTGTCGTATCTCGTGTTCTCGGTCGCGTGGACGGTGGCGCTCATGCGGACGTTCGTGAACGTCCCGAACGAAAGGTGATTCCGGCGAGCCATGCAGATCCACACGCTGGACCTCGACTTCTTCCGCGGCGGGACGATCGCCGCCTACCTCGTCGAGTCGAACGGACACCTCGCGCTCGTCGAGACTGGGCCCGACTCCACGTGGCCGCACCTCGTCGCGGCGCTCGCGAAGCACGGCGCCAGGCCTTCCGACGTGAAGGACGTTCTCGTCACGCACATCCACCTCGACCACGCCGGCGCCGCGTGGCGGATGGCGCGCGCGGGCGCGAACGTCTGGGTCCATCCACGCGGAGCGGCGCACATGGCCGACCCCTCGAAGCTCCTCGCGTCGGCGACCCGGATCTACAAGGAGAAGATGGCGACGCTCTGGGGCACGCTCGAGCCGATTCCGTCAGACCGGCTGAAGATCACGGAGGACGGCCTGGACATTCCCGTCGGCGACGCGCGTATTCGCGTGATGGAGACGCCGGGCCACGCGATTCACCACAACGCGTATCTTCTCGACGGCAACGTCTTCACGGGCGACGTGGGCGGCGTCGCGATCGGCGCCGGCCCGAACCTCCCGCCGACGCCGCCGCCGGACATCGACCTTCCGACCTGGGCGCGGTCGATCGAGCGCATCAAGGCCGCGCAACCCGACGGGTTCTACCCGACGCATTTCGGACGGCACGGCGACGTCTCCCGGCGCCTCGACGAGATGATGACGGAGCTCCACACGTGGGCCGCATTCGTCCGCGCGCGCCTAGGCGAGGGCAAGGACGAGCCCGCGATCGTGCCGGAGTTCGAGGCGTGGCTCACGGACCGGCTCCTCGCGAAAGGCGTGGACGCGGACGGCCTCGAGGATTACAAGACCGCTCTCCCCTTTGCGATGAACGTCACCGGCCTCGTGCGGTACTGGAAGACGGCGGGCGCCGCCGCGTAGCGCGCCCAACGCTCCCGCTGACGCGGGAACCTTGCTGTTCCCCGCCATCGACCCTCTCCCTACATTCCCGTCGGGGGCCGCACGTCGATCGTCGGCTTCGCCTCGTAGCGGCTCAGGAAGTCGCTCACGCTCTCCTCCTGGGCCGCCTTGAGCGCGGCGCGGAGCTGGATCTGCTCGAGACTCTGCGCCAGGTAGCGGGGGCCGCCCATGTACTTCGGCGCCCGGTCCTTGAAGAACGTCTCGACGTCGGCC
Source organism: Acidobacteriota bacterium (assembly GCA_039934255.1). Lineage (GTDB taxonomy): Bacteria > Acidobacteriota > Thermoanaerobaculia > UBA5066 > UBA5066 > Fen-183. The sequence goes on along the minus strand of JBDTML010000244.1, from coordinate 1,257 downwards.
CGGTGCTCGCCGTCGCTGAAGCCGGCCGCCATCGAGGGAAAGCGCGCCGGAGACTCGCGGGGAAGCCGCGCGACCATCCGGTCGAAATTTGTCTTGAGGAAGGCCCACGCCTCCCCGCGGGTCTCGCGGCTCGTGAACTCCTCCCGCAGAATGGCGATGGATTCGCGCGCGTCGAACTCGTCGGCGAGCGTCACGCGGAGCGCGGCCGGCACGATCGACGGGTCGCGGAACAGGCCGAGCGTCGTCAGAAGCCGCGTCCGCTCGCGGCGGTCCGTCGCCTTTCGCGCCTCGGCCAGGAAAGACTGGAACAGCTCCATGTCGCCGTGCCGCGCCGCCACGTCGAGGACGTCCGACACCATGAGCGGGTCGACCGCCCTTCGGTCTTTCCGCCAGGCATTCGCGAGGCGCATCGCGTCGGCGACCAGAGCCGGCTCGTCGCCCTCGTTCGCGGCGAACGGAACGAGCGCCGCGCGCAGGAGCTGCGTGTTCTCGTCGTCTCCGGGCCTCGCTTTCCAGCCGAGCAGGCGCGCGCGCGCGCCGAAGACTTCGCTCACGAACCGGCGATACCGGGGACGCATCGCGTCCGTGACGAGGAGGTCGCGCGGTGCCGCGGCGATCTTTTGGACCGCCTCGACGACCGGCCGGTCCGGGTCGTTCGCGAACGGCGGCACGAGCGAAAGGGCCGTCGCCATCGGGACGTCGCCGCTCCGCGCGAGCGCGGAAACGTCCGAGAGCGTCGCAACGCGTTCGGACGGCGTCACGTGCCTCCCGCCGTCGGCGAGAACCCTGCCGAGCAGGCTTCCCGCATGGAGAACGCGGTAGTAACCCGCGCCGGCGTTTACGAGAACGCGGGCGGGACAGGCGCCCGGAAGCGCGAGCTCGCCCGACGCTTGCGTGAGAAGCGTACACACCTTCGCGGAGCCCGGGTCGCCCACCCGCGCGCAGATCGGCACCTGCCACGTTTCCTTCGTCGAACCGGTAGAGCCGGCCGGGAGATAGCGCTTCTGCGAGAGGAGAAGACGGGGCGCGCCGCCCGTGCAGACGAGCTCGGCCGTCACGAGCGGAACGCCCGGTTGGTCGAGGAACGAGCGAAACGCGGGGACGACGGCCGGGTTCTGCGTAGCCTCCGCGATCGCCGAGACGAAATCATCCGCCGTGGCGTTGCCCCACGCATGCGCTTTCAGGTAGCGCTGAATGCCCTGCCGGAAACCCTCCTCGCCGAGCCAGCCCTCGAACATCTCGATGACGGCAGCGCCC
>JBDTML010000243.1:0-10195 GCA_039934255.1 Acidobacteriota bacterium | reverse complement strand
CTCGCGCCGGACGACTGCAAGCAGATCGTCGACAAGTGCCGCGCGAAGGGCAACACGAACGTAACCCTGACCGAGCGCGGGACGACGTTCGGATACCACAACCTCGTCGTGGACTTCCGCGGCCTCCCGATGATGCGTGCGCTCGGCGCGCCAGTGATCTACGACGCAACACACTCCCTCCAGCTGCCCGGCGGGCTCGGCACGGAGACAGGCGGGTCACGCGAGTACGCGCCCGCTCTCGCGCGCGCCGCCGCGTCGGTCGGCGTGGACGGCTACTTCTTCGAGGTCCACGACGATCCGGCGCATGCGAAGTCCGACCGTGCCACGCAGCTCCCGCTCGCGAGCCTGCCGAAGTTCCTGTCGGACCTCCTGAAGTTCGACGCGCTTAGGCGCGAAACGAATCCCTGACTCTCTTCTCCGCCGCCCTTGACAGAGCCCCTCCTGCGTCCGTACTGTACCAGTGTTGCGATACACTAGAGCGGTACGCGGCTTCGCCCGTGGCTTCACTCTCGTCGAGATCACGATCGCCGTCGCGATCGTAGGCATTCTCGCGGGGCTTGCGATCACGCAGGGTCTCAAGGCGCTGGAGCGGTCGAAGCAGGCGAAGGCCATGGACGACATGGCCGACCTCGCGAAATACATCGCCGGACGCCTGTCGATCCTGGGCGTCTACCCGCCCGCACCGCTCACGATCCGGACTTGCGCGACGTGCCGGTGGGTCCCGTACGAAAAGAAGGACCCGTGGGGGCACATCTACGTCTACTCCGGAGGCGGCGACACGTACACGCTTCGCTGCCTCGGCAGGGACGGAGTGCCGTCGGCCGGCATCACGCTCGCCACGCGCAACGCGTTCGACCTCGACATCGTCATGCAGGACGGGCAGTTCGTGAGCCAGCCCTTCACCCGATGAGACGAGAACTACGGGAGCACGCGTGAGCCGCGGTCTCTCCGTCGACCCGTCCGACTCGGTTCCACTCTGGAAGCAGATCGAGGAGAACGTCCGGCGGCTCGTGGCCTCGGGCGCGCTGAAGCCGGGCGCGGCCGTGCCTTCCGTGCGTGACCTTGCGCGGGACCTCTCGATCAACCCCGCGACGGTCGCGAAGGGCTACCAGCGCCTCGTCGAAGCCGGGGTTCTCGTCGTCAAGCGGGGCGAAGGGACATTCGTCGCCGAGAAACCACCCGCGCTCGCGCGAGGCGAGCGCGAGAAGGAGCTGGAGAGCGGCGCGCGGCGCTACGCGGCGCTCGCGGTCACGATCGGCGCGACGAACGAGGATGCGATGGGGCGCGTGGAACGCAGTCTGGGATTTCTGAGAAGGAAGAGGAAGGGAGGGGTCGAATGAGCGGCGTCGTCGAAGTGAGCCGGCTACTTGTGCGCTACGGCGGCAACCCTTCTCCCACACTCGAAGAAATCTCTCTCTCCATCCCCCGAGGCTCGGTCTACGCCCTCCTGGGCCGGAACGGCGCCGGCAAGTCCTCGCTCGTGCGCTGCCTCCTCGGCCAGCAGAAGCCGTCGTCCGGGAAGTGCATTCTCTTCGGCGAGGACGTCTGGAAACACCGCGCGCGCCTGATGGCGAAGGTTGGCGTCGTCCCCGAGGACCCCGACGCGCCGCCCTCGATGACCGCCCGCCAGCTCTCGGCTTTCTTATCGCGACTCTACCCGCGCTGGGATGAGGCCTCCGTCTTCGAACGGCTTCGCCGATTTGAAGTCCCCGCGGACACCCTCTTCGGCAGCCTCTCGAAGGGCCAGAAAGCCCTGGTGTCACTTGCGCTGGCGCTCGGATCCGCCCCCGAGCTCCTGCTGCTCGACGATCCGACGCTCGGGCTCGACGCCGTGGCGCGCGCGGCGTTCTTCGACGAGCTGGTGGGCGAGCTGGCCGACCGGGGGACGACCGTCCTTCTCACCTCGCACGATCTCTCGGGCGTCGAAAAGATGGCCGACCGTGTGGGGATGCTCAAGGGCGGCAGGCTCGTTCTCGACGAGGACCTCGATGCCCTCAAAGGACGCTTCCGGCGCCTGCGCTACGCAAACGAGCAGACCGAGGATCCGGCTCTCTACGGCCAGGAGCTCTCGGACTTCGACGCTGTCCGCGTGAAGGTGCGGGGCTGGGGGGTCGAAGCGGTCGTCTCGAACTACGGCGACGACGCGTTCGCGCGCTTCGCGGCCAAGGAGGGCGTCGTCGACGCCGAGGCTTCCGCCCTGTCCCTCGAAGAGATCTTTGTCGCCGTCGCGGGCGAAGCGTCGCCGGGGAGGAACACATGAAAGCCACGCTGGCGGTCGCGGCGCGGGAGATCGTCGAGAGGAGACTCGTGCTTCTCGGAACGCTGCTCGTCGGCCTTCTACCCCTCGCCGTGCCGCTCCTTCCGGGGCTGGGTGGCGCTCAGGCGCGCGATGTCCGCTTCGTGGCCGCCTTCTACCTCGCCCTCACGATCGCCGTGGCATTTCCAATTGCCTTCGGCGCCACGATCCTGGTCTCCGACGTCACCCGGAAGAGCATCTCGTTCTATTTTTCGCGGCCGCTGCCTGCAATTTCGATCTGGGCCGGGAAGCTGCTTGGCGCGCTCGTCCTCACGATTTCCGGAGCCTGCCTAGCCGCCATCCCGACGATTCTCGTCGACGGAAAACGGGCCTTCGCCTCATTCGATACTTCGGGCCCGGCCGCTGTCTACTTCCTCCTCACGATACTTCTGCTCCTCGCCACGGCCCACACACTCTCTTCGGTGGTGCGCCTGCGGTCGGCCTGGATCGTCCTCGACTTCCTTATGGTCGCCTTCTTTGCCGCCCTGATCGCTCTCGCCCTTCGTAGTCTCTTTCTCGCGGGCTTCTGGAATCTCGACGAGATGAAACATTCTCCCGAGTGGCTCGCCTGGTGGCTGGCCGCTCCGTTCATCGCCGTTCTCCTCCTCGCCAGCTACATGCAGGTGGCCGACGGGAGGACGGACGCGCGGCGCTCGCATGGCGCGCTGTCGGCGACGCTGTGGGGGCTCGTGGCCCTGCTCGCCCTTCCGCTCGGCGGCCTTGCCTTGTGGGTGAGCGCGGCCACGCCGAAAGACCTCGTACGCGTCGACGGCATCCAGGCGGCCCCGCATGGAACGTGGGTCGGCGTCTCGGGGCCGGTTCGCTTCCGCGGCTCTGCCGAGGCCTCGTTCCTCTTCGACACGGCGTCGGGCCGATTCGTCAAGCGCCCGTTCTCGTGGGGCGGGAGCGTCGCCTTCTCCGCCGACGGCACACGCGCCGCGTGGCTACAGGGGGACCTGGGATTCTTCGAGCAAAAGATGACCGGCGCCCTTCGGTTCACGGCATTCGACGCCGCTGGACCCGCCACGATCGCCTTCAATGTCGTCGGCAACGCCTGGACGCGACTCGCGCTTTCGCCCTCGGGCCGAAGGGTCGCGATCCTCGACGGAAAGATTCTCGCGGCCTACGACGTCTCGGATTCGTCGCATCCGAAGCAGCTCGCGGCCGTCCGGATCGAGGGCGAGGCGCGACCGTTCGTCTTCGTGGACGAAGACACGCTTCGGTTCTTTCCGAGACTCTTCAACTCGAACCGGAAGGCCGTGGCGCCGGCCGCGCTCGAGATCGCCGAGCTCTCCCTGCTGTCGAAAAAACTGTCGCTCACAGGCCGCTTCGAGCGCGAGTCGCTCCCCTTGCTGCGCCTGAGCGCGGACGCGCGGTTCCTCGTCGGGACGCGGCGAACGAAAGACGACCCGTCGGCGCCCCAGATCCTGACGCTTCACGACGGGCGGACGGGCGCGCTCCTCGCGTCCCTCGCCGAAGATCTCCGGAGCCCCTCGCTGCGGTTCCTGACGGGCCGCCGCATCGCGGTTGCGGGGATTGACGGGAGAACAGGGGTTTTGACGATCTTCCTGGAAAGTGAACACGGGACCGCGGCACGAGAGCGCACGATCGAACTCGGTCCGGCCGCGCGGCTGGTTCTCGGAAGCGAGATCGCCCCCGGTCGAGTCGCCATCGCACTCTTCCCCTTCAAAGAAAATCCTCCGGCATCCCGGCGCGCCGCGAAGCTAGCGCTCGTGGACGCCGCGTCCGGCGAGGTGTCCCTCGTCGCCGACGGTCTCGTCCCCGCCGACCAGTCCCGCTGGTGGTCCAGTCCCTTCGTCCCCCCCGCCGAGGCGAGGTCGCCCGCGTCCCTGCTCTTCCTCGACGCCGACCAGCGCCTCGTCCGCCTCGACCCCGCGACGGGCACGCAGACGGTGCTGATCGGCCGGGCGAAGTAATCTCTCTCCGTCCGGACGGAGGAATCCATGAGAGGAACGCTCCTCGCTCTTCTCACAGCCATCGGCTCGTGTTCCGTGCTCTCACGGGCCGCGCGGGCCGCCGAGCTTTCGGGAACCGTGCGCGGACCGGACGGTGCGCCCGTGGCGGGCGCGCTCGTCGCGGCCGTCTCGACGACCGCCGAAGGGATCTACGACCCGCCGACTACGAAATCCGGACCCGACGGCTCCTTCCGCTTGACGGGCCTTCCGGCGGGCACCTACGGAGTCACCGCGACGGCGCCCGGGCTCGAAGGGGCCTTCCTCGGCAGGGTTCCGACACGGAACGGCGAGACTCCCTCCTCCGTTGTCCTCGCGCTGGCGCCGCCCCGGTGGAGCCTGCGCGCAACCGTGACCGATCGGAAGGGCCGCGAGATCGCCGGGACCCGCCTCTTCGCCGCGCGCGTGTCGGAGGACCGAGGCGACATCTGGGTGGCCGAGGCGGGACCCGACGGGCGCGTCGCCATCGCGCTGCCCGAAGCGGCCTACGTCGTCTCGGCAACCGCGCCGGGGTTCGAGAACGAATCGCGGTCGGTGCGGGTCGGCGAGACGCCGGCACTCATCCTCCGCCTCGAGTCCAGCGCGGAAGCGCGCTCCCCCGCCTCGGAGCCGGTGGTCGCCGCCGTCCGGGCCGCCGCGATTCCGCTCACCACCGTCGAGGCGGGCCACGGCTTCCGCGACATGGCGCCCCTGAAAGAGGTGGTCGGCTCCTCGCGGATCGTCGCGCTCGGCGAGGCGACGCACGGCACGCGCGAGTTCTTCCAGCTCAAGCACCGGATGCTCGAGTTCCTCGTTTCCGAGATGGGGTTCACGGTCTTCGCGATCGAGGCGAACTGGCCCGAGGCGCTGGCCGTCGACGACTACGTCCTGAGCGGACGAGGCGACCCGGCAAAGGCCCTCGCCGGCATGTACTTCTGGACGTGGAACACGGAGGAGGTCCTCGACCTCATCCGCTGGATGCGCCGGTGGAACGAAGACCCCGTCCACGTGCGCAAGATCCGCTTCGCGGGCGTCGACATGCAGTATCCGCCGGTCGCCGCGAAGGCCGTCCGCGACTACCTTCTGCGCGGCGATCCCGAGTGTGCGAAGTCCCTCGCCGGGACCCTCGATTTCCTGATGGGGCCGGACCCTCGGAGCGCCCTGTCGAACTTCGATGCATCGAAACGCAACGCGCTCCGGAAGGCCGTCGAGGAACTCGGCACCCGCATGGACGCCCGGCACGCGGAGCTCGTGCCGAAGACCTCCGAGGTCGACTGGCGGCTCGCGCGTCAGCACGTTCGCATCCTTTCCCAGTTCGAGGAAATGGTCCGGAAGCCTGCGGAGAACGTGCGCGACCGGGCGATGGCCGAGAACGCGGCGTGGGTCCTCGGCGCTTCCGAACCGAACGCGCGAATGGCTCTCTGGGCGCATAACGGACATGTTTCAAGGGACCCCGACTCCCCCATGGGCGCGACCATGGGCGCCGATCTCGCAACCCGTTTCGGGAAGGATCTCGTCATCTTCGGGTTTGCGTTCGACGAGGGATCGTTCCAGGCCGTCGGCAACGGCGCCCTGCGGAACTTCACCGTCGTCCCCGCCCCGCCGGGAAGCATCGACGCGATGCTGGCGGCCACGGGAATCCCGCTCTTCGCCCTCGACCTCCGAGGGCTTCCGCCCGACTCGCCAGCGAGTCGGTGGCTGGACTCGCGCCGCATGACGCGCTCGATCGGGGCCATGTACGACCCGGCGGCAGCCGAGAAGTTCTTCGTGCGCCAGATCGTCCCGAGCAGCTACGACGTTCTCCTCTTCGTCGCGAAGACGACGGCCGCGAAGCCTAACCCGTCGGTCATGACGGCGCCCGCCTTCAAGCTTCCGCCTCCGGCGCCCGCCGCCGTGAACCTCGGCTTCGAGGACGGGCCAGCCTCGGGGGCGCCCGTTGGCTGGACCGTTTCGAAGCAGGCCACGGACGACGGTTGGACTGTCGCCGTCACGAACGAGAAGCCACGCGAAGGGAAGTTCGCCGCGGTCATCGCTCGCTCTCGGGCGGACGCGCCACAGATGTTCGGAAACGTGATGCAGAGGTTCGACGCGACGCCGTGGCGCGGCAAGCGCGTCCGCTTCCGCGCGGCGGTGAGGGTCGAGGCCGGGGGGACCGGGGGACGGGCGCAGATGTGGCTGCGCGTCGACTTGCCGGGCGGCAAGATGGGTTTCTTCGACAACATGGGCGACCGACCGATCCGCGACGCCGACTGGCGCGTCTACGAGATCGCGGGCGACGTTGCCGAGGACGCCAACGCGATCGCGTTCGGGGTGATGCTCATCGGGGGAGGAAAGACCTTCGTAGACGACGTCTCGCTGTCCGAGGTCCCGGCAAGTAAGATCGTCCCTCCGTGACCAGCAACGCCCGCCAGGAAGCCCGCCGCGTGATCGAGACCGAGGCCGAGGCCGTGCGCGGCCTCGCCGACGGCCTCGACGAAGGTTTCGACCGCGCTGTCGAGGCGATGAAGGCGACGTCCGCAAGCTCGTGCCGCGTCGTCGTGACGGGCATCGGCAAGAGCGGGATCGTCGGCCAGAAGATCGCCGCGACACTGGCTTCTACCGGGACCGCCGCCTTTTTCCTTCACCCGTCTGAAGCGATTCACGGCGACCTCGGCATGATCCTGAGAGGCGACGTCGTCCTCGCGCTCTCGCACTCGGGCGAGGCGGCGGAGGTCGTCGCGCTCATCCCACACGTCAAGCGCCGCGGGGCGACGCTCGTCGCGATGACGGGCCGCAGGGACTCGACGCTTGGCAAGGGAGCGGACGTCGTCGTGCCGGTCGTGATCCGCGAGGAGGCCTGCCCCCTCAACCTCGCGCCGACCGCTTCCACCACGGCGCAGCTCGTCATGGGCGACGCCCTCGCGATGGCTCTCTCGGTCGAGAAGGGCTTCAAGCCGGAGGACTTCGCGGCGCTGCACCCCGGCGGAAAGCTGGGCAAGCGTTTTCTGAAAGTGGGCGACCTCATGCACACGGGAGAGGCCATCCCGCTCGTGCCGGAGTCCGCGGCCATGAAGGACGTCGTCTACGAGATGTCGCGCAAACGGCTCGGCATCACGGGCGTCACGAACGTGTCCGGACAGCTCGTGGGGGTCGTCTCCGACGGCGACATTCGCCGCCTCCTCGAGCGCGACGGGCCGAAGATCATGAGCGATACAGCCGCGGATGCGATGGGCCGCAGCCCGAAGTCGATCGTCGCCGCCGCGTACGCGGCCGAGGCGCTCCGGCTCATGGAGGAGCGGAAGATCACGTCGCTGTTCGTGCTCGACGCCGACGGGAAGCCCTCCGGCATCCTGCACCTCCACGACCTCTGGGGCGTGGAGTCCATCTAGTCGAGGCCTCGCGATGTCGATGTCGCTCTTCACGCTGGGCCTGTCGCGCCTCGTGCCGCTGCTCTTCGCGGCCTCCGGGATCCTCATCGCGGGCCGCCTCGCTTACGACCGGCTGAGGCCGCGCCATGCCGCTGTCGCGCGCGGCGCCTTCGCCCTGATCCTCCTCGCGGGCGCGGCGGCCATGGCTCCCACCTTGAGGCGCGGCGGCACGTTGCTGTCGGCCGAGCACGCTTTCGGGCGGGCGGACTGGCAGGCGGCTGCGAACCGGTACGACGCGTACGCCCGCCTTCGCGGGTCTTCGGGGGGACGCGCGGGCACCCGGCGCGCTCTCGCGCTCATGAACGCCGGGCGCTACGCCGAGGCCGAGGCCGCGTTCGTCGCGAGCTTCGCGCGATCCGACCGCGGGACCGTTCGGGCCAGCCCGCGCGACATCCTCTCGCTCGGCCTCTGCCGGTACTACACGGGCCGCCTCGACGCGGCCGAGCGGACGGTGCGCGCCGTTTCCCCGGGCGAGTCCCCGATCCGCGACTACGTTCTCGGGCGGATTCTCGACCGCCGCGGCGACACCAACGGGGCAGTCGCGGCGTATCGGGCTTCCCTCGCCGGCGCGCCGTGCTTCTATCCCGCGCTCTACCAGAGTGTGCGCGTCCTTCGGCGGGACGGACGCGAAGCCGAAGCTCACGCCGCGCTCGACGGGTTCTGTCCCGCGGGCGCCCAACAGAACCGGGCACCGCTGGCCTCGCTCGCGCCCCGGCCGGATGGCCCGGCAGTCCCGCCGGATAAAGAGTTCTACTTTGTCCAGGACGATTGACGTCCGCATCGAGGACGTGCTCGCGTGTTCGTTCGCGGCAGCCGTCGCCGTGTTCGCAGTCTCCCGGTCGGCGCCCACGCCGCTCGGGCTGGACGAGACCCATCTGTGGGACTTCGCGTTCATTCTCGCGCCCGTCTCGATCCTCGTGTTCGCCAGCGCGGTCCGGTTCGCCTGGGGAGGAGACGCCGCGGACCGGCCGTCCACTCTCGCCTTTGTCGGCTCGACGATCCGCGACTGGCTACCCTTCCTCGTCTTCCTGCTCACGTACGAGACCTTCTCAACGGAGATCTGGAAACCGATCCTCGGCGCGGACCGCGACGCCGGACTCCTGCGTCTCGACCGTCGGCTCTTCGGCGAGACGCCGGCCCTTCTCCTCCAGACGTTCGTGACACCCGGCCTCTCGAACGCGATGGCGGCCTTCTATTTTCTTCACCTCGTGCTCCCGCCCGCTCTCGCCCTTCTGGTTTATCGAAGGCGCCGTGAGCTCTTCCGGGAGTTCCTTCTCGCGGTCGTTCTCGCCGGATGCCTCGGGTCCGTCGGTTACGTCCTCGTGCCCGCCACGGGGCCGGCCGTTGCTTTTCCCCACCTTTTCGCCGTGCCCCTGAGCGGCGGGCTCTACGACCCCGTGACGCGCATCCTCGACGTCGCCAGGGCCCCCCGGGACGTGTTCCCGAGCCTTCACGTGGGGATCTCGACACTCGTTCTCTGGTACGGGTTCCGGCGCAGCCGGGCGACGGGCCTCGTGCTCCTGCCGCTCGTCCTCGGAAACTGGGGCTCGACCCTCTACCTGCGCTACCACTACCTCGTCGACGTTCTTGCGGGCTGGCTCACGGCGGCTCTTGCGGTCGCGCTCGCGGGCGGGCTCCTCGCATTCGAAAACCGCTGGAGATCGCGAGCGCAAGCACCTTCGGTTGAGCCATAATTCGCCCGGATGCCCGCCAACCCGATCGTTCCCGACGACCTCCGGACCAAGCTCTCGCGCATCCGCGGGGTCGTTCTCGACGTGGACGGCGTCCTCACCGATGGCTCGATGACGTTCGACGAAAACGGGCGCGAGTGGAAGACGTTCGACGTGAAGGACGGGCTCGGCCTCGTCCTGCTACGCGACCTCGGCTACAAACTGGGCATCATCTCGAGCCGTTCGTCCAAAGTCGTCGCCTTCCGCTGCGCCGAGCTGAAGATCCCCGAGGAGAACGTCCTGCAGGGTGAGCGCGACAAGGTGGCGGCCTTCGACCTCCTCGCGAAGCGCTGGTCGCTCGACGCGTTCGAGATCGTGACGGTCGGAGACGACCTGCCGGACCTCGGAATGATGCGGCGGGCGGGCGTCGGCGCGGCGCCCTCGGACGCGGTGCAGATCGTCCGGGAGGCCGCGGCGCTCCAGTTGACGAAGCCCGGAGGCGCCGGCGCGGTTCGCGAGCTGTGCGACCTGATCCTCGAGGTCCGGCGCGGCGCGCGCGCGGACCGCCCCGCCGCCGTGGAGCAGCCCCAGCCGCCCGGCGACGGCGACGTGATCCCGTTCCCGTTCGGGCGCAACTGACTCCGGAAGCTCATGCGCTCCATGCCGATCGCCGCTTCGCTCTCGACCAACCCCACTGCAAGCCTTTCCACCCGCGCCCTTTCGACCCCCGAGCCGCTCGTCCGCGCCTTCGCGCGCCGGGTGCAGCAGGAGGGCGCGCTCGACCTCACGCAGGGCGACTACAAGAACGCGGACTTCGCGCCGCATCCGGAGGTCGTCCGGGCCGCGCAGCGGATCACGCGCAACACCGTC
>JBDTML010000242.1:0-3711 GCA_039934255.1 Acidobacteriota bacterium | reverse complement strand
GCGGCGCCTTCGGCTTTTCCTCGAGGCCGATCGCCCGCCCGTTCGCGTCGAACTCGACGACGCCGTAACGCTCAGGGTCGAGGACGCGATAGGCGAACACCGTGGCTCCGGCCGGCCGTGAGGCCGCGCGCTGGAGCATCTCCGGGAGGCCGTGGCCGTAAAAGAGGTTGTCGCCGAGCGCCAGCGCGACGGAGTCCTCGCCCACGAAGGACCGGCCGATGACGAACGCCTGCGCGAGCCCTTCGGGCCTCGGCTGCGCCGCGTAGGAAATCCGGACGCCGAATTGCGACCCGTCGCCGAGAAGGCGCCGGAAGGCCGCCTCGTCCTCGGGGGTCGTGATGATGAGGATGTCCCGCAACCCCGCGAGCATCAGCGTCGAAAGCGGGTAATAGACCATCGGCTTGTCGTAGACGGGGCAGAGCTGCTTCGAGACTGCGAGCGTGACCGGATGAAGGCGCGAACCCGAGCCGCCGGCGAGGATGATTCCCTTCACGAGGAGACCCGAGCGGGCGCCGCGAGCCCCAGGCGCTCGCGGCCGTAATTTTCCTTCTGGACGGTCGCGCACCAATCCTGATTCGCCAGATACCACTTCACGGTCCGAAGAAGACCTTCTTCGAATGAGTAAGAGGGCTCCCACCCCAGCTCACGGCGGATCTTGCCGGCGTCGATCGCGTAGCGGCGGTCGTGCCCCGGCCGGTCAGGAACGAACGTCTTGAGCTGCGAGTAGGCCTTCTTACCCTTCTCAGAAATCTTCAAATTCTCTTTGGCCGGTCTTTCCTGCTCGAGTGTCGCGCAGAGGGTATCGACGATCTGCAGATTCGTCCTCTCGTTCCCCCCGCCGATGTTGTACTTGCTGCCCGGCGCGCCCTTCTGGAGCACGAGGAGGATGCCGCGGCAGTGGTCGTCCACGTGGAGCCAGTCGCGCACGTTACCGCCGTCGCCGTAAATGGGAAGGGGATTGCCGTCGAGTGCGGTCAGGAGCATGAGCGGGATGAGCTTCTCGGGGAACTGGTACGGCCCGTAGTTGTTCGAGCAGTTGGTCAGGAGTGTGGGTACGCGAAACGTCTCGTGCCAGGCGCGAACGAGGTGGTCGGCGGCGGCCTTCGACGCGGCGTAGGGGGAGTTCGGCGCGTAGGGCGTCTCTTCGGAGAACAGCCCGGATTCGCCGAGCGTGCCGTAGACCTCGTCCGTGGAGACGTGGAGAAATCGGAAGTGGTCCGATTCGCCGGCGGAAAGCGTCGCGAGGTGGGCGCGGGAGGCCTCTAGCAGTTCGTACGTGCCGTTGACGTTCGTGCGGATAAAGGCGTCGGGACCGTCGATCGAGCGGTCGACGTGCGTTTCGGCAGCGAAATTCAGGACGGCGCGGGGGCGGTGGGCCGCCATGACGGCGCGCATTGAGTTCCGGTCCGCGATGTCCGCCTCCACGAAGGTGAAACGAGGGTTCGTCTCGACGTCCCGAAGGCTCGCGCGGTGGCCCGAGTAGGTGAGCTTGTCGACGACGACGACCCGGCCGGGGGTTTCGGCGAGTGCGAGCCGCACGAAGTTCGATCCGATGAACCCGGCCCCGCCGGTGACGACGATGGAATCCACCAAAAGAGCATATCGGAAGGGGGCTAGAATTGGCGGCCGTTCAGGCGCGCGGGACGACAAAAAAAGGAGCATTCATGAAGCGAAGTGTCTTGAGCGTCCTCGCGGGCGCCGTCCTGGCGGCGGCTCCGGCGCTCGCCCAGTTCGAGGGTGAGATCGACATGAAGATCATGGGCCGAGGCGGCGTCGTGGGCACGGGCAAGGTGTTCGTGTCGAAGGTGGGCTCGCGCACCGAGATGGACATGGAAACGGCGCGCATGCCGATTCACATGGTCACGCTCGTCAGGTTCGCGACGCCGGACGTCATGTACCTCATCAACGTCAAATCGAAGACTTACAGCGAAATGGACACGAAGAAAGCGCGCGAGCAGGCCGCGAAGAAGGCGGGCGACAAAGAGGCGTATTCCGTCAAGGGGCTCGGCTCGGAGACCCTGCTCGGCTACTCCACGCAGCACGTCCTTCTCTCGCGCCCGGGCGACAAGTCGGAGATGGAGGTCTGGACGACGAAGGACCTCCTCGGACTGGACTACGAAACGATGAAGGGCCTCATGCGCCGCGGATCACAGGATGAAGGCTCGATGATGAAGGCCCTCAAGGACGCCGGGGCCGAGGGATTCTTCGTGAAGATGGTCACGCGCGAGAAGGGCAGGACCGAGCCCCTGACGACGATGGAGCTCACGAAGGCCAGGAAGAAGTCGCTTCCGGCCTCGATGTTCGAGGTGCCCGCCGGCTACACGAAACAGGACCGGATGTAGGTTCAGGCGGCCGCCTCGCGGTCCTTGAGCTGCAGAGCGTAGAGGCGGGCATAGAGCCCATCCTTTGTCAGAAGCTCGGCGTGCGTTCCGGCCTCCTTCACCTCGCCGTGCGAGAGGACGAGAATCTGGTCCGCGCGCACGATCGTCGAGAGCCGGTGCGCGACCACAATCGACGTGCGGCCCGAGAGGACGCGCTCCACGGCGCGCTCGATCGTCCGCTCGGTCTCGGGGTCGACGGACGAGGTGGCCTCGTCGAGGATGAGGACGCGCGGATCGCGCGCGAGGGCGCGTGCGAACGCGACGAGCTGCTTTTCGCCGACGGAAAGGCCGCCTCCGCGCTCGGACAGCTTCGCGTCGAGACCACCGGGAATGCGCCCCAGGAGCGGTCCGAGACCGACCTCGAGGCACGCCTCTTCGATCCTCGCGCGCGACATTTCGCGGTCGAAGAACGAGACGTTCTCGGCGATCGTGCCCGTGAAGAGGAACGTGTCCTGTAACACGATGCCGAAGTTCTGACGCAGTTGTACGGCGTCGTACCGCCGGACGTCCGTTCCGTCGACGAGGACCCGGCCCCGGGTTACGTCGTAGAAACGCAGGAGAAGGTTCAGGATCGTGGATTTTCCAGCGCCCGTCGCGCCGACGAGCGCCACGGTGCGGCCGGGTGGTACGTGGAACGAGACGCCCTTCAGGATCTCCTCGCCCGCCGTGTACGAAAAGCGCACATCCTCGAATGCGACTTCGCCGCGCAGGGGTCCCTCGGGGGCGACAGGGTCTTCGGGCGCGGTGATCGAGGGCCGTTCGTCGAGGAGCTGGAAGATGCGCTCCGAGGAAGCCATGGCGGCCTGGAGGATGTTGTATTTTTCCGAGAGGTCCATGAGCGGGCGGTAGAAACGCTTGCTGTACTGGAGGAACGCCACGACGGCCCCGAGCGTCATGCGGCCACGTATCACCTCGCCGCCGCCGTACCACACGATCGACCCCATCCCCACGGCCGACAGGAAGTCGAGCGCGGGGTAGAAGACGGAGTAATAGAAGATCGAGTCGATGTTCGCCTTCCGGTGCGCGTCGTTCACGTCGGCGAAACGCCGGCGGGCGACGGCTTCGCGGCGAAAAAGCTGGACGACGCTGATCCCGGAGATGTGCTCCTGCAGGAACGCGTTCACGCGCGCGATCTTCACGCGCACGTCCCGGTACGTGTCGCGCGCTCCCTTCCGGAACCAGTTCGTCACCCAGAGCATCGGGAGGAGGATCGCGAATGTGATCGCGGCGAGCGTCGTGTCGAGCGTGAAGAGGATCGCGACGATGCCGGCGAGCACGGCCACGTCGCCGAGGAGCGCGACGAAGCCCGAGGTGAAGAGCTCGTTGAGCG
>JBDTML010000241.1:0-2185 GCA_039934255.1 Acidobacteriota bacterium | reverse complement strand
CGCCCGACATCTTCACGGCCCGCGACAGCGTGTTGCCGAGCCCATTCGCGAGGTCGGCGTTGTAACCGGCGAGAAAGTCCTCGTCGGAGAAGTTCGCGTCCTGGCCGAACGACATGGCCGAGACGAGGTGCCAGCGCAGCGCGTCCACGCCGAAGGCGGCGACGAGCTCGTCGGGCCTCACGACGTTGCCCGTGGATTTGGACATTTTCTTCGCGTCGCGAAGCCACCAGCCGTGGGAGACGACCTGACGGGGGATCGGAAGCCCGGCCGACATGAGGAACGCCGGCCAGTAGACCGCGTGGAAGCGGAGGATGTCCTTGCCGATGACGTGGATGCCCGGCCAGTAACGCTCGTACAGCGAGAGGTCGCGAGAGCCGAACCCGAGCGCGGTGATGTAGTTCGCGAGCGCGTCGAGCCACACGTAGACGACGTGCCCCGGCCGTCCCGGGAACGGAATGCCCCACGAGATCGTCGTGCGCGACACGGAGAGATCCTTGAGGCCCGACTCCACGAACGAGCGCACTTCGTTCAGGCGCGACTCGGGGAAGACGAACGGCTTCCCTTCGACGCCCTTCTCGAAGAGCTCGAGAAGGCGGGGCCCGTACTTCGACAGTCGGAAGAAGACGTTCTCCTCGCGCTGCCACTCGGTCTTGAAACCGTGGACCGGGCAGTTGCCGAGGACGAGATCCTTCTCCGGATAGAAGGCTTCGCAGTTCGCGCAGTACCAGCCTTCGTGCCCCGCCGTGTAGAAGTCGCCCGCCGCCTCGATGCGCCGGATGATCTCCTCGACGCCGGCCCGGTGGCGCGGCTCGGTCGTGCGGATGAAGTCGTCGTTCGAGATGCCGAACTCTCTCCAGAGATTCCGGAACGTAGGCGCGTGGCGGTCGGCGACGACGATCGGAGCGACGCCTTCCTTCTTCGCGACCCTTTCGATGTTCTGGCCGTGCTCGTCCGTGCCGGTCAGGAAGCGCACGTCCTCCCCCTGCTGGCGGAAGTAGCGCGCGAGCGTGTCCGTCACGACCGTCGTGTAGAGGTGCCCGATGTGGGGCCGGTCGTTGACGTAGTAGATCGGGGTCGTGAAGTAGCGGCGGGCCATGAAGAATCGAGGATACCGCGCCCGCGGCGCGGCGGCCCTTTGCGGGCTAACTCCGCATCGCGAGGACCCGCGCGGCGATCCGGTCGCCGATCGCGAGGGAAGCCGTGGCGGCCGGAGACGGGGCATTGAGGACGTGGACGACGCGGCCGTGCGTCACGAGGACGAAGTCGTCCTCGAGTGTGCCGTCGCGCCGCAGCGCCTGTGCGCGGACGCCGGCACCGCCGGCCGCGAGGTCCTCGCTCCGGATCTCGGGCATGAGCTTCTGCAGCGCTTTCACGAAGGCGGGCTTCCAGAACGACCGATAGAGCTCCCCCGCCGCCATGCCGCCGTATTTCCCGAGGAGCTTCCACACGCCGGGGTACGCCGCTTCCTCGAGCGCGTCGTAGAGATTGAAGGACGTCTTGCGGTAGCCCTCGCGCGCGAGCGCCGGCACCGCGTTCGGGCCCGCCTCGGCGCCGCCGCCGACGAGGCGCGTGAAATGGACGCCGAGGAACGGGAAGCGCGGGTCGGGCACCGGATAGAGGAGCCCGTTGACGAGGCCCTCGCGGCCCGGCGCGAGCTTGTAATACTCGCCGCGGAACGGGACGATGCGCACGCCGGCGTCCACGCCATCGAGGCGCGCGACACGGTCGGCGTGGAGGCCCGCGCAGCAGACGGCGTAGCGCGCGGAGAGGTCCTCCCCTCCAGCCGTGATCCGCACCTCGGAGCCAGCCGACGAGAGCGCCGTCACCTTCGCGCGAAAGCGCACGTCCACGCCTTTCTTCGCGAGCTGGGCCGCGAGCGTCCGGGCGACGAGGCCGTAGTTCGTGATGCCCGTCGGCGGCACGTGGAGGGCCTTGATCCCCGCCGCGTGCGGCTCGATCTTCCGGAGCTCCCCGGGGCCGAGCTCCTTGAGGCCGGCGACGCCGTTCTCCTTGCCGCGGCGCGCGAGCTCGTCCAGGCGCGGCAATTCCTCTTCGGACGTCGCGACGACGAGCTTCCCGCAGATTTCGTACGGAACCTCGTATGTCCGACAGAAGTCGAGGAGCAACCGTCCGCCCTCGACGCACGTCTTCGCCTTCTCCGAGCCGGGCTTGTAGTAGAGGCCCG
>JBDTML010000240.1:0-2793 GCA_039934255.1 Acidobacteriota bacterium | reverse complement strand
ATCGGAATTCCGCCCGCCACGGCCGCCTCGATGCCGAGCCCGGCGCCCTTCTCCAGTGCGAGATCCTGGAGCGCCGTTCCGTGCCGCGCGAGCAGCATCTTGTTCGCCGTGACGACGCTCTTCCCGGCGGTGAGCGCCGCGCGGATGAGGCCGTTCGCGGGCTCGATTCCGCCGAGGAGCTCCACGACGACGTCGCATTCCGGATCGGTCGCGACGGAAGCGAGATCCGAGGTCCACCGCACGCCGTCTCCGAGGGAGGCGTCGCGCTTCTGAGCCGCGTTGCGGGTCGCGACGGTGACGAGCGACACGTTCGCGCCGCGCCGGAGCGAGAGGTCGGCGGCTTCACGTATCAGAAGCCGCGCGAACGCGCGGCCCACCGTGCCGAACCCGAGGAGGCCGACGCGGACCCTTCCGCCGGATTCGCTTTTCATGGGCGCGCAATGTACGGCACGGGCACGCCCGGGTCAAAAGCGTCGGGAACCGAATCGCGGCGCCCGGGTCCAATCGTGCGAAAGGAGATTCCCATGCGCCACCAGGTTCTCACCGCCCTTCTCCTCGCCGCCGGAGCCGCGAACGCCTCGTCTCCCTCCGGCTTCTCGATGGACGTTCTCGTGAACGGGAGCCCGCGCCCCGAGTTCGCCGCGCGCGGCACCGTCTACGTGGAGGCGCTGAAAGGGCGCGACTACGCCCTCCGCCTCTCGAATCCCACGGGCGTGCGCGTCGCCGTGGCCCTGTCGGTCGACGGGCTCAACACGATCGACGCGAAACACACGTCGTCGAAGGACGCGCGCAAGTGGGTCCTCGCGCCCTACCAGACGGTCGTCATCCCGGGCTGGCAGGTGAACAACGCCGTCTCGCGCAAGTTCGTCTTCACCGGCGAGCGCGGCTCCTACGGGGCGGCCCTCGGCAAGACCGAGGACCTCGGAATCATCGAGGCGGTCTTCTACCGGGAGAAGGTCCCGTACCGCTCGGGCTGGATAGAGAAACAGGAAAACAAGGACAAGGACAGGAGACAGGGAGACAGAGAGATTTCTTCGAATGAAAGAGAAAGACGGCCCGATGCGCCGGCTGGCGGATACCTCCAGGACGCGGCGCCGCCGGCTGCTCAGGCCGAGGCGGGCGCCCGCGACCATTCTCAGAAATCTTCGTCTTCCTCCTCTTCTCCCTCCCCCTCAATGGATTCCTCTTCTGCAGGCGCGAAGCTCTCCGACGAGTACGCCGCCACCGGTATGGGCTCGAGGACGCGGTTCGGCATCGAGCGCGTCGACATCGAGCTCGAGAACGATCCCGCCGCGGTCGTGCGCCTCCGCTACGAGTTCCGGCCGCAGCTCGTCGCCCTCGGCGTCCTGCCCAGCGACCCGGATCCGGCCCGGATCGCCCGCCGCGAGCGCGCGCGCGGCTTCGAGGAGTTCTGCCCCGAGGTCCGCTAGCGAGACGCGTCCTTCAACCGCGCGAGCGCCCGGTCGACTCCCGAGAGGCCGGGCGCTTTCCCCTGAAACACGCGGCCGGAGCCGCCGCCTCGGCCCTCGAGAAGCAGCGCGATCTCCCGGCCGAGAGCCTGCGCGTCGCCGAACCCCTCCCCCGCCCCGAGCGCGAAGACGTGCTGCCCCTCGCGGGCCGCCGTAAAGAGCGCCGCGCGCGGCCCCGCCTCCGCCGCGAATCTCCGCGCGACCGCCTGGACGAACGCCATGTCCCGCCCGTCGAAGTGAGCGTGCACGACGCCGGCGCCCGATCCGAGCGCCGAGTTCGCCGCCGCCGCCGCCAGTTCGTCCTCCGCGCGGCGAAGCACGCGCTGGACGTCCTGGAGCTGATCGCATTTCGCGAGCGCCGCGTCCGCGAGACCGGAGTCTGGAGCGCCGAGGATCCGGCGAAGAGCCAGAAGGCGGGCCTCGTCGGCCGTCAGCCTCCGGCGTGCGCGTCGCCCGGCCACGAAAAAGAGACGAGTCCCGCCGCGCAGCGGCTCCGCTGACAGGAGGGCGACGACTTCGATCTCAGCAGTATTCGCCAGGTGCGTCCCGCCGCAGGTGTTCACGTCCACGCCCGCGATCTCGACGAGCCGCACGTCTCCCGCGTGGCCCTCGGGAAGCCCGCGCGTCCGCACGGGAAGGCCGCGGAACTCCTCGAGCGTCACGCGCCGGGGGGTGACGGCGCGCGCGGCGCGAATCTCGGCGGCGACGGCGTCCTCGAGCGACGAGACGTCGGACGGCGACAGCGCGCGCGCGTCGAGCTCGACGTCGCACTCCTCCGGGCCGAGATGGAAGGCGGTCGTGACCCAGGAGAAACGGTCCTGCGCGATCGCGGAGAGCAGGTGCTGCCCCGTGTGCTGCTGCATGTGATCGAAGCGCCTCTCCCAGTCGAGCTCGAGGCGCGCCGGCCCCGGAGCGACGGGCGACGCGAGGTAGTGGCGGATATTTTCGCCGTCCTTCTGGACGTCGAGAACGTCGACTCCGTTCACCTGGCCCCGATCGGGCGGCTGGCCGCCGCCTTCGGGATAGAAAACGGTATCGCCAAGGACGGCCCAGTGCCGGCCTCGATCTTCGCCCGTCTCGAGAATCGAAGTCTCGAGCGAAGTCCGGTATGGTTCGCGTTCGTACCCGGGAAGCGTGTGGGCGGTCATGCGGGATTCTAGGCATTCCCTGCCGTGAAACTTCGGTGCGGCGGGACGCGTATCGAGTTAGATTGCTCGAAATGAAGGAGACCCCCGCATGACCCGAATCCGAACCCTTGCCGCTATCCTGCTCGCCCTCATGGCAACCCCGTCGTCCGCCGACATCCTCCCCTTCCCGGCGACCG
>JBDTML010000239.1:0-15246 GCA_039934255.1 Acidobacteriota bacterium | reverse complement strand
CGCGGTTTCTCAGGCCGGTCCTGCGCCCGATGGCGTTCCGCGTGCTGCCCCGCGCCCTTGGCCCGACCCGCGTGTGGCGCCTCGCCGAGCGGCTCCCCGAGGGCGTGAAAGACCCGGAATTCGAGGTGCTTCTCCGACGCATCGACGCATCGCCGATCCACCGGGGTCACGACGTAACGGTCTATTTCGAGGGCCCGCCCGCGTTCGCGGCGATGTGCACCGCGATCGCCGCCGCCGAGCGCGAGGTCCTTCTCGAGGCGTACATCCTCAAGGACGACGCCACCGGACGCGCCTTCGTGGACGTTCTCGCGGCGGCCGCCCGGCGCGGGGTCGTCGTGCGCGTCCTCGCGGACGCCTTCGGCTCCAGCGACACGCACGCAGAGTTCTGGAAGCAGATGGAGGAAAGACACATCGAGGTGCGCCTCTACCACCCCCTTCTCCCCTTCCTCTGGTACCAGCCGTACCGAGATCACCGCAAAATTCTCGTCGCGGACCGGCGCGTCGCTTTCACGGGCGGCATGAACATCGGGGATGAGTACGGCTCGTCGCTCAAGGGCCGCGGAGGACGCGCGTGGCGCGACACGCATGCGCGGCTCGAGGGACCCGCCGCGTGGGAGATGGCCGTTGTCTTCCAGGAGGGCTGGGACCGCGCCGGCGGGACACCGTTCGAGATTTCGCCCCTCGTGCTCGCTCCCGAGGATGCGCCGGCTCCGGCCGGGGCGTCGATTCTCGTCCTGGATTCGAGCCCCGGCCGCGGGCACGAGGAGACCGCCTCGGTCCTCGCCGCCATGAGCGCCGCGGCGCGCCGGACGTTCTGGCTCACGAACGCGTACTTCGCCCCGCGCGGAGGCGCGCTGCCGCTGCTGGCCCGGGCCGCCGCGCGGGGTGTCGACGTTCGGCTCCTCCTGCCCGGGACGAGCGACGTGCCGCTCGTGCGGCACGCGGGACACGGCGTTTTCCGCTACCTGCTCGAACGCGGGGTGCGAATCTTCGAGTACGACGCCTCGATCCTCCACGCCAAGACGGTCGTCGTCGACGGATGGGCCTCGATGATCGGGTCGACGAACATGGACTTCCGCTCGTTCCACTTCAACGCCGAGTGCAACATCGTCGCCACGAGTGCCCCGGTCGCGAACGCCCTCGAGCAGCAATTTGCCGTCGACCTCGCCCACTCCCGCGAGATCACCCTCTCCGACTGGAACCGGCGCCCTACGCTTCACAAGCTCGGCGACGCCTTCGCGCGGGCCCTGTCGCCTGTCCTGTGATAATCGGCGCGTGAAGAACCTTGCGGCGGCCCTCGTCCTCGGTCTCGCGATTCCCGCGGCGGCCCAGAAGATCACGACCGTGGCAGGCGACGGAACGCACGCGTTTTCGCCGGACGGCAGCGTCGCGGCCTCGTCGTCCATCGCCCTGTCGCTCGACTCGGTCTCCAACGTCGTCCTCGATCCCGAAGGAAACCTGGTCTTCGCCGAGGGCAACGCCTCCCGCGTGCGCCGCATCCTGAAGAAGACCGGCACCCTCGAGACGCTCGCCGGAGGTGGCCGGGCGAGCTTCGCGGGAGACGGCGGCCCCGCCACGTCGGCCGCGCTGAAGTCTCCCTCCGAAGTCGCCTTCGACCGGGACGGAAACCTCTACATCGCGGACGCTGCGAACTACGTCCTCCGGCGCGTCGACACGAAGACGAAAATCATCACGACGATCGCCGGGATCCGGAAGAACAGGTTCACGGGCGACGGGGCGGCCCTCGAGACCGCCCTCGCCAGGCCCGGAGGCATCGCCTTCGACCGGGACGGCCGGCTCGTGATCGCCGACGCGATGAACGCGCGCCTCCGCCGGCTCGACCTCACGACGGGCCAGATCGTGACGCTCGCGGGCAGCGGCGACATGATGTTCGCGGGACCAGGTCCCGCGCTCGGAACGGGCATGGCGTGGGTGAACGCGCCGCGCTTGGATTCCAAGGGCGACATCTTCTTCTGCGCCACGGGAAACAACCGCGTCCTTCGGCTCGACGCGAAGACCGGCCGGGTCGAGGTTGCCGCGGGGAGCGGGATGAACCGGTACCGGGGGGACGGCGGAGCCGCGCTCGCCGCCGAGATGAACCAGCCGGCCTCGCTGGCCGTCGACGCCGCGGGCAACGTCTTCATCGCCGACACGCAGAATCACGCGATCCGCCGTCTCGACGCGAAGACCGGGATCCTGACGACGATCGCGGGCGACGGGACGCCGGGGTTCGCCGGCGACGGCGGTCCCGCCTCGAAAGCCCGCCTGAATTTTCCAATCGGCCTCGGCCTCGACGGTAAGGGCAATCTCTACGTCGTGGACTCGGTCAACGCGCGCATCCGGAAGATCGAGGGCATCGCGGCGAAGTAGGGCTCAGCGTTTCGCGCGTGCCGCGTACCGGACGATCTCGACGTTCTCCAGCGTCATGAGAACCCCGCACCCTGCCTCCGTGAGGAGAGGGTCGATACGTTCGAGAAATCCGCGCACCTTCTCCTCCGCGTCCACGATCTCGACGACGACGGGCAGGTCCTCGGAAAGCTCGACGAGACGCGCGCGGTGCACGACGCTCGACGCCCCGTAAGACTCGACGCCGCGGAGGACGGTCGCCCCCGCGAGGCCGGCCTCGCGCGCCTCCAGCACGAGGGCTTCGAAGAGAGGCCGGTTGCGCAGCCGGTCGGCCTCGCCGATGTGGATCCGCAGAAGCTTCGCGGACGTAACGTCTTTCATGCGCCGACCCTGCCGATCGCCCGGCCGAGCACCGTTCCGAGGAGACCCAGCGCGACCGAGCCTCCCACGTAGAGGCCGGCCCGGAAAACGTCCCGGACGCTCAGGAGGCCGAGCGTCTCCCAGGCGAAGGACGAGAACGTCGTGAAACCTCCGAGGATCCCGACCATGAGAAACGTGCGCGCCTCCGGAGAAAGAGCCGCGCGCTCGAGCCCGAGAGCGCCTACCACACCGATCGCGAAGCACCCGATCAGGTTCACGAGGAATGTCCCGAACGGAAACCCTTCGGGGGCGTTCCGCTGGACCGTCGTCGCGAGGAGATAGCGCGCCACCGAGCCGATCCCGCCGCCGACGAACACGAGGAGAACCAGGCCCGGCCGCATGGCGAAACGTTAGCAGATCGCCCGGCGTACCATGCCCGCGGCATGCGGCCCGATTCCACCAGCCGGGAGCTCCTCCACTGGGCGAGCGCGTCGGATCGCGGCCGCGTCCGGCCCGGCAACGAGGACTTCGCCGGCGATCCGACGAGCCTCGCCGCGCTCGCGGGCCCCGAGGCGAACCTGGCGGCACGCGGGGCGCTCTTCGCGGTCGCGGACGGCATGGGCGGCCACTCTCGCGGCGAGGTCGCGAGCAAGCTCGCGGTCGAGGTGCTCTTCACGATCTTTTACACGGCGCCGGGCGAGCCCGCGGAGAGGTTTCGCCTTGCGATGATCGCGGCGAACACCGCCGTCCGGCGGGCCGGGATCCTCGCGGCGCCCGAGACGGGCGGGCGGCCTGACGCGGGTCCCCTTCGGCCGATGGGCACGACCCTCGTCGCCGCGGTCGTCCTCACGCCGTGGGTGCTCTTCGGAAACGTGGGAGACAGCCGGGCCTACCTCCTTCAGAACGGGACCCTCGAACAGGTCAGCCGCGACCACACGTACCTCGCCGAGGAGATCCGCCGGGGGCTCGTCACGGAGGAGGCAGCGGCCGCCGCTCTCCCCTTCCGCCATCTCATCACGCGCTCGATGGGGTCACGCGACGACATCGAGGTCGATCTCTTCTGGCGGCCCTGGCCGGCGGGATCGACGCTGCTGCTCGCCACCGACGGTCTCCATGGCGTCGTCGACGACGCGCGGGTCGCCGCCATTCTCGCGTCGCAGCCGCCCGACGTCGCCGTGCGGCATCTCGTCGAGAGCGCGAACGAGGCCGGCGGACCCGACAACGTCACGGTGGTCGTCGTGCAAAGCCCGCAGCCGGAGCCACGGACTCGTTTCACGGCCTAGAATCGCCCGGCATGCGCGTCTTCACGGGCACGAGCGGATTCAGTTACGACGGGTGGAGCGGCGCGTTCTACCCCGAGGATCTCGCCGTGAGCGGGAGGCTCGCCTACTACGCGACGAAGCTTCCCGCCGTAGAGATCAACAACACCTTCTACCGGATGCCGAAGCCCGAGCTGCTCGCGGGGTGGGCCGCGCAAGTCCCGAAGACGTTTCGCTTCGCGCTCAAGGCGCCGCAGCGCATCACCCACATCAAGCGTCTCAAGGACGCCTCCGAGGAGGTCCGCTTCCTCACCGGCGCGGCGCGACAGCTCGGCGCGTGCCGGGGGCCCATCCTGTTCGGGCTGCCGCCGAACCTCAAGAAGGACCTTCCGCGTCTCGACGCGTTCCTCGGGCTCCTGCCGAAGGATTTCCAGGCAGCCTTCGAGTTCCGGAACCCGACATGGCTCGACGACGACGTCTACGAGCTCCTCCGCGTCGCCGGCGCGGCCTTGTGCGTGGCGGACGACGAAAAGGGCACGACGCCGCTCGTCTCGACCGCGAAGTGGGGCTACCTCCGCCTCCGCCGCGAGGACTACGCCGAGGCGGACCTCGACTCCTGGGCGGCGCGCGTCGCCGCGCAGGAATGGGACTCTGCCTACGTCTTTTTCAAGCACGAGGACGAAGCGCGCGCTCCCGAGCTCGCGCGCGGCTTCGCGAAGAGGCTGGAGACGTGACGTGATGAAAGTCGTCACCTGGAACGTCAACGGAATCCGTGCCCGCGAGCTCCAGGTCGTGGAGTGGATCGAGCGCGAGAAGCCCGACATCCTGTGTCTTCAGGAGCTGAAGGCCGCGCCCGACCAGATGCCGTTCTCTCTCGCGGCGCCCGCGGGCTACGCGAGCACCTGGCACGGCCACAAGGGCTACTCGGGAGTCGGCCTCCTCCTCAGGACCGAATCGTTCCCGGGCACCGTCCTCTTCTCGCATCCGGACTTCGACCACGAGACGCGCATCGTCGAGGCTTCGACGCCGCAGTTCTCCGTCGCGTCCGTCTACGTCCCGAACGGCGGCAAGGACTTCGGGGCGAAGCTCGCGTTCCTGGAAGCGATGGGACGCTGGGCGCGCGAGGCGAAGACCGCGGGGAGGAAGCTCCTCGTTTGCGGCGACCTGAACGTCGCGCTCACCGACCGCGACGTGCACCCCAAGGAGAGGAAGGCCGGCGCGATCGGCCAGCGCCCGGACGAACGCGCGCTCCTCGCGAAGCTCCTCGACCAGGGACTCGTCGACACGGGACGCGCACTCGATCCCGACAACGAGAACCTCTTCACGTACTGGGCTCCCTGGCGCCAGCTCAAGGAACGGAACATCGGCTGGCGGATCGACTTCATCCTCGCGAGCGAAGGCCTCGCGAAATCCGCGAAGGCCGCGCGCGTTCACCGCGAATTCGGAACGAGCGACCACGCCCCCGTCGTCGTCGAGTTCGGCTGACGGGCGATGGCCGCCCCGGCGTCCCCGCGCCTCCGCGTCACGGCGAGCACCGGGTGGGAGCTCCTGCCAGCGGCTCCCTCGCGGGCCGGGGCGCGCACGCGGGCGGGGATCCCCGAAGCCGCCGACCCGTTCGTCTCGCGCGTTCTCCTCGACAGGCGGCTCACCCTCGCAGGCGTCCGGTCGGCGCGGCCACGCCGCGGCGCCTCGGCGCGCACCGGCCTTCTCAGCGCTGAAGTCGACGAGCCCTCCTCCGCCGCGGGCTGGGTCGTCGTGGCGCGCCATCCATCCGGCGCGCTGACGTTCCATGCGTCGGCGGGGAGCGGACGGGGCGCGCACCGATTCGAAGTCTCTCTTTCGGCTTCGCCCCTGCGTCGCGGGGCCGCCGGCGTGGTCCGCGTCTACTTTCTGCGGGTTCTGGGGGCCGCCGCGGGCGCGGTTCTTTCCGTTCTCGCGCGCCTCTGGGAGAAGAAGCGATTCCTCGCGTCGAAGACGCCGCTCGGCCTCGTGGCCCTTGCGGTCCGGGACGGCCGCATCGTCGCGACGCGCGTCAGGAACCTCACGTTCCCGCCGCCGCCCGCGCGAAGCCTTCTCTTCGTGCACGGCACGTTCTCGCACGCGGCCGCGGCGTTTCAGGACCTCGCGGCCAATCCGGATCTCTTCACGGCCCTCGAGAGCCGATATGGCGGCCGCGTCTTCGCGTTCAACCACTTCACGGTGGGCCCGTCGCCCGACGCGAACGCACGGGAGCTTCGCGCCCTCCTTCCGCGCGGCCCAGCGCTTCTCGATGCCGTGACGCATTCCCGCGGGGGGCTCGTCCTCCGCGCGTTCGCCGAGCAAGCCTCGGCTCCCGCTTCTTCGGTCACGCTCGGCCGGATCCTCTTCGCCGCCTCGCCGAACGAGGGAACGCCTCTCGCCTCGCCCGCGCGCTGGCACGCGCTGGCCACCTGGCTCGCGAATCTCGGGGAGATGTTTCCGGGCAACGCTCTTGCCTTCGGACTGGACTTTGCGGCGGAGGCTCTCGTCTGGATGGCCCGGCGCGCGGGCGGCACGCTGCCCGGCATCGCGGCGATGGATCCTGCGGGAACGTTTCTCGAAGCCATGAACGCCGAAACGACCCAACACTTCGAGGCGGCAGCCGCCGTCGCGCGCTACGAGCCGAAGGGGAACGCCGCCCGCCGGCTCCTCGATGCGGCGGCAGGAGTCTTCTTCGAGGCCCCGAACGATCTCGTGGTCCCTACGGAGGGCGGCACCAAGCTCGGGGCCGGGCCCCCCGTGCTTGAAGAACACATCGTGCGCTTCGGGCCGGGGGACGCTGTTCACCATCTGAATCTTTTTGCTCGGAGGGAGACGAGAGAAAAGATGAAGATCTTCTTAGAAGGTGAAGAGGGGTACAGCGCCGCCGCAGCCCGCAACACAGGGCGCCGCGGGGCGAGACGCCGCTCGCGAGGGCCGAGCAAGCCCGTCCCCCCTTCTAAGCACGCGCGCAGCGCGTCTTCTCCCCGGTCTTCAGCAAAATATTCCTCTTCCTCTTCTTACTCTTCTTCCTCTTCTTCCTCTTCCGCGCCCTCGGCGCGCAGCGTGCGCCGTTTCGAGCTCGTCCTCGTCGGCGGAAAGGGCGGGACGCCCGCGCATCTTCTCGCGAGCTTCGCGGGCGCGCGCGTCGTCGAGCCGTTCGAGACGAAGGGCGGCGCCGGAGGCGAGCGCATGCGACGCATCATCGAGATGCACGAGAGGGTGCTCGCCGCCCTGGAAGGCGGTGGGACTCACCCCCTCCCCGACGCGAAGGAGCTCCGCGAATACGGCGGCGTTCTTTTCGAGGCACTCTTCCCGGGGACCGTCCGGCGCCTGTGGGACGAGGCGCGCGCGGGCGCGAAGGGGACGCTGGAGCTCGTCTTCACGCCCGGGCTCGACTGGATCGCCGACAAGCCGTGGGAGCTCGCGTGGGACGCCTCGCGCCGCCGCTTCCTCGCCGACGACGCCATTCTCGTCAGGAACGTCTTCGGAGCGCCGCCCGGGGCGGCGGCGCCCGCTCCCGGCCGCGGCCCGCTGCGCGTCGTCGTCGCGCTCGCCGAGCCCCGGGACGCCGCGCCCGTGGCCGCGCGGCAGGAGGCGACAGCGATACGCGCTGCCCTCGCGCCGCTCGTCAGGTCCGGGCACGTCAGGCTCGAGGTGATCGCGTCCGCGACGCCGGCGGGCTTGCACAAGAAGCTTTCGAGCGGCGGCGTGGACGTTCTTCACTTCGTTGGGCACGGCGTCTTCGACGAAAGGGAGAAGGCCGGCAGCCTGTTCCTCCTCGACGCGCGCGGGCGTGCGCTGGCCGTGGACACGGATCGCGTCCTGCGTTTGCTGTCGGGACGCGGCCTGAAGCTCGTCTTCCTGAACGCGTGCGAAACGGGCCGCGGCGGCCGGACGGACTTCCTCCGCGGCGTTGCTCCCGCTCTCCTCGCGGGCGGTGTGCCGGCGGTCCTCGCGAACCAGTACAAGGTCCTCGATTCGTCCGCGACGGCCTTCGCCCGTCATCTCTATTGGGGTCTCGCGAGAGGCCACACCCTGGGCGCGGCCGCGCGCGAAGCGCGCGTGGCGGTGTCTTACGCGAAGGGAGCCGAGCCGATGGACTGGGCGGTCCCGGTGCTTTACGCGCGGGACACGTCGCTCGTCTTCCGCGGCGTCAGTCGTGTCCGCGCCCGGAAGGCCCCTCGAAGCTAGATCATCCGGAGCAGCGAGTTCTTCTTCGCTTCGTACGCGCGTCCGTAGCCGAGGGAAAGCGCCAGATCGCAGAGCCGCAGGGCCTCGTCGAAGGCGGCCCGCTCGGACTGAAGCGAGACCCCGACCTCGAGCCACTTCAGCTCTTCGCGTTCGCGCGCAAGGAGCGCGCCGAGCTCTTCCTGCGCGGCCGGAAGATAACGTTCTGCCTCAACGAGCGCCTCGAGCGCGCGGTCTTCACCCTGGGGCGTGGCGAGGCCGGCGGCGGCGGGAACGAGGAGGGCCCACGCGAAGAATTTCACGGCGTTCGGCATCGAGTCGCTCGAGGCAATCGCGCGCTCGAGATATTTCGCCGCACCCGACGGGAAGGGCGCGTCCCGATGGCCGGCGAGGAGGTCCTCGAGCCTCTCGGCGGGCGACTTGCGGGAAGGTTCGATGCGGCGGGCCATCAGCTTTCGTGCAGGACGCCTACGCCGCCCTCAAGAAGAGCTGACGCGCGCGGCCAGCATCTTCTGGACGCGGGCCGAGAACATGGCGAACATCCTCTGGCCGACCGCCGTGTTCTTCGCCACCCATTCCGCGTTCTGGAACGCGACCGGGGACAGCTCGCGCCGGAGGTCCTCGAGGTACGGGGCGACGCGAGCGAACAGGAACATTCCCTCGCCGCTCGACTCCATGAAGTAATCGGCGTTCACGATGCCGTGCTTCACGGTGCCGTAAACCATTTCCCAGTACGTGTTCGTCTGGCGCCAGGCCGCGTTGAGAGGGTGGCCAGACTGCGTAACGGCCATGACCTCGGCAAACGATTTCGGCCAGAAGTCGCGGTTGATCGCGTTGCGCGACTCGCGCATGACCGGCTCGCGGCGCAATTCGTAGGCGCGGAACGCGAGCTCCGCATCATGGTGGTCGGGGTGGTCTTTGCTCATGGGCTCAGCCTCGCATCGGGGTGTAGCCCGTGCAGAAATGCTCGACCATCTTCAGGTCGACGGTCGGCCGGGGCGTCTGCCCGTTCGAGCGCAGCCGGAAGATCTCGAAGCGCACGCCCGGCCGGGAAATCGGGCGCACCTCGAGCCGGTGGATCGCCTCGGCCGTGACCGCGTAGGGGCCGCATTCCTCGCACTCCACCGAATGGCCGCGGACGGACGTCGCGAAGAGGGGCTCCTCGCCGCCGACCGAGGCGGGGA
Organism: Acidobacteriota bacterium; assembly: GCA_039934255.1. Lineage (GTDB taxonomy): Bacteria > Acidobacteriota > Thermoanaerobaculia > UBA5066 > UBA5066 > Fen-183. The sequence continues at coordinate 5,909 of JBDTML010000239.1, read as the reverse complement.
AGCCGCACAGGAAGCAGGCGCGGGAGGAGTCTCCGTCCGGGGTCATGGGACTCGAAGTCTACGCCGGACGCCGGGTCATGCTACGTTTCCGCCATGAAGAAGCCGTCCGACGGCCTCGCCGTCGTCCTCCCAATCCTGGCCATCGTCGCCGTCGTCCTCATGCGTCCGTCCCGTGCCCGCGCGGCCGAGCCGGGTCCGCCGTATCCGCCCACACGCGCGGCGCAGACCTCCGACGTCGTCCACGGAGTCCCCGTTCCTGATCCCTATCGCTGGCTCGAGGACGAGAAGAGCCCGGAGGTTCAGGCGTGGATGACCGCCCAGAACGACTTCGCCCGGCAAAAACTGGCGGCCCTGCCCGACCGCGCCGCGATCGCCGCGCGCCTCAAAGACCTTCTCTACGTCGACAGTCTCGGCGCTCCGACCCATCGCGGCACGCGGTACTTCTTCACGCGGCGGCACGCGAAAATGGAGAAGTCGATCGTCTACTGGAAGGAAGGCGCGGACGGCGCCGAGAGAGTCCTGCTCGACCCGAACGGCTGGTCCGCCGACGGCAGCGCCGGCCTCGGAGCCTGGAGCGTCTCGTGGGACGGCGCGCGCGTCGCCTACGGCAAGAAGGTGAACAACTCGGACGAGGCGACGCTCTACGTCATGGACGTGGCGACGGGCAAGGTCTCGGACGTGGACGTCATCGAGGGCGCCAAGTACGCGGGCGCCTCCTGGACGCCCGACGGCTCCGCCTTCTATTACACGAAGCTGCCCGTGGACCCGAAGATCCCGGCCTCCGAGCGGCCCGGCTGGGCGGACATCCGCCTCCACAGGATCGGGACGGAGCCGAAGACCGACGCCGTCGTGAAGGACAAGCTCGGCGACCCGACGACGTTCCAGAACGTCCGCATCACGCGCGACGGGCGCTTTCTCTTCCTCACGGTCTCGCACGGCTGGACGTCGACCGAAATCTGGTTCCGGGAACTCGGCACAACGGCTGCCGGCGAAGCCTGGACGCCGCTGGCGGTCGGGATCAAGGCCCACTTCGACGTGGACTCGTTCGGGGGAACGTTCTTCGTCAGTACGGACGACGGCGCGCCTAAGGGCCGGATCTTCGCCGTGGACCCCGCGAAGCCCGCGCGCGCGGCATGGAAGGAGATCGTCCCGGAGCGCAAGGACGCGGCCCTCCAGAGCTTCGGCGTCGTCGGCGGAAAGCTCGCCCTCGACTACCTCCGCAGCGCTTCGAGCCTCCTCGAGGTGCGCAACCTCGACGGGACTCCCGTGCGCGACGTTCCGCTGCCCGGCATCGGATCGGCAAGCAACCTCTTCGGCCGCGACGACGAGGACGAGGCCTACTTCGTTTTCACGTCTTTCACGACGCCCACGTCCATCTACCGCACGTCGGTGAAAACCGGCGCGACGTCGCTCTATTTCCAGGTGAAGGTTCCCGCCGACCCGACACCCTACATGGTCAGCCAGGTCTTCTATCCCTCCCGGGACGGGACGCGCGTCTCGATGTTCATCGTCCACCGCAAGGACCTCAAACGCGACGGAAACGCGCGGGCAATCCTCGAGGGATACGGCGGATTCCTGGTCTCGGAGACGCCCGTCTTCATGGCGTCGCTCTTTCCGTGGCTCGAGCGCGGCGGCATCTATGCGGTGCCGAACCTCCGCGGGGGCGGCGAGTACGGCGAGGAGTGGCACGAGGCTGGGATGCTCCTCAAGAAGCAGAACGTCTTCGACGACTTCGCGGCGGCGGCGGCGTACCTTGCGAAGGAGAAATGGACGTCTCCGGAGCGCCTCGTCCTCCGCGGCGGCTCGAACGGAGGGCTGCTCCTCGGCGCCCTGATCACGCAGCGCCCCGAGCTCTTCCGCGTCGCGCTCTGCGCCGTGCCGCTCCTCGACATGGCCCGCTACCACCTCTTCGGCTCCGGCAAGACGTGGATCTCCGAATACGGCTCGGCGGACGACGCGGCCCAGTTCAAGGCGCTCCTCGCCTATTCGCCGTACCACCACGTGAAGGCCGTGACGAACTATCCGTCGGTCCTCCTCCTCTCGGCCGACAGCGACGACCGCGTGGACCCCATGCACGCGCGCAAGTTCGCCGCCGCGCTCCAGGCGGCCTCGACGGGCGGGCCGGTGCTCCTCAGAATCGAGAAGCACGCGGGTCACGGGGGGGCCGACCTCGTCAAATCCGCGGTCGAGTCCCGGGCGGACGAATACGCGTTCGCGCTGTCCGAGACACCGGCTTCGACCCTGAAGACCCCGGAGACGCCGAAGCACTGAATGTCCGACGCCTCACGCACCCTCGCCGCCGAGGTCGCGCGCCGGCGCACCTTCGCGATCATTTCGCACCCGGACGCGGGCAAGACGACGCTCACGGAGAAGCTGCTCCTCTACGGCGGCGCGATTCACCTCGCGGGCTCGGTCAAGACGCGCCGGAACGCGAGCCGCCACACGACGAGCGACTGGATGGAGCTCGAGCGCCAGCGCGGCATCTCCATCACGACGAGCGTGCTGCAGTTCCCGTACGCGGGCCACCACGTGAACCTCCTCGACACCCCCGGCCACAACGACTTCTCGGAAGACACGTACCGCACGCTCGCGGCGGCCGACGCGGCCGTCATGCTCATCGACAGCGCCAAGGGCGTCGAGCCGCAGACGATCAAGCTCTTCGAGGTCTGCCGCATGCGGCGGATCCCGATCGTCACGTTCATGAACAAGCTCGACCGCGCGGGTCAGGACCCGATCGACCTCATGGACGAGATCGAGCGCGTCCTCGGCATTCCCTGCCACCCCGTCACGTGGCCGATCGGCTCCGGGCCGGACTTTCAGGGCGTCTACGACCGCTGGGGGAAGACGCTGTTGAGGTACGAAAGAGGAGATTCTGTGAAAGGAGAGAGAGTCGCGCCGGTTCAAGTCGCGTCTCTCCACGATTCCGCGTTCATCGAATCGCTCGGCGCGGCCGCGCACGCGACGCTCATGGAAGAGCTCGAGCTCCTCGAGTCCGGACACGCTTTCGATCAGGCCGCGTTCCTTGCCGGCGGGGTCTCGCCCGTTTTCTTCGGGAGCGCCGTGAACGATTTCGGCGTCGAGCCGTTCCTGAAACGCTTTCTGGAGCTGGCGCCCGCTCCGCTGCCCCGCAAGACGACCACGGGCGAGGTGAATCCGCTCGACCCCTCGTTCTCGGGCTTCGTCTTCAAGATCCAGGCGAACATGGATCCTGCGCACCGAGACCGCATCGCGTTCCTGCGCATCGTGTCGGGGAAGTTCACGCGGGGCATGGAAGTTCTGAATCCCCGCACGGGCCGCACGCTGAAGCTCGCGAAGCCGCTCCAGTTCCTCGCGCAGGAGCGGACGCTCGTCGAAGAGGCCTGGGCGGGCGACATTCTCGGGCTCTGGGACGCGGGGAACCTCCGCATCGGCGACTCGCTCGCCGAGGGGCCGGGAATCGAGTTCGAAGGCATTCCCCGCTTCTCCCCCGAGTTCTTCAACCGCGTCGTCATGCTGGACCCCGCGAAGAGGAAGCAGCTCAAGAAGGGCCTCGACCAGCTTTCGGAGGAAGGCGCCGTCCAGGTCTTCCACGATCCGGACCGCATGGAGCGCGACCCCGTCCTCGGCGCCGTCGGCGTCCTGCAGTTCGAGGTCATTCAGCACCGCCTCCGCTCGGAGTACGGCGCGGAGATTTCCTACGCGCGGCTCCCGTTCACGCTCGCGCGCTGGGTCGAGGGCGAGGACTTCGACCCGAGGCGCTTCGACGACCCGCCCAGCGTCGCGTGCCTCGTGGACCTCGAGGGGCGTCCGCTCGTTCTCTTCCAGAGCAAATGGCACCTCGAAAGGGCCGAGCGCGAGAACCCGAAGCTGCGTTTCATCGCCGCCGTCCAGCCCGGGCGCGCGAGAGCCACGGCGTAGATGTCCCGCGGGAAGCGCCGCGCGGCAGTAGTGGCGGGCGCCGCCTCGATCCTTCTCGGCTTCTGGCTCTTCCAGAACGCCTCGCTCGCGCGCCTGCGCGCCGAGTTCGTCCCGTGGATGCACCGGCTCGAGCGCTATCGCGACGCGCTGGAGACGACGCGCGCGGCGCTGCGCGCGAAAAGCGCGCAGCCAGGGGACCCGGAGGGCATCGCCGCCTTGCGCACCTGGGCCTGGAAAGATCTGGATCGGATCGAGCTGATTTCCTTCGACGTCACGGGAAAACCGGAGATCAGAAAGACGAGTGAGAAAGACAAGGAGAAAGATTTCTTAGAAAGGTGGGAGCTGGGGGGGACGGCCGTCTTCGTCGTGGATGGGTTTCGCGCGGACGGCGCCCGCGTCGAGAGATCCGCGCTGGTTTCGCTCCTGCTTCCCGACGCGGATTCGGCCGGGGGTTCCCCTCTTACCTTCTCAGCAAATCTTTCTTCTTCCTCTTCCTCCTCTTCTTCTCCGAATTCCGAGCAAATCGAAGCCCATCCCCGTTTCCACGACGCGACCCTCGCGGCGGGACTCGGCGCTCCGCGCCGCGACCCGCCGCAACCGCTTACGAACCGGCTCATCGACGGCATCTGGCCAGGCTCGGGCGTGGCCGTCCTCGACTTCGACCAGGACGGCGCCGAGGACCTCTTCGTAGGCGACGGTGTGCGGTCGATCCTCTATCGAAACGACGGCAGCGGCCATTTCACCGACGTGACCGTGCGAGCGGGTCTTGCATCGTCCGGCTCTGCAGGCATCGCGGCCACCGGCGTCGCCGCAGGCGACATCGACGGGGACGGTTTCCCCGATCTCGCCGTGACGGACGCCTTCGGCCCGACGCGCCTCTTCCGGAATCGACGGGACGGCACGTTCGAGGAGATCACGGCGGCCTCCGGCGTCGTCACACAGGGCCCGACGCGCTCTCTTGCCTTCGCGGACGTGAACGGCGACGGCAACCTCGATCTTTTCGTCTGCGGTACGGGCGACTACTACGGACAGATGCCGGACCCTCCCTTCGACGCGAACGACGGGCGGCGCAACTACTTGTTCCTCGGCGACGGCAAGGGCCACTTCCGCGACGCTTCGAAAGAATGGGGCGTCGACAAGCCCACGCGCTGGTCTCTCTCGTGCCTCTTCGCGGATTTCCACGGCGACGGTCGGCCTGACCTCGTCGTCACGAACGACTTCGGGCTGAAGAACCTCTACCGCAACGTCGACGGGAAGCGATTCCAGGACGTGACAGGGAAGCTCGGAGTCGAAGACCGCGGCTACGGGATGTCGGCGGCATGGGGCGACTTCGACGGCGACGGCCGACCGGACCTCTACACGACGGGAACCTACACGCAGTGGGGCTTCCTGCACGAGTACCCGGGCCTCCCCGTGCCTCTCCCCGGCCGGATCTTCCGGCCCATCGCGATCTCGTGGATGGAGAAGATGTGCCGCGGTAATTCGCTCCTCCTCCAGACGGCGAAGGGCGCCTTCGAGGACGCGACGTCGCGTTCGGGCGCGGGCCGCGCGGGCTGGAACTGGAGCGTCGCCGCCGCCGATCTCGACAACGACGGGAGCCTGGACCTCTACGCGACGAACGGGATGTGGGACGACGGCCGCACGCGCGACCGCGAGCTGGAGTTCTGGTGGGAGACGCTCGCGTACTGGGACGACTACATCGCAATGAAGAAGACGTTCGACCGCAAGGGCGCGGGCGTCCAGGGGATCGAACGGGACGCGTTCTTCCGGAACCGCGGCCCCGGAAGGAATCCGCGGGATCCGCTCTTCGAGGAGCGTGCGTTCCTCGACGGCCTCGATCTCCAGACGAACGGCCGCGCCGTCGTGGCGTTCGACGCGAACGGCGACGGCGCGCTCGACCTATACGTCCGCTCCGTCCAGGCTCCGGAAGCCCTCTTCCTCGGCAGCCGGAAGAACACGGACGCCGAGCACTTCCTCAGGCTTCGCCTGAAGGGAACGCCCGGCAAAGACAA
>JBDTML010000238.1:0-12776 GCA_039934255.1 Acidobacteriota bacterium | reverse complement strand
GTCCTTCTCCCCCGCGGCGCGCCGCGCAACCTGTTCCTCGACGAATTCGAGGAGGCAGCCGCGCGCCGCGGCCTGACGCTGGAGCGCCTCGGGGCGGGCCAGCGCTTCACGGCCGCGGGTCTTTGGTTCGACGTTCTTCACCCGGGGGACGGCGGGTACCCGCGGGCACGCGAGAACAACGGCTCTCTGGTCCTGTCCGTCGCGCTCGCCGGACGCACGGCAATCCTGACGGGCGACATCGAGAAGCTGGCCGAGAGCGACCTCGTCGCCGGCGGCCGCACGCTCGCCGCGGACGTTCTCAAGGTGCCTCACCATGGCAGCCGGACGTCCACGGCCGCGGCGTTTCTCTCTCGCGTCTCGCCGCGGCTGGGACTGATCGGCGTCGGGCGTCGTAACCGTTTCGGCCACCCGGCGCCGGAAGTCATGGAGCGGCTCGGCACGGCCGGGGTGCGGACGTTCCGGACCGATCGGGACGGCGAGATCGCGCTCGTCTTTTCGGGCGGCCGCATCTGGCCGGTGTTCCCCGAGAGCGTCGCCCGGGGGACACCGTGAACGGAATGCGCCCATCCGGCGTGCTCGCGATCGTGGGGGCGACCGCGACGGGGAAGTCCGAGCTCGCGGTCGCCGTCGCCGAACGTCTTGGGGGCGAGATCGTCTCGGCGGACGCCTTCGCGGTTTATCGCGGCTTCGACGCGGGAACGGCGAAACCGTCCGCAAAGCTGAGGGAACGCGTTCCGCACCACCTCGTGGACGCGCGGGATCCGCGCGAGCCCTGGAGCGCCGGCGCGTTCGCGGCGGAAGCCCGGCGACTCTGCGGAGAAATCCTCGCGCGCGGGAAGCTTCCCATCCTGGCGGGAGGGACGGGCTTTTACGTGCGCGCGTTCTTCGGCGGGCTCTTCGAGGGGCCGAGTCGGGACGACGCTTTGCGGGGTGCCCTCGAGGCCGTCAAGGCGCGGCGCGGCGCAGGCTCCCTCGTCCGGATGATCGGGTTGCTCGATCCGGAAAGCGCGAAGAACGTGGGCGCGGCCGACGCCGCTCGTGCCATTCGGCTCCTCGAGATCCTCTTCCTCTCGGGCATCCGTCCCTCCCGGCTTTTTCGGGAGCGGCCGGGCCCCGCGTGGGAGAGACCCTCGGTGAAGGTGCTGCTCACATTGCCGCGCGAAGTTCTCTATGGAAGAATCGCCGCGAGGTTTCAGTCGGAATTCGTGAACGAACTGCCAACGGAAGTGCGTGGTCTTCTCGCGGCGGGAATCCCGCTCGAGGCGCCCGCCTTCGCGGCGATCGGGTACCGTGACACGGCCGCTCTCGTTTCCGGCGCGCTCTCCGAGAGCGAGTGGGCAGAACGGCTTCTCCGCGACACCCGCCATTACGCGAAGAGGCAGGAGGCGTGGTTCCGGCGCGAGAGCGGGCTCGTAGCCGTGCGCGCCGACCGCCCCGATCTCGTCGATTTCGTCGCGTCGGAAGCGCGACATCTTTTTCTTGTTTCTGCCGGTGAAGGGGGATGACCATGATCGGACCGAGCAAGCCGCCCATCAACGTTCAGGACGGTTACTTCTATCAGTTGCGGAAAGACAACACGCTCGTCGAGGTCATGCTCATCTCCGAGAAGAAGCGCGTGGGGCGGATCCGCCGGTTCGACAAGTACGCGGTGGTCCTCGAAGTGGACGGGCGCGAGGAGCTGATCTACAAGCACGCCATCTCCTCCGTCGCTTCTCTGGCCGCAACTCCGGCGGCGTCTCCGGCCATGGGCGCCGTGCGGACACCGCCGGTTTGAACCCGTTGCGGGGCCTTGCCTCCTCGGGCGTCGTCTTCGCCGCCGTGGCGGCGCTCGTCGGATGCTCCTCGGGCCCGCCCCCCGTCGACCCGTCGTCCCCCGGGGCCCGCGCGGCGGCGCTCGCGGCACGCGCGGAAGACGACGTGGAAGCCGGGCGGTCGCGGGACGCTCTCGACGCCTATCGTGACGCGGCGCGCCTCGTGCCCGGCCAGGCGCGCTATCAGGAGCGAGTCGCCGAGCTCCGCGCGTGGGTCGTGACGACGTCCCGCGCGGAGGCCGACGGGGCGCTCGTGAAGGGGGATTTCGCGGGAGCCCGCCGCGCGGCGCTCGCTCTCGTCGAAGTGGACCCGGAATCGCCCGCCGGCTATCACGTGCTCGCGCTGGCGGCGGAGGCGGAAGGAAAGTTCGAAGATGCGTTTGCCGCAGCCCGGTCGGCTCATGAACGGGCGCCGGCCGATGCCTTACTCACTGAAGCGCTCGCGGCGCTCGCGCTCAAGACGTCGCGTTTCGCGGAGGCCGAGGCGCTGTACGGCGACCTCGCCAGGGACGATCCCTCCGTGCGCCCGAAGCAGGCTGCGGCGCGGCTCGAGTTTCAGATGCAGAATCTTCCCGCCTCGGCGCGGAGGGCCGTCGCCGCGCCGCGGGTCAGCCGCGCCCAGCTCGCGACCCTTCTTTTCACGCTCGTTCCCGAGGTGGCGGCGGCCAGGGTGCCGCCCGGCGGCGACGTCGCGGTCGACGTCCTCGACCGCTCGGAGCGCGCGCCCCTCGTCCGAACGATTGGGCTCGGGTTCTTCACCGTCTCGAGGGAGACTCACCTCGTGGGGGCGGACGCTTCGGTTCTCCGAAGCGAGATGCCCGGCCACGTCAGGCGTCTCGCGGCGCTTCTCGGGAACCGCGACGACACGTGCTTCCTGTCGTCGGCTTCCCTGGCTGTCTGCGGCATACTCCCTGAGTCGGCATCCCGGCATGTCAGCGGGAGGGAGGCGTTCGCCGCCATCGACGCGACGCTCGGGCTTTCCCGCTAGAGGAGGGTCTTCCATGGTGATCACGGAGCTCTTCTCGAGGGTCCCTCTCTTCGAGGGTGTCTCGGTGGAAGACCGGGCCGCGCTCGCGCGCGCGGCGACGCTGCGCACGTATCGCCGCGGCGAGACGATCGTCGAACAGGGCCAACCCGGGGATGCGTTCTACGTCATCGTGCAGGGCCGCGTTGCGGTCGCCATCGTCGCGCCGGACGGGCGCGAGGTCGTACTCAACACTCTCGGCGAAGGCGATCACTTCGGCGAGATGGCCCTGCTCGACGATGCGCCCCGTTCGGCGAGCGTCATCGCCCAGGAGAGATCCGATCTGGCGATCCTGTCGCGCGCGGTGTTCCTCGACCTCCTGAAGTCGAATTTCGTCCTGACGCGGGCGCTCCTGGCGGCATTCTCCGCGCGGTTGCGCCGCGCCAACGCCACGATCGAAGGCCTCGCGTCGCTGGACGTGAAGAGCCGGCTCGCGCGGTATTTTCGCGAGCTCGCGGCCACGCGCGGGCGAAAGGCCGGCGGCGGATGGGCCGTCGTGGTGCGCCCCTCCCAGCGCGAGATCGCCGACACGATCGGTTCCTCACGCGAAACGGTCTCCCGCACGATGACGCAGATGGCCGCCGAGCAACTCATCGTCCCGAAGGGCAAGGCGGTCTACGTCAGGCTCTCCCCGACAGAGGCGGGCGCCCAGCCCGCCAGACCTGCCGCGGCGGGCTGACGTACCGAACCATGGAACTCCGCCCCTGGACGCTACCGAACTTCCTGACGTTCGCGCGCCTCGCCTCGCTCCCGTTTCTCGTCATGGCGATCCTCGACGGCCGGCACGGGGTGGCCCTCGTGATCTTCCTCGTCGCGGCCATCACCGACATCGTGGACGGCTACGTCGCTCGTCGCTTCGCGATGGGCTCTCCTCTCGGGGCGTGGCTCGATCCGATCGTCGACAAGCTCTTTCTCGTGTCGACGTTCGTGGTATTCGCCCTGCCGTCGACCCCGACCCAGCTCCACATCCCGATCTGGCTTCTGGTGCTGACGATCTTCCGGGACGTGTTCATCCTCGTGATATGCCTCGTCCTCTTCCTCGCGCTCGGCATGCGGAGCTTCCCGCCATCGATCCTCGGAAAGCTCACGACGTTTCTCGAGATCTCGACCGTGGTCGCGATCCTCCTCGTGAACGTCCACCGCCTGCCGGAAGTCGTGGCCCGCATCTGCATGCACCTCGTCGCGGTTTTTGCGACCGTGTCCGGCCTCCACTACTCGTGGCGCGTCGTGACGAAACTCCCGCGTCCCGCGGCGGAGGGCGGCGCACCGCCCGTGCCCCCCGCGTGAATCCCTTTCGGAGCGCGGCCACCGGCCTTCCGCCCGCGCTTCGCCTCCTCTCGCGTCCGGGTTGTCACCTGTGTGACGAGATGCGCGCCGTGGTTTCTCCGCTGATCGCGAGCCTTGGGGGGACGCTCGAAACCGTCGACGTTGATGCTGATCCGGCTCTCCGGGCGCGATGGGGGAACGAGATCCCGGTGCTGCTAGACGCCGACGGGAGGGTTCTCGCGAAAGTCCGGGACAGCGCCGCGCAGATCGCGCGTCGGCTCGGAATGATCGTCGCGGTGCTCGTGCTTCTGACCGGCCCGCTCGCGCGCGCCGAGCGGCTGCCCGTCCAGAGGCACGGAGTGGCCGAAGGGCTCGCGGAGGAGACCGTGACCGCGCTCTTGAAAGACTCACGGGGCTCCCTCTGGGTCGGCTCCCTGAACGGACTCAGCCGGTACGACGGGGAACGTTTCAAGGTGTACGCGGGCGAGGACGGACTCCCGAAGCCGCGCGTGACGGCCCTCGCCGAGACGCCCGACGGCGCGATCTGGGTGGCGACGACGGGCGGGCTCGTGCGACTCGACCCGGCCACACCGGCGGGACGCCCGGTGTTTCGGCCCACGGCCGGGCCTCCACCGGCGAAGAGCGTCGACTGCGTGTTCGTCGCGCGGGGTGGTGATGTGCTCTTCGGAAGCGGCGGCGAGTTGTATCGGATGGTGAACGCGGAAGCGGTCCCGCTGGGGCTCGCCGCGGCGGCCCCGGCGAACGCGTCCGTGCGCTCGCTTCGGGAGGATCCGGAGGGAGCAATCTGGATCGGCTCGTCGCGCGGCCTGTTCCGTGTCGCGACTGGCGGGCTGCTCGCGCGTGTGGGTCTGCCGGGCGGGGCGGTCCCGGACGTTCGAGGGGTCTACATCGACCGGGCGGGACGCGTCTGGGTCACGACGCCGGGTGCCCTCTTCGTGCTCGGACCCGGAACGGCCGGCGGGGACCTCGCCCGCGCGGAACCCCTTCTCGGAGCGGACGGCCTCGTCGTTCTTCCGCTGCGGACTGGAGAGGTGCGGGTCCTCGAACGCGTGCCCGGAGCGGCACCGGGGGCGTGGCAGCGGCCGCTCGAGTTGCGTGACGGACGCATGGTCCTTTCGACGTCCGCGGGCCTCGTTGTCGTCACGGAAGGGCGCCTCGCCGTCTACGGCCGCCGGAACGGGCTCGGCGACGGGATCCTCGGCGAGCTGCTCGAGGATCACGAGGGGAATCTCTGGATCGGAACGCAGAGCACAGGGCTCCTGCGCCTCGCGCCGTCCGGCTTCACGAGTTTCGGAGAGGCGGACGGCATCGTCGACGTGCGCGTCGGCGCTCTCTTCGAGGACGGGGAAGGCCACGTCGTGGCCGTCGCCGGCGGAAACGGGAGCCTCGTGCGGCTGGAAGGGCCGCCGTTTCGTCCGGTCGTCCTGAATCCGGCGGCAACCGTGCCGATCCGGTGGGTGTGGGGCCGTTCCGTCCTGCACGACCGTTCGGGACAATGGTGGATCGCAACGCGGGCGGGCCTCGAGCGCCGCGGCGCGGCCGCGCTCGGGCCCGCGCTCGAGCGCGCGCCGATCCAGTCCGTGTACACGGCGAAGGACGGCCTGGGAGCCGCCGAGGTGTCGGCTCTTTACGAGACGCGCGACGGGATCCTTTGGGCCGGCGTTTACGACTCCCCGTCCTCGCTCGCCCGGTTCGATCCTGCGTCGCGCCGCTTCGTGTCCTACGGCGCTGCCGACGGCCTCCCCGCCACGGCTCCGGTGGTTTTCGCCGAAGACCGCGCCGGCGACTTGTGGATCGGGTTCGGAAGCGGGGGAGCCGCGCGTTACCGAGACGGCCGATTCGAGCGTCTGCTGCCCGCGGACGGCGCGCCGGAAGGTTACGTTCACGACTTCCTGCTCGACGGCAGGGGTCGTTTGTGGATCGCGAACGGCGGCAGCGGTGTCGTCCGCGTGGACGATCCCTCCGCCGGGAAGCTCTCGGCGGTCGCGGTCAGGACCTCGTCCGGACCCGTCCCAGGGACGGTCTTGTGCCTGGCCGAGGACGCGGATGGTCTTCTCTACTTCGGCACGACGCGTGGTGTCGAGCGCCTCGAGCCGTCGACGGGCCGCACGCGGCACTTCACAACGGCGGACGGTCTCATCAACAACCTCGTCACGTGCGCGCGCCGGGATCGCGAAGGCGCCCTGTGGTTCGGGACTCTCGAGGGCCTCTCGCGCCTCGTGCCGCGAAAGGACTCGCGCGTCCCGCCGCCTCGCGTCTCGATCGCGGCGCTTCGCGTGAACGGCTACCCGCGCGAAGTCCCGGAGCTCGGCGCGCGCGCACTCGGTGAATTCGTTCTCCAGCCGGACGAGACCCGGGTCCGCATCGACTTTTCGGCACCGAGCTTCACGGAGGGCGGCACCGTGCGCTACCAGACGAAGCTGGAAGGGCTGGACGCGTCCTGGAGCCTCCCGGGAGCGGATCCGACCGTGCGTTACGTCGGTCTGGCGCCGGGGTCGTACCGGTTCTCCGTGCGCGCCACCGGGTCCCTGCATAACGAGCCCGGCGAGGAGGCGACGGTTTCATTTCGCGTGCGCCCCCCGCTTTGGCGCCGCTCGTGGTTCCTCCTTCTCGCGGTCGCGGCCGGCGTCGCGTTTGCCGTATTCGTCCACCGCCAGAGCCTCCGGCGGGCCATCGCCCTCGAGCGCGTGCGCACGCGGCTCGCGACCGATCTCCACGACGACGTGGGCTCGAGCCTCGCCCGCATCTCCATCCTGTCCGAGGTCGGGCGCCGCGATCTCGATCCCGGGGGAGAGCCGGCGCGCCTCTTCGGCGAGATCGGGGAGACCTCGCGTTCCGTCATCGACGCCCTCGGCGACGCGATCTGGTCGATCGATCCCCGGCGGGACGACCTCCAGAGTCTCGGCGACCGCCTTCGGCATTTCGCGGGGGATCTTCTCGAGGCTCGCGGCATGACGTTTCGTCTCGACCTGCCCCCCGAGGCGCCCGCCCTCGACGTGCCGCCCGAGCCGCGCCGCCAGCTCTTCCTCCTGCTGAAGGAAGCCGTGACGAATGCCGCGCGGCACTCGCGGGCGACCGCGGTCGCGGTCGTTTTTCGCCTGGCGGGTCGCGAGCTGGAGGTTTGCATCGCGGACGACGGAATGGGTTTCGACCCCGCCGGGCCGGCGGGAGAGGGGGACGAAGAGGGGCGCGGCCTTCTCAACATGCGGGCGCGCGCCGTGGCCCTCGGCGGCAAGCTGGAGGTGGAAACCTCTCCGGGGCGGGGCACGCGCATCGTGATCCGCGGTCTGACCCTTCCGTTGGGCTCCCGCGCCCGCGGCGCATGAACATGCTCTCCCGGCTCGGCCACGCCTGACCGAAACTGCGCGTGTGCCCGTGAGCTCGAGTCCCCAGGTCCCGCCCATCCGTGTCGCCGTCGTCGAGGACGACGCCGGACTGCGGGAGAGTCTCCGACTCCTGATCGGGGGCACGCGCGGGTTCTCGTGGGCGGGAGGATGGGGCTCCGCGGAAGACGCGCTCAGGCGCCTCCCTGAGCTGGGGGACGGTCCCCCCGACGTCCTCCTCATGGATATCCATCTGCCTGGGATGTCGGGCTCTCAGGCGGTTTCGCGCGTCAGGGACACGTGCCCGTCCGTCGCGGTCCTCATGCTCAGCGTCTACGAAGGCGAAGAGCAGATCTTCGAGTCCCTGTGCAACGGAGCCGCGGGCTACCTGCTGAAGAAGACCCCGCCGACGAAACTCCTCGAGGCCGTGCGCGACGTGAAGGAAGGCGGCTCCCCGATGTCGCCGGAAATCGCGCGCAAGGTCATTCGCCTTTTCCGCGATCTGGGTCCGCCGCCGGTTCCCGGCCACGATCTGACGCCGCAGGAGGTCCGGCTTCTGCGTCTTCTCGCCGAGGGCGCGAGCTATCAGGCGGCCGCCGACGGCCTCGCGATCAGCATCAACACGGCGCGGAACTACGTCCGCTCGATCTACGAAAAGCTGCACGTCAATTCGAAATCGGCGGCCGTGAGCAAGGCCCTGAAGAACCGCATCATCTGAGAATGGAGAACGCTGATGAGCGATGAGATCGCCGAAATTTCCGCCGAGGCCCCTTCCCGAAGTCACAGGACGCGCAACGTCGTCCTCGTGGCGGCGGTCGTCCTCGTCGTGGCGGCCTCCGCGCGCGCCGTCCTGAAATCCTCCCGCAAGTCCGGCCCGAGGGCAGAGGTCGTTCCCGTCACCGCCGTCGTCGTCGCGCAGAGGTCCGTCCCGCTCACGACGCGGGCCATCGGCAACGTCGAGGCGTTTTCCACGGTCGCCATTCGCGCGCTCGTCTCGGGCGAGCTCGGAAGGATCCACTTCAAGCAGGGCCAGGACGTTTCGAAGGGCGATCTGTTGTTCACGATCGACCCCCGCCCGCTTCAGGCGGCCCTCGACCAGGCCGTCGGCACGCTCGCGAAGGACAAATCCCAGCTCGCGAACGCCCGTGCGCTCGAAGTCCGGTACAAGAAGCTCTTCGACGAGGGAATCGCCTCGAAGGAAGACTGGGACCAGTACCGGACGAGCGCCGACACGTCCGCCGGACTCGTCGCGGCCGACGAGGCCGCCGCCGAAAGCGCGAGGGTCCAGCTTTCCTACGCGACGATTCGCTCGCCGATCAGCGGGATGACGGGCAATCTCCTCGTCTACGAAGGAAACCTCGTGAAGGCGAACGACACGACGCCGCTCGTCACGATCACGCAGGCGACGCCGATCTACGTCACGTTCGCGGTGCCCGAGGGAGAGCTCGCGAAGGTGAATCGCGCGCGGGCCCTCGGGCCCGTGCGCGTCGAGGCCGCGTTGCCCAGCGACGAGGGTCACCCGGTCGCGGGCGTCCTCAGCTTCGTGGACAACGCCGTCGACGCGACGACGGGGACGATCCGCCTCAAGGCCACGTTCGAGAACCCGGCTCGCCGCCTCTGGCCCGGTCAGTTCGTGAAGGTGACGCTCACGACGGGGGTGGAGGAGAACGCCCTCGTCGTGCCGTCGCAGGCCGTGCAGACGGGCCAGGACGGCCCGTACGTCTACGTCGTGAAGGCCGACCTGACCGTCGAGCCGCGGCCCGTGAAGCCCGGGCCCGGTGTCGAGGGCGTCGTCGTGATCACGAAGGGCCTCTCGGCGGGCGAGCAGGTCGTGACGGACGGGCAGCTGCGCCTCTCCCCGGGCGCGAAAGTGGAGTTGAAAACCGAGCTCAAGACCCGGGCATGAGCATCACCGAGCCCTTCATCCGGCGGCCCGTCATGACGACGCTCGTCATGGCGGGAATCCTGCTGTTCGGGACGATCGGCTTCCGTTCGCTGCCGGTGAGCGACCTCCCGAACGTCGACTTCCCGACGATCCTCGTGACGGCGAGCCTGCCCGGCGCGAGCCCCGAGACGATGGCCGCGTCCGTCGCGACGCCCCTCGAACGTCAGTTCTCCGCGATCGCGGGCCTCGACTCGATCAACTCGACGAGCTCGCAGGGAACGACGCAGGTCACGCTCCAGTTCGCGCTCGACCGCAACATCGACGCGGCCTCGCAGGACGTGCAGACGGCGATCGCCGCCGCGGCGCGCCAACTGCCGCCGGGTATGCCCTCGGCGCCGACGCTGAAGAAGGTGAATCCGGCCGACCAGCCGGTCCTCTACCTCGTCCTTTCCTCGCCCACGATGCCGCTCACGGCGGTGGACGAAGTCGCCGAGACGCTCATCGCGCAGCGCCTCTCGACGATATCGGGCGTCGCGCAGGTGCAGGTCACGGGCGCGCAGAAGTTCGCCGTCCGGGCCAAGCTGGACCCGTCGCAGCTCGCGGCCCGCGGGATCGGGATCGACGAGGTCGCGACCGCGATCCAGCGACAGAACTCCAATCTGCCCGTCGGAACGCTCTACGGCATCCACCAGTCCCTGACGGTGCAGGCGAACGGCCAGCTCTTCGACGCGGCGGCTTACCGGACGATGATCGTCGCCTACCGCAACGGCTCGCCCGTGTCGCTCGGCGACCTCGGGAACGTCGTGGACGGTGTCGAGAACGATCGGATCGGGAACTGGTACGACGACAAGCAGGTCGTCACGCTCGCGATCCAGAGGCAGCCCGGCTCGAACACGATTGCCGTCGTGGACGCCGTCAAGGCGAAGCTTCCGGGGCTCCGCGCCCAGCTCCCTGGGGCGCTCAAGCTCGACGTCCTCTTCGACCGCTCCGTCCCGATCCGCGAGTCGGTCCACGACGTCGAGTTCACTCTCGTCCTCACGATCGCTCTGGTCGTCCTCGTGATCTTCCTGTTCCTCAGGAACGTGCGCGCGACTCTCATCCCGAGCCTCGCGGTCCCGGCTTCCATCGTCGGGACGTTCGCGGTGATGTCGCTCCTGAAGTTCTCGCTCGACAACCTCTCGCTCATGGCGCTCACGCTCTCGGTCGGTTTCGTCGTCGACGACGCGATCGTCATGCTCGAGAACATCGTTCGCCGCATGGAAGGCGGAGAGGACCCGCTCACGGCCGCGCTCAAGGGCGGCAAGGAGATCGGCTTCACGATTCTGTCGATGACGATCTCTCTCGTCGCCGTGTTCATTCCGGTCCTCTTCATGGGCGGGCTGCTCGGGCGCCTCTTCAAGGAGTTCGCGGTCACGATCAGCGTCGCGATTCTCGTTTCGGGATTCGTCTCGCTCACCCTCACGCCGATGCTCTGCAGCCGCTTCCTGAAGGCCTCGCACGTCTCGAACGAGGGGCGCTTCTTCCGGGTGACGGAGAGGATCTTCAAGGCCTGGCTCGGCCTCTACGAGCGAACACTCGGGTGGGTCCTCGCCCGTCAAAAGGCGACCTTGATCCTCTCGGGAGTCCTGCTTCTCGTCACCGGACTCCTCTTTGCCGTGATTCCGAAGGGCTTCCTCACGAGCGACGACACGGGTCAGTTCGTCGGGTACACGGAAGGTCTGCCGGGCGTGTCGTTCGCCGAGATGGCCCGCCACCAGAAGGAAGTGACGGACGTGATCCGAGCCCACCCGGCCGTCCTGGGCATCTCCTCGACCGTCGGCGCGAGCGACGCGAGCCCCTCGGGCAACTCGGGGAACCTCCTCGTTCTCCTCAAGCCGCGCGGGAAACGGAAGGACGTGGACACGGTGATCGAGGAGTTGCGGCCGAAACTCGCGGCCGTCTCCGGGATTCGGGTTTTCCTTCAGAATCCGCCTTCCGTCTCGATCGGCGGCCAGGTCACGCGCAGCCCCTATCAGCTCACGCTCCAGGGCTCCGACCGCGCCGAGCTCTCGAAGGTCACGGAGCTCCTCGAGACGAAGGTCAAGACTCTCCCGGGTCTCGTGGACGTGACGACGGACCTCCAGAACAGGAACCCGCAGCTCGCCGTCACGATCGACCGGGACAAGGCCTCGGCGCTCGGGCTCACGGCCTCGCAGGTCGAGGACGCGCTCAACAACGCCTACGGGACGCGTCAGGTTTCGACGATCTACACGTCCACGAACGAATACCAGGTCATTCTCGAGCTGCTCTCGGAGTACCAGTCGAGCCCCGCGGCGCTCGGACTCCTCTACGTCCGCAATTCCGCGGGCACCCTCGTCCCGCTCTCGTCCGTCGCGCGGTTCGACGAGAACGCGGGCCCCCTCGCCGTGAACCACCTCGGGCAGGTTCCGTCGGCCACGGTCTCGTTCAACGTGAAGCGCGGCGTCGCGCTCGGCGACGCGACGGCGATCGTCCGGAAGGCCGCTGACGAAGTCCTCCCGATCACGATCCCGGCCACGTTCCAGGGCACGGCGCAGGTCTTCCAGTCGTCCGTGGGCGGCCTCGCGTTCCTCCTCGTGATCGCGGTCCTCGTGATCTACCTCGTCCTCGGAATCCTGTACGAGAGCTTCGTCCACCCGCTCACGATCCTGTCGGGCCTCCCGTCGGCGGGTCTCGGCGCGCTCGTGACGCTCCTCTTGTTCGGCAAGGACCTCAACGTCTACGGTTTCGTCGGGCTCATCATGCTCATCGGAATCGTCGAGAAGAACGCGATCATGATGATCGACTTCGCGGTCGAATTTGCCCGCGCGGAGGGGAAGGGCCCGGCCGAGTCGATCCAGCGTGCGGCGGTCGTGAGGTTCCGGCCGATCATGATGACGACGATGGCGGCCCTCGTCGGGACGCTGCCGATCGCGCTCGGAATCGGCGCCGGGGCCGAGTCGCGCCAGCCGCTGGGCCTCGCGGTCGTCGGCGGCCTCCTCGTCTCGCAAGTTCTCACCCTCTACCTGACGCCCGTCGTCTACATCGCGTTCGCCTCACTGCAGGTGCGGCTCACGCCCGCGCCCCTTCCCGACCTCCCGGAGGACGCCGTGCCGGAGGCGGCCTCGTGAGCGAGGGCGAAGGCCCCAGGCCTGTCCAGGCCAACGTCTCCGGCCTCTTCATCCGGCGCCCCGTCATGACGACGCTCGTCATGGCGGGATTCTTTCTCTTCGGCGCGATCGGCTATGTCTCGCTTCCCGTCGCGGACCTCCCGAAGGTGGACTTCCCGACGATCAACGTAGGTGCGAGCCTCCCGGGCGCGAGCCCGGAGACGATGGCGGCCGCCGTGGCGACTCCGCTCGAGCGGCAGTTCTCCGGCATCGCCGGGATCGATTCGATGAACTCGACGTCGAGCCAGGGCTCGACGAACATCACGCTCCAGTTCTCCC
>JBDTML010000237.1:0-2673 GCA_039934255.1 Acidobacteriota bacterium | reverse complement strand
TGCGCGACGAGTCGACCGACGAGGTCCGCATCGTCCTCGAGATCAAGCGCGACACGGACCCCGCGCTCGTCATGACCTACTTGTACAAGCACACGCCGCTCGAGACGACGGTTCCCGTGAACCTGACGTGCCTCGTGCCGACGGCGAGCCCCGACGTCTGCGAACCGGCGCGCCTCCCGCTCGGCGCGATCCTCCGGCATTTCCTCGATTTCCGCCTCGAGACCGTCCGGCGAAGATTCCAGTTCGACCTCGAGGAGCTGAAGAGGCGCATCCATCTTCTCGAAGGATTCATCGTCATCTACGACGCGCTCGACGAGGCGATCCGCATCATCCGCAAGTCCGACGGCAAGGCCGACGCCGCCGGGAAGCTCATGAAACGCTTCTCGCTCGACGAGGAGCAGGTGGAGGCGATCCTCGAGACGAAGCTCTACAAGCTCGCGCGGCTCGAGATCGACGCGATCCGCGCCGAGCTGAAGGAGAAGCAGGCGGAGGCCGCCATCATCGAGGCGATCCTCAAGTCCCAGAAGAAGCTCTGGAACGAGGTGAAGGGCGAGCTCGCCGAAGTGCGCGAGATGCTGGCGGGCGAAAAGCGCCTCACGAAGGTGTCCGCGAGCGTCGAGGAGCCGACGTATGACGCCGAGGCTTTCATTCAGCACGAAGACACGTACGCCGTGGTCTCGCAGGACGGGTGGCTGAAGCGTCAGCGCGAGATGAAGGACGCCAACACGACGCGCCTCCGCGAGGGCGATGAAGTCCTCGCCGTCCTGCAGGGCTCGACGAAGGAGTGCGGCGTGCTCTTTTCGAACCACGGCACGGCCTACGTGCTTCGTCTCAACGACGTGCCGCCCTCGACGGGCTACGGCGAGCCCGTGCAGAAGCTGTTCAAGTTCGGGGACGGTGAGCGCGTCGTCGCGGCGCTCTCCCTCGACCCCCGCGTCACCCGGCCGAAAGGCCTGATCCTCCTCGCCGCCACACGCCGCGGACTCGTGCTCCGGTTCTCCCTCGACCCGTTCCGCGAGGTGACGACGCGCGCCGGGCGCCGTTTCGCGAAGCCCGCCAAAGACGATGAGATTGCGGCGGTCTTCGTCTGCGACGAGAAGGATCTCGTGGCGCTCGCGTCCGAGAAGGGCCGCGCGATCCTCTTCCCGGCGAGCGAGGTGCCCGTCCTCGCCGGCCCGGGGAAGGGCGTCCTCGGCTTCAAGCTCGCGCCGGACGACCGCCTCGTCGGGGCGGCGCTCTTCGGCGACGACGAGAAGCGCGCGACGCTCACGCTCGTGAACGGCAAGGGCACCGAACACACGATCACGAAGCGCTACACGCCCGTCTCGCGGGGCGGCAAGGGCTTCGAGCTGATCAAGAGGGACCGCCTCGTGAAAGCGCTCGCTCCCGAGATCACGCTCCTCGACTTCGGCTGAGATGAAGTCGCGAAGAGATTAAGATCGAGAGGGAAGAAGAAAGAAAAGAAAGAGAGACTTCTATGAATGTTAATAGGGCAGGGAGCGCAGCGGTCGGTTCGAGGGGTGCTTTGGTCGCGCGCGCCGCCGCCGCCGGGTCCCTCTTCACCTTCATTGGAATCTTCTCTTCGTCTTCTCCTTCTCTCGCCGCACCCGTCGAGCTGCCGCGGCCGAGTCCCGCTGCGTCGGTCTTCGAGAAGATCGGCACGGCTCGTGTCACCGTCGCGTATTCCCGTCCCGCCGTGAAGGGCCGCGAGATCTGGGGCGGCCTCGTGCCGTACGGGGCGGTCTGGCGCCTCGGCGCGAACGACGCGACGACGCTTGAGGTTTCAGAGCCTTTCAAGCTCGCGGGGCACGAGCTTCCGCCCGGCGCCTATGCGCTCTTCGCGATCCCCGCGAAAGGCTCGTGGACGATCGTCGTGAACTCCCAGTCGAAGCAGTGGGGCGCCTACTTCCGCGACCCGAAGAAGGATGTCTTCTCCTTCGAAGTGAACCCGGCCGCCGGGCCGCACCAGGAGTGGCTGGAATATCGGCTGCACCCGGAGTCCGCGCGCGTCGTGCGGGTCGAGATGGCGTGGGAAAAGCTGCGGATCTCGTTCCCCGTCGAGGTCGACGTGAACGGCATCGTCTGGAAAAACCTCGACGCGGCGCGCGCCGCGGCCGGACCCAAAGACTACATCGACTTCTACCAGTCCGCCCGTTTCTCCCGCGAGTCGGGGGAGCGGAAGACCGAAGCGATGGGCTGGCTCGACGAGGCGATGAAGCGCGGGCAGAGCTTCTGGATGGACGAGCTCAAGGGCGACCTCCTCGCCGACGAGGGGAAGTACGCCGAGGCGGAGCCGCACCTCCAGCGCGCGATCGAGGCTTCGAAGAAGGCCGGTGCGCCCGAGGAGTGGCGCGACGGCGCGCGAAAGAAGCTCGCCGAGTGGGCCGCGAAAGACAAGGCCGGAGCGAAGAAGGGCTGATGGACGTCGTCCTCGCCGAGAAGTACGGCTTCTGCGCGGGCGTGCGCGTCGCGGACAAGCTCGTCCGCATCGCGGCCGCGAAGGGGCAGAAGGGCGCGATTTTCGGGCAGGTCGTCCACAACGAGAGCGTCGAGAACGAGATGGCGCGGCTCGGATTCCCGACCGTACACGACCTCGAGAGCGCGAAGACGCACGAGGCCCGCATCGTCTTCTCGGCGCACGGCGTCGCGCCGTCCGTGCGGGCGGAGGCGTCG
>JBDTML010000236.1:0-6760 GCA_039934255.1 Acidobacteriota bacterium | reverse complement strand
ACTACCAGACCGTCTTCGCGCGCGAGCCCGGCGCGATCGCGGCTCCGACGGCGGGCCTGCACCTCACCGAGGCGATGCTCGCGGAGGCCGCCGCCCGCGGCGTCACGATCGTCCGCGTGACGCTGCACGTCGGCATCGGGACGTTCAGGCCCGTGAAGGTGGACCGCGTCGAGGACCACCGGATGGGCTTCGAGAGAGCCGTCATATCGAACGAGACCGCCGCAGCCGTGAATCTCGCGAAGGACGAGGGGCGCCGCGTCGTCGCGGTCGGCACGACGAGCGTCCGCACGCTCGAGGCTTCCGCGCGGACCCACGGCGGCCGCGTCGCCGCCGGCGCCTTCGAGACGGACCTTTTCCTCGTGCCGGGCGCGGAGTTCCACGTCGTGGACGCGCTCATCACGAACTTTCATCTTCCTCGTTCGACGCTGCTCATGCTCGTGGCCGCGTTCGCGGGGCGCACGCGAGTCCTCGCCGCCTACCGCGAGGCTGTCCGCGAGGGGTACCGGTTCTTCAGCTACGGCGACGCGATGTTCGTGTCGTGAGCGACACGCCACGGGGGCGCGGACCGCAAGGTCCGCGCCCCCGGGCGATTCTCTTCGACGAAGGACTCAGTACGCCTGCAGGTAGCGATCCACTTCCCAGCCGTGGACTTGCGCGATGTACTGCTGCCACTCGGAGCGCTTCGCTTCGACGAACTTCTCGAAGATGTGCTCGCCGAGAGCGTTCTTCAGGAGATCGTCCTTCTCGAGGCAGTCGAGCGCCTCGGCGAGGCTGCCCGGGAGGACGTCGATCTTGAGGCGCTTCTTCTCGCGCGCGGACATCTCGAACACGTTCTGGTTCACGGGTTCGCCCGCGTCGAGCTTGTTCTTGATCCCGTCGAGGCCCGCCGCGAGCATGACGGTGAACGCGAGGTACGGGTTGCACGCCGGATCCGGCATCCGGACCTCGCAGCGCGTGCCCATGCCGCGCCGCGCGGGAATGCGGACCATCGGCGAGCGGTTCCGCTCGGACCAGGCAACGTTGACGGGCGCCTCGTAACCCGGCACGAGCCGCTTGTACGAGTTCACGAGCGGATTCGTGATCGCCGCGATCGCCCGCGCGTGCTTCAGGATGCCGCCGATGTAGCACATCGCGAGGCTCGAGAGCTCGTATTTCGCCTTCGCGTCGAAGAACGCGTTCTTCATGGACGAGCCCGAGCCCGTGATGAGCGACTGGTGGACATGCATGCCCGAGCCGTTGACGCCGAAGATGGGCTTCGGCATGAACGTGGCGTGGAGGCCGTGGTCGAGCGCGACCTTCTTCACGATGAGCTTGAACGTCGTGACCTGGTCGGCCGTCGTGACGGCATCGCCGTATTTGAAGTCGATCTCGTGCTGGCCGGGCGCGACTTCGTGATGCGCCGCCTCGACCTCGAATCCCATCGCCTCGAGCGCGACGACGATGTCCCGCCGCGCCTCCTCGCCGCGATCCACGGGCGTGAGGTCGAAGTACCCGCCCTGGTCGTGCGTGTCGACGATCGGATCGCCGTTCGCGTCGCGGCGGAACAGGAAGAACTCGGCCTCGGGCCCGGTCATGAGCGTGTAGCCCATGGCCTTCGCCTTCTCCATCTGCCGCTTCAGGGTCTGGCGCGGACAGCCCGCAAAGGCCTTGCCGTCGGGCGTGATGACGTCGCACACGAGGCGCGCGACCTTCCCGTTCGGGTGGGACCACGGAAAGATGCGGAAGGTGTCGAGGTCGGGCACGAGGCCCATGTCCGACTCTTCGATCCGCGTGAAGCCCTCGATCGACGACCCGTCGAACTGGATCTCGCCGTCGAGCGCCTTCTCGAACTGCGAGCGTGGCACCTCGACGTTCTTGATGATCCCCAGGATGTCCGTGAATTGAAGGCGCAGGAAACGGACGCCTTCCTTGTCACACGTCTTCAGAATATCGGCTGCTTTCAGTCCCATTTCGGTCCCCCTCTTGCTGTTGGTTTCGGCCCTCGCCGCGCGAAGAATCGTCGCGAAGTGCGAGAAAGTCAATGAAAAAGGGTCATTTGCACGAAAAACTGTGCATGAAAGGCATTATCAGACAGAACAGTCCGAATTTTCTTAGAGAGGAATTCCGGGCGGCGTGCCGAGGCGCCCCTCTTGGCAAGCATAGGCTCCCGCGCGCCGGTTCCGCCATGCTCATTCAAAGAAATTCTCTTCCGCTCCTCTTCCCTTTCTAAACTCCCCGGCATGAAGACCCGCTCGGACGCCTGGGCCCTCTTGACCGAGTTCACCGCCTCCCAGCCTCTCCGCCGTCACGCCCTCGCCGTCGAGGCGACGATGCGCCACCTCGCGCGTTCGAAGGGTGTTGCGGACGCGGGCGAGATCGAGACTTGGGGCCTCGTCGGAATGCTCCACGACTTCGACTACGAGAAGTTCCCGACGGAGCAGGATCACGTCTGGCGCGGCATGGAGATCCTCCGAGAACGCGGCTGGGCGGAACCCCTGATCAAGGCGATCGGCGGGCACGCGTTCTACACGAACATCCCTCGTGAGACGCCGATGGAGAAGGCGATCCTCGCGGCGGACGAGCTGACGGGCTTCTGCGGCGCATGCGCGCTCATCCGGCCCTCGAAGAAGATCGCGGACGTGCCCGTGGAGTCGGTCACGAAGCGGCTCAAGGAGAAATCCTTCGCGCGCTCCGTGGACCGCACGTACGTCACGCGTGGCGCCGAGGAGTGGGGCCTGCCTCTTCCCGATCTCGTCGCTCTCGTTCTCGCGGCACAGGTGCCGATCGCGGACCGCCTCGGACTCGGCGGCTCGCCCGCGATCGACCTCGCTGACACCCCCGTCCCGCCCGAACCGCCCGCCCCCTGAAGGCCCCAGAGGGGGCGGAAAGCCGTGTCCGAAAACGGCTAGTGTTTCGCCGGGCCGGGAGTAGATTCCGGGCGTGGACCTCGAGAACGCCGCCTGCGTCAAGGCAATCCTGAGCCGGGACGGCCGCTTTGCTGGCAAGTTCTTCGTAGGCGTCGTCACGACGCGCGTCTACTGCAGGCCCGGCTGCCCCGCGCCTCTCCCGAAAGCCAGGAACATGCGCTTCTATGCGTATGCCGCGGCCGCCGAGGACGCGGGCTTCCGCCCGTGCCGCCGGTGCCGGCCGGAGACCGCGCCGGGCTCGCCGGTGTGGAACGGCACGTCCGCGACCGTTTCGCGTGCGCTGAAGCGCATCTTCGACGGGGATGGGCACGAATCCGTCGAGGTACTCGCCGAGCGCCTCGGCCTCGGCTCGCGCCAGCTTCGGCGCCTGTTCGCGGAGCACGTCGGCGCGTCCCCCGCGTCGCTCCAGCGCACGCACCGCGTCCATTTCGCGCGCCGGCTGCTCGACGAGACGTCGCTCCCGGCCGCGGACGTCGCGTTCGCGTCGGGCTTCGAAAGTGTCCGCCGGTTCAACGACGCGATCCGCGCGACGTTCCATCGGACGCCGACCGCCCTGCGAAAGAACTCGAGGGCACTCGCGCGGCCCGCCGTAAAGAGGGCGGACGAGGGGCTTCTGACGCTTCGGCTACCGCTCCGGCTGCCGTTTGATGCGACGTCGCTGTTTTCATTCCTCGAAGAACGCGCCCTGCCCGGCGTCGAGGCCGTCAGCGGTCACGCGTACTCACGGACGCTCGAAAGTCGTGGACGAGCGGGCGTTCTGACCGTCTCGTACGAACCCGAGCAGAATTTCCTGATCCTTTCCACGAATGTGGCACCCGGACCGGAACTCCTCGACTTCGTGCGCCGCGCGGGCCGCGTCTTCGACGTGGACGCGGACCCTCTCGCGATCGCGGACGTGCTCGGCCGCGACCCATTGCTCGCGCCGCTCGTCGCGGCCCGCCCGGGTCTCCGCGTGCCGGGCGCGTGGGATCCGTTCGAGCTTTCGGTCCGCGCGATCCTGGGCCAGCAGGTGTCCGTGCGCGGGGCGCGGACTCTCGCGGGCCGCCTCGTCGCGGCGTTCGGGCGCCCCCTGGCGGACGGCGGCACAGGCGGACTGACGCACCTCTTCCCGTCGCCCGCCGCTCTCGCCGCTGCGGACCTCTCCGGGATCGGCATCCCGAAGGCCCGCGCCGGCGCGATCCGGACGCTTGCCGCGGCCCTGCACACGGGACGGTTCGAGCTCACGGCCTCGCGCGGCCTCGAGGATTTCGAGACACGTTTCTGCGCGCTCGCCGGCATCGGGCCGTGGACCGCGCAATACGTTGCGCTCCGCGCGTTCGGCGAGCCGGACGCGTTCCCCGCCGGCGACCTCGGCCTCCGCCGCGCGCTCGAGGCCGCCCGCGTACCGGCGGACGCCGCGGCGCTCCGGGAACGCGCCCTTTCGTGGAGCCCGTTTCGCGCGTACGCGACTCTGCATCTCTGGCGTTCGCTCGCGGCAAACGCGACAGGAAAAACGAGCAAGGAGACACGATGACCACGACATCCCTCTTCGTCACCGAAATGGAAACGCCTCAGGGGGCGATCGTGTTCGCCCGCCGCAAGGAGCGCCTCGTCGCGCTCGGTTTCAAGGACCACTGGCCGCGCCTGAAAAGCGATCTCGAAAAGAGATTCGGCGCCGTCGAGCTCGTGCCCGATCCAAAGGGGGGGCACGCCGGAAGCGCGCTGCGTCGCTATCTGGGAGGCGACTTCATGGCGCTCGACGCGCTCGAGGTCGACACGCAGGGGACTCCGTTCCAGGAAAAGGTCTGGTCGCGCCTCCGGAAGATTCCGGCCGGGGCCACGTGGTCCTATGCCGACCTCGCGCGGGCGGTCGGGAAGCCGTCCGCCGTCCGCGCGGTCGCCGGCGCGAACGCGCGGAACCCGGTCTCGGTCGTCGTGCCCTGCCACCGCGTGATCGCGAAGAACGGAAAGCTCTCGGGTTACGGCGGCGGCGTCCCCCGGAAGCGCTGGCTCCTGAAGCACGAGGGCGCGCTTCTCGCCTGAGACGGCGAAGGGCGGGCCCGGGCCCCGATGCGGGCGATAATCACCCGTTGGGCATGAACAGCCTCCTCGTCGAGGGCGCGCGCGTCCTCGGAATGACGCGGCCGGACGACGTGACGCCGGACGGCGCCCTCCTCGTCGAGGACGGCACGATCGTCGCGCTCCACGCGGAAGCGCGCAAGCGAGGCGCCCAGACCGCCGCCGCGGGCGGCAAACTCGAGCGCTTGGACGCGAGCGGCCTCTGGCTCATCCCCGGATTCGTCCAGACGCACATCCATCTCTGCCAGACGCTGCTCCGAAACGGCCCCGACGACCTTCCGCTCCTCCCATGGCTCAAGACGCACGTCTGGCCCGGAGAGGCCGCGCACGACGAGCCGTCGCTCGAAGTCTCGGCGCGTCTCGGCCTCGCCGAGCTCCTCGCGGGTGGCACGACGGCCCTCCTCGACATGGGCACGGTGCGGCACACGGACGCGATTTTCCGGGCGGCGGAAGCGTCCGGCATGCGCGTGACGAGCGGGAACGTGCTCATGGACGACGCGGCCACGAATCCCGAGGAGCTCCGTGCGGGCGCGGCGGAGGGCCTCGCGGAAACGGACCGACTCGCGAAGAGATGGCACGGCGCCGGGGGGGGACGGCTCGCGGTCGCGTACTGCCCGCGCTTCGCGGTCTCGTGCACGGACGGGCTCCTCCGGACGGTAGCCGCGCGCGCGCGGTCGAACGGGTTCCTCGTCCACACACACGCTTCCGAGAGCGCGGACGAGGTGGCGCTCGTCCTCGCGAGGACCGGCAAGAGAAACGTGACCTATCTCGACGACGTCGGAATCTCGGGGGCTCACGTCGTTCTTGCGCACGCCATCCACACGGACCAGGACGAGCGGGCTCTCCTCGCGGCGCGCGGCACGACGGTGGCGCACTGCCCATCCTCGAACCTGAAGCTGGGGTCGGGAATCTGTCCGGTTCCCGAATATCGGGCCCAGGGAATCCGAGTGACGCTCGGCGCGGATGGAGCGCCCTGCAACGACCGGCTGGATCCCTTCACGGAGATGCGGCTGGCGGCGCTGCTCCCGAAGGTGCGTCCCGGCGCGGGAGTGCTTTCCGCGTGGGACGTCTTGCGGATGGCGACGGCCGATGGCGCCGCTGCGCTCGGTCTTCCGACTGGCACGCTCGAAACGGGCCGCCGGGCCGACTTCGTACTGCTCGACCCCGCCGTGGGCTTCGCCTCACCGACGTCGGCCTGGCGCGACGACCCGTACGGCCCTATCGTTTACAGCATGGACCGGTCTCACGTGTCCGCGACATACGTGGGAGGCGTCCTTCGCTATAGCCGCGGGGGGCCCTTTCCGCTCAAACCCACGGCCGAAGAAATCAATGCCGCCGTCGCCGGGCTCAAACGGCGCCGATCCGGTGACGACAGCAGGAAGAGGTGATGCCCGTGTCCAAGATCTCGAAGAAGTCCGCGCCCCTCCTCAAGACCGTACTCGTCGGGACGGATTTTTCCGTCTGCGCCGCGCGGGCGTTCTCGTTCGGCGTCTCGCTCGCGGCCTCGCAGGGCGCGAGGGTTCACATCGTGCACGTCCTCATCGAACCCGTGCAGGCGTTCGACGTGGCGGGCGCGCTCCCCTACCTCGACGTGTCGACGCAGAAGGAATGGGAAGAAGCCACGAAGAAGCGACTCCTCGCAGCCGTTGCCTCCGCGGAAAAGCGCGGGGTGCGCGCGACGTCGGAATTCCTGTGGGGCCGCCCGTCGGACGCGCTCGTCGAGGCCGCGGTGAGGACGAAAGCGTCGCTCGTCGTCCTCGGCACGCACGGCCGCAGCGCGCTCGAGAAGCTCCTCA
>JBDTML010000235.1:0-9942 GCA_039934255.1 Acidobacteriota bacterium | reverse complement strand
ACACGGAAGGGACCTTGAAGCGGCCCTTCTCGTCCACCGTCGTTTCCGCGCTGCCCCGAAGGCGGTCCATACTCTTCCCCTGGAATGCAGTCCGCGGACGGCGTTACGGGAATCCCCCGGCCAGCCGGGAAAACCCACAAGACGCCACCCTCGACCACTTATTTCCACCGCGAGTATCCGGCTCGAATCGGGCCGCCGTCAAGGGAAATTCCCTTGCCGGAGCACGTTGCGGGCGCGCCGCCGACGCGGTGTACCCTCGGGACGGTGACCGACTCCTCCCTCGCCCCCTCCCCCGTTCGCCTCGCCTCCGACGCGGAGTCCTTCGGAGCGCTCCTCGCCGCGCTCGACGGGAACCCCGGTATCGACGTGGCGCTCGACACCGAGGCGGACTCGTTTCATCACTATTTCGAAAAGGTCTGCCTCCTGCAGCTCGCGTGGGACGGCACGGCTCACCTCGTGGACCCTCTCCAGACGCTCGACGTCGGCGCCCTCCTCGCGCGGCTCGCGCCGCGCCGCCTCCTCATGCACGGCGCCGACTACGACCTGCGGCTCCTCTTTCGCGGCTACGGTTTTCGGGCGACGTCGCTCTTCGACACGATGTTCGCGGCGCAGCTTCTCGGCGAGAAGGAGATCGGTCTGGCAGCGCTCCTCCAGGCGCGCGTCGGCGTCACGCTCGACAAGGCGCACCAGCGCGCCGACTGGAGCGAGCGGCCCCTCACGCCGCCGCTCGTCGCCTACGCGGCCGCCGACGTCCTCCACCTCGCGACGCTCGTGGACTCGATGGCGCGGGATCTCGAAGCGAAAGGGCGGCTCGCCTGGCACGCCGAGGAGTGCGCGCGGCTGGCCGCCACGGTTTTTCCTTCCGGGCGCGAGGCGGATCCCGAGACCGACTGGCGGATCAAGGGTACGAACGCCCTGACGGACAAGGAGCGCGCCTTCGCGCGGGCCCTCTGGGAAGTGCGCGACGCCCGTGCCCGCGCCCTCGACCGCCCTCCCTTCCGGGTCCTCACGAACGAACGCCTCCTCCTCGCCGCGAAGCCCGCGGCGGCCGGCGAGAGAAGCCTCTCGAAGCTCTTTCCGGGCCCGCGCCCGCTGCCCGACGCCTTCGCACAAGCCCTCCGCGAGGCTCTCGAGCGGGCGGCTGCCCTCCCGCCGTCCGACTGGCCGAAGGTGCGCCGCGGAGAACGCGTGGAATCCGACCCGGCGCTCGAGCGCGACGTGGAAGCGCTGAAAAAGTCCCGCGACGTGAAGGCCACCGCCCTCGGGCTCGACCCCGGCGTCCTCGCCTCCCGGGCCGTTCTCACGACGGCGGCGAAGACCCGCCGCGCAAACGGCCTGCTGACGGCGGATCTCCTCGTCACCGAGGGCGGGCTCTCGCGCTGGCGCGCCGAACTCCTCGCGGGCTGAAGTCTCGGCGGCTACTTCCTCTTCTTCCCGGCGGGCGCTGGCGTGCGTGACGGAACCGGCGCGGGCATGACGACGCCCGCGGGTGGCGTGTAATAGGACTGCCCTTCGGGCGACACGCGGATCACGGCTTCGCGCTTCAGCTTGTCGAGGTATTCGGCGAGCTTCTTCTGGAACTGGGTGTCCTGCTCGCGCTTCAGGAGCTGCGCCTTCACTTCCGGAAACGGCTTGTAGGAAACCGGGACCTTTTCGATCACCTTGACGAGGTGCCAGCCGAACTTCGTACCGATCGGATCCGACACCGTGCCGACGGGCAGCGAGAAGACAACCTTGTCGATCTCGGCGGTGAGCTCGCCGCGCACGACCAGGCCGAGGTCACCACCCTTCGCTTTCGTGCCCCCGTCCGAGTACTCCTTCACGACGGCTTCGAATTTCGCGCCGCCCTTGACGAGATCCGACGCTTCCCTCGCGCGGCGAGCCGCGCGGGCCGGGTCGTCGCCGTTCGAGACGAGGATCTCGGCGAGGTGCGCCTTCTCGGGCACCCGCCACGTCTCCTTCTCCCGCTCGTAGATGATGCGCAGGGCGTCGTCCGAAAGGTCCACCTTGCTGTTGACCTCGCGGCCGACGACGCGCTGCAGCGTCACGGTGCGGCGCAGCTGGTCGCGAAGGCCGTCGATCGTGAGGCCGGACTGCGCGAGCCCCTTCGCGAAATCCTCGTCTGTCGTGACCTTGTTCTGCTCCTTGAGCCTCTTGATCTGGTCTTCGATCTCGGCGTCCGACGTGACGAGATCGAGCTCCTTGGCGCGGTCCTCGAGGAGCGCCTCGTTCACGAGCTCTTCCATGACGCTCTTCTTCATCTCCTCGCCCTTGGCGGCGTTGGGTGGGGGACCGCTCTCGTGGACGGTCTGGTCGATCCGCGCGTCGAACTGGCTCTGCGTGATGATCCGCGAGTTCACGTGCACGAGAATGCGGTTCACGACCTCGGCGGCCCCGAGAGGCACGGCGGCGAGAACGGCAGCAAGATACGCGGAAAGGAACACGACCGAAAAGAGGACACGGGGGAGCCGAAATGACTTCACGGACCGCAGTCTAGCGAAATCCGGGCCGAGGCCCCGCCACCCGGCCTTCAACGCGCTTCCGGGCCGCGGGCGTTCGCTCCCACGTAGGGGAACGGGAGGTGATCCTCGACCACCAGGGCCGGGAAGCGGCGGTGGGCCACGGCGATGGCCTCCTCCACCGCCCGCGCGCTGCGGTCCTCGGCGACCGCGATCCGAAGCCCCGGGAGGGCCTCTTCGAACGCCACGTCGCGCGCGTCGATGCGCTCGTCGACGCGGAACACGTGGAACCCGTGCGGAGTCGCCAGCACGGCGCTCGTTCGTCCCGCGGGAAGGCTCCACACCGCCTTTTCGAACTCACGGGGCAGATCCGCGCGCCCGAGAAGACCCAGCGAGCCGCCCGACGCCGCGTTGGGCGCGGCGCTCGACGCGCGCGACACGTCTTCCCAGCTCGCGCCCTCGGCAAGACGTTTCACCGCGGCATCGGCGTCCTCCCGCGCGCGGAAGAACAGCTGTGACACGCGTGCGAGGGTGGGGCGCTTGTAGCGTTCGGGATGGGCGTCGTACTCCCTCCTGAAATCCGTTTCCTGGAGCGTTTCGAGCCCCGCGACCCGGTTCAGGAACGCGCGGCGTTTCTCTCGGGCGGTCGTACCGGAAACCTTCGGCTCGGCGGCTTCCACGACCCGCGCAAGAAGCACTTCGTCGAGGTACTGGTCGAGGAGACTCGAGAGCACGCGCGGCGAGACGTTCTTCGGGTTCTCGCTCGTCGCCGTCTTCACCCAGGCCATGAACGCGTCCAGAGTGACGGGCTGGTCGCCCGCCATCGCGATCGTTTCAGGCCGCGCCATGGCCGGTAGACCGCTCTTCTGCGCGCAGCCCCCTGCGACCAGCAAGAGGACGAGAGCCGCCCCGCGCCTCATGCCGCCCCCTCGAAGAACGTGCTCCGCGCGACCGGTAGCGTCCCGAGGACCTTCGGCAGCGCGAGGTCGAGAAGAGTCCGCGCCGCACGCGCCGAGACCCCCGCCCCGTCGACCCCGAGTCCCGCGAACGCTTTCGGAATCCGGAAGGCGTCCGGGCCGGAGGCGAAGAGATCGCCCGCTTTCAGGGCCGCGACCACCCGTTCAGGGTCGAGGCCGTGTTCTTTCTCGAGCGACGCGGCCAGCTCGTCGCCGCGCCGCTGGACGGCCTTGACGCCGAGAGCGCGCGCGAGGAGCCGGAGCCGCGCGATCTCGAGAAGGCGCTCGAAGGCGGGGGGCGGCGTGCCGTAACGGTCGGCGGCCGTCGCTGCTTCGCGAAGGAGCGTCTCCTCGTCGCACGCGGCCGCGATCTTCTTGTAGAGAGCCATACGGAGGCTCTCCTCCGGAATCCACGTCGACGGCAACGCGAGCGGCAGCCCGAGCTGGAGCGTCACGTCGCGCGTCTCGGGCACCGGCTCGCCCTTGATCGCGGCCATCGCCTCCTCGAGCAGGTTCACGTACGTTTCGAACCCCACGGACTCGATGTGGCCCGACTGCTCACCGCCGAGGAGGTTTCCCGCGCCCCGGATCTCCAGGTCCTTCGCCGCGATGCGGAAGCCCGCGCCGAGATCCGAGAACTCCTGGATCGCCCTGAGGCGGCGGCGCGCGTCGTCCGACAGCGGCATGCCCGGCGGCACGAGGAGCCAGCAGGAGGCGGCCTTGTCGCTCCGGCCCACGCGGCCGCGCAGCTGATAGAGCTGCGAGAGACCGTACAGGTCGGCGCGGTCGATGAGCATCGTGTTCGCGGACGGGATGTCGAGGCCGTTCTCGACGATCGTCGTCGCGAGAAGGACGTCCGCCGCGCGCGTCACGAACGCGCGCATCGCGCGCTCGAGCTCGCCCTCGGACATCTGCCCGTGCGCCGTCACGACGCGGACGTCCGGCACGAGCAGCGCCAGCTTTTCGCGCCAGAAGCCGAGCGAGTCGATGCGGTTGTGCACGACGTAAACCTGCCCGCCGCGGTCCACCTCCGCCCGGATCGCGCCCTTGATCACGTCGTCGTTCACAGGCACGACGTGCGTCGCGATCGCGAGGCGGTCCTTCGGAGGCGTCTCGATGACGGAAAGGTCGCGGATCCCTGCCAGGGACAGGTGCAGCGAGCGGGGAATCGGCGTCGCCGACATCGAGAGAACGTCCACCGACGCGCGCCACTCCTTGATGCGCTCCTTCTGCGCGACGCCGAAGCGCTGCTCCTCGTCCACCACGAGAAGGCCGAGGTCCTTGAACGCGACGTCCTTGCTGAGCAGCCGATGTGTTCCCACGACGACGTCCAGCGTGCCTTCTTCGAGGCGCCGGAGCAGTTCTTTCTGGTCGTCCTTCCCGCGGAAGCGCGACAGGATGTCGATCGAGACGGGGAACGCCGCGAACCGCCGCTTCAGCGTTCGGAAATGCTGGTCCGCGAGAATCGTCGTCGGCGCGAGGAGGGCGGCCTGCTTGCCGTCCAGCACGCACTTGAACATCGCGCGCATCCCGACTTCGGTCTTCCCGTAGCCCACGTCTCCGCACAGGAGCCGGTCCATCGGCTTGTCGGACTCCATGTCCCTCTTCACGTCGCGGATCGCGGCAGCCTGGTCGGAGGTCTCCGTATATTCGAACGCCTCCTCGAACTCCTTCTGCCACGGCGAGTCTTTCGAGAACGCGTGGCCGGGCGCGGACGCGCGCCGCGCGTAGAGCTTGAGGAGCTGGTCGGCGATGTCCTTGACGGCCTTCCGGACCGACGACTTCCGCTTCTCCCAGCCGAGGCCGCCCAGCTTGTCGAGCGCGGGCGTCGCACCGTCGCCCGCGGACGCGTATTTCTGGATGAGATCCAGCCGCTCGACGGGCACGAGCAGCTTCGCGTCTCCGGCGTAGCGCAGGTCCACCATTTCGCGCACGAGGCCCGCGTCCTCGATGCGCGCGAGGCCCGCGAACATCCCGAGGCCGTAATCGCGGTGCACGACCACGTCTCCGACCTTCAGGTCGCGGAGGTCCGAGAGAAACGCCTCGGAGGCGCTCTTCCGGCGCGGGGCGGCCGAGCGCGGCTCGCCGAAGAGGTCCGTCGCCGTGAGCAGCAGAAGGCCCGCGGGGCGGAAGAGGAACCCGGAGCGCGGGCCGCCCGAGAACACACGACACGCGCCGGGCGCAAGAGGCGAGACGGCGTCCTCGGACTTTCCGTGATGCTCGATCTCGTACTCGTCGAGGAGGCGCTCGACGTGCTCGCGTTCGCCCTTCGTCTGGGCGGCGAGCAAAACGGCGAGTCCGTCCTTCCGCGCGCGCGAGACGTCCTTCACGACGTCCGGCAGCCGGTCCTCGAAGGACAGGACCGACTCCGCCCCGATCGCGATCGTGTCGCCGCCCGGAACGGCAGGGGCGAGGGCGACGACCGCGCGTTCCACCAGCTGCTCCGTCAGCAGGTCCGCGTCACCCGCGAGGCGCGTGGGATCGGGCACGACGCGTCCGGCCCTGCGAGCCTTCTCGTAGTCGAGGCGCAGTACGTCGGCCGCGCGGAGGAGCTCCTCCGCGATGGCGTCGGCGTCGTCGACGGCAAGGACGAAGCTGCCCGCGTGGTCGAGGACGTGTGACTCCGCGCCGGCGAGGAGCGGGAGCAATTCCTCGAGGCCGTCGTTGCGGCGCGCGAGCGAGAGGTCGCGCGGCACGGGCGGGTCGTCGTCCGCCGTGCGGCAGTCCGCGAGAACGCGGAGAGCCGCCTCGCGCGTCTCGCGCGTGTCGGGCGCGAGCGCCATGGGCGGCAGCGACACGAGGGAAAGCGCGCCGGTCGAGCGCTGCGTGTCCGGGTCGAACGAGCGGATCGACGCGATCGCGTTCAGGTCGAACTCCACCCGGACAGGCTCCGGGAGGTGCGGCGGGAAGACGTCGAGAAGGCCGCCGCGCACCGCGAGATCGCCGGTCTCCGTCACGAGGTCCGCGCGCGTGTAACCCTCGTCGAGAAGCGCCTCGGCGATGCGCGCGGGCAGGACGTCGTCCCCCACGGCGAGGGAGCGCGTGCGCCTCCGGAAATCGTCCGCCGGCGGCAGGCGCCTGAGAAGCGCGCGCGCCGCGACGACGAGCATCTCCACCGAGCCTTCCGCGAGGCGCGTCAGCGTCCCGAATTCCTCGCGCCTGACCTTCAGCGAAGGCGTGATCTGCTGATAAGGCGACAGCGCCGGCGCGGGAAAGAACGCCACGCGGTCGTCACCGAGGACACTGGCCGCGTCGCGCGCGAAGGCCGCAGCATCGCGCTCGTGGGCGAAAACCACGGCCCATTTCAGCCCGAGCGGCGCACCCACGGCCTCGAGGAGGTAAGGGAGCAGGCCCGGAGGCGCCCCGGACAGAGACACGCTTCCCGTCGACGTTCCGAGGACCCCCGCCTCGATCCGCCCGGAAAGACGCTGCACCGCGGGCGCGGCGGCTAGCGTCTCGAGAAGCGGATCCCTCCGCCGCGTCACCCGGCGGATTATGGCCGGGCTATCCTAATGCGCCTTAACTATTGTTCCCGCAAGGCTCTGGCGTCAGTTTGACGTCGGAGGCGCGTGCGTGAACTCGATCCGGAACGGCTGGTTCTCTCTCCTTCTCGTCCCGCTGTTTTCGGCCTCTCTGGCCGGCGCCGAGGCCTCGTCGCGTAACGAGGAGGTTGAGACATGCCTCTCCTGCCACGGGGACAAGGACGCCTCCATCAAGCTCCCGAGCGGCGAGACGCAGTCGATTTTCGTATCCAGGGACGTCTTCGAAAAGTCGGTCCACGGGGCCAGGCAGGGCTGCATCGGCTGCCACCCGGGACAGGCGGAAGTTCCGCACCCCGAATTGAAGGCGAAGGACAAGGCGGCGTTCTCGGCCGGCTTCAAGGATCTCTGCAAGACCTGCCATTTCGAGAATTACACGAAGGCCCTCGACGGCGTTCACTACAAGATCCTCGCCAAGGGCGGCAGCGCGCCGTTCTGCGTGGATTGCCACGGGGCGCACGACGTCTCCCGCCCGAAGGTGCCGCGTACGAAAGTCTCGGAAACGTGCGGGACGTGTCACTCCGACATGGCCGAGACGTACGCGAAGAGCGTTCACGGACAGGCTCTTCTCGCCGGCAACCCGGACGTGCCCGTCTGCACCGACTGCCACCGCGCGCACGACATCGCGGACCCGCGCACGAAAGACTGGCGCCTCTCCACGATCGATCTCTGCGCGAAGTGCCACACGGACAAGACGCTCATGAAGAAGTACGGGCTGTCGACGAACGTCGTCGCGTCCTACCTCTCGGACTTCCACGGCATGAGCGCGAAGCTCGCGACCTCGGGCGAAAAGCCGAAGGCGGTCACCGCGCTCTGCATCGACTGCCACGGCACGCACGACATCACGAAAACCCGTGACGGCAATTCGCAGGTTCTGAAGGCGAATCTCCAGAAAACCTGCGCGAAGTGCCACGTCGGCGCCACGCAGAACTTCCCCGCGGCGTGGCTGTCGCACTACGAGCCCAGCCCGAAGAAGGCCCCTCTCGTCTGGGCCGTCGGCATCTTCTACAAGATCTTCATCCCCTTCATCATCGGAGGCCTCTGCCTGCAGATCCTCCTCCACCTCTGGCGCGTGCTGGTGAACAGATGACCGAATACGCGATCCGTTTCACGAAGAGGCAGCGCGTCGAACACCTCATCGTGATGACGACATTCATCCTGCTCGCCGTCACGGGGTTCCCCCAGAAGTTCTTCGAAACCGGCTGGGCGCGCGGCATCGTGAACCTCATCGGAGGGCTCGACCACCTCCGGTTCGTCCATCGCGTCTCGGGAATCCTGTTCTCGCTCTTCACGCTGTGGCACGTCAGCGTGAGCGTGATCCTCTCGCTCCAGCGGCGGATGAAGCTCACGATGCTGCCGAACCGGAAGGACTTCAAGGACGCGATTCAGCAGCTCCGCTACGACCTCGGCATCGTCGAATCGCAGCCGTCCTTCGACCGCTTCGACTACCGGCAGAAGTTCGAGTACTGGGGGCTCGTGCTCGGCGGCCTCGTCATGATCTCGACGGGTCTCGTCCTCTATTTCCCCATGCTCGTGACTCGCTTCCTGCCCGGCGAGCTGATTCCCATGTCGAAGGTCGCCCACAGCAACGAGGGTCTGATGGCGTTCCTCGTCGTCATCACCTGGCACATCTACAACGCCCATTTCGCGCCCGGAATCTTCCCGTACGACCCGGCCATCTTCACGGGCAAGATCAGCAAGGAACGCCTCAAGCACGAGCACGCGCTCGAATACGCGCGCATTTACGGGGAGCCGGCTCACGGCGAGCCCGCGCCCGCCGCGCCCCCGAGTCCGGCGCCGGAAGCACCGCCGAAGCCGTGAACCCCGCGGAGCACCAACGCCTCGGGGTTCAGAATGCCCTGCAGGCGCGGGCGCTTCTTCTCGTCGGCTTCGGCATCGTCACCCCGCTGGTCGTTCTCGGGTTCCTCGTTTCGAGCGCACTGGAGGACCTCTCCGCGCGTGTCGTGCGAGACCAGCAGATCCTCGCCCGCGGCGCCGCCCTGCACGCCGAGGAAATGCTCCGGGACGACCTCGAGGGCCTCTACGGCGGCGGCGTCGAGCCCGACAGCCCCGCGCGCCGCGCCGCGCTCCTCGCCACGTATCGCCGCTCGCGCATCTTCTCCAGCGTTTTCCTCCTGAGCTCGCGCGGCGAGATCCTGTGGGAGGAGCCCGCCGACTGCCACGGGCGGGACCACCTTATCGAGCTCCCCGCCGCGCAGGAAGCGGTCTCGACGGGCCGCCGCGCGGCCTCCGCTCTCACGACGCTCCCGGACGGCGCGCGCCGCCTGTTCCTCTTCGTTCCGCTCGTGGACCTCGAGGGGAGGGCGACCGGCCTCGCCGGCGCGAGTCTGGACCCGACGCTTCCCGCCTTCCAGGCACTCCTGCCTGCCGCCCAGACCGGGGAAGGAATCGCGACCGAGCTCGTCGACGCGGCGGGCGAGGTCGTCGCAACGACCGATCCCGGGCCCGTGCGGACACCCGGCGTCAGCTCGGCTTTCCTGCTGCCGCTCCTCAAGGACCGCCGGGCCTACGCGGCACGCGTGGGAGAAAACGTCATCGCCTTCGAGCCCCTCCGTCTCTTCCCCTGGGGCGTCGTCGTGCGGGAGCCGGCCGCGCACGCGTTCGCGCCGGCGATCGCGTTCCGCCGCCGGATGCTCACCGTCACGCCCGTGTTCCTCGCGCTCGCCGCGCTCTTCACGTGGGGCGCGGCGAAGAGCGTGCTCCGGCCTCTCCTCGTCCTCACGCGCGCCGCCGAGCGCATCACGGGCGGCGACCTCAAGCAGCCCATCCCTCCCCTGCCCGACGACGAGGTCGGCAGGCTCGGCCGCTCTCTCGAGGCGATGCGCGCGCGTCTCGAGCGCGACGACCGGCGGGCCGAGCTGCTCAAGCGCTTCCTGAGCGCGCAGGAAGGCGAGCGCATGCGCATCGCGCGCGAGCTCCACGACGAAACGTGCCAGACGATCTCGGCCCTGTCCTTCCGGCTCGAGA
>JBDTML010000234.1:0-2282 GCA_039934255.1 Acidobacteriota bacterium | reverse complement strand
TCCGCTCCGTCATCGCCTCGGACGTGCCGGCCGACACGCCGGGCCTCCTTCCCGTTTTCGTGGAGGCGTCCGCCGGAGTGCCCGTGACCCTCTGGCGCCTGACGGCGCCGCTCCCCGGGGTGAGGCGCTCGAGCCGCATCGTGGCCTCGGGCTCGATCAGCGAGACCGTGACGGCCTTCGAACGAGACGACTTCGAGCCGGCCACGGACGTCGTCGTCTACGGGCGGGAGGCCGCCGCTCTCGCGTCGAGCGAACGCGATGCGGCCTCCGAGGCCCGCGTGACGGAAGAATCTTCGGACCGCCTCGTGATCGAGACGTCCGGAGCGCGCCCCGCGATTCTCCACGTCGACCGCAGCTTCACGCCCCGCGTCGTCGCGCGGGTGAACGGCGGCCCCGTCACGGCGCTCGTCGCCGACCTCCACCTCATCGGCGTCCCCGTTCCGGCGGGCCGCTCGCAAGTCGTCGTCGACCTGGCGCCCTGAGCGCGCCGGCCGCGCCCCTCTCCGTCACCAGCGGTGGAACGCGGGGTGGCCCTCTTTCACGGCGACGAACGTGCCGCGGCACGTCGCTGTGACCTTCCCGCCCGCCGAAAGCGTCGCCTCGACGACCGCGCGATCGTCCGTGGACTCGACGACCCTCCCGCGGAGGTGGATCGGCTCGGTGATCGGTGTCGGCCGCTTCAGCGTCACGTGGAAGTCGGCCGTGACGGTCGAGGGGACCATCGCGTGCCCGGCCTTGTTCATCAGAAACCACGCGGCGGTCCAGTTGCTGTGGCAGTCGAGGAGGGCGCCGATGATCCCGCCGTTCACGACGCCTTCGAACGCGAGGTGGTGTGGCTCGGCCTTCCACGTCGCGACGACCTCGTCGCCCTCGGCGAAGCTGCGGATGCGGAGCCCCTTCTCGTTCGCGGGGCCGCAACCGAAGCAGCGCGTGTTCGGGCCGTATGTCTCCTGAAGGCTCTTCATGCGGCGGATGATGCCCCGATTGGGACCCCGGTCGCCACCGGTGTTGCGCGGCCGGGGACGGTCGTCCAGGAGAGCGCCTTTATCGGAATTTCTTCTTGCTCTCGTGCGGATCCTGCATGCGCCGGCGCAGGGAGAAGCGGTCTGCAAATTTCTTCGAAGGTAAGAAAGGAAACCCCGTCGCTCTTCCACGCGGCGACCTGCTCCGCAAACCAGTCATGAAACGAGGTTGCGCCTTCGATCTCCGTGTGAATGGAGTGCACGTGCGGCGCGTCGGCGCCGCCCGCCGCCTCTTCCCCAATTCTCATTCTAAGAAATTTGCAGACCCTCTCCCGCTGCGATCCGTCCCCGGGCAAAGGGATGGCCAGCAGCTCGTCCAACGTGGGAAGAGTCGAAGGAATTTCCAGCACGCGGCTCGGCGTCCCGTCCGCCCGCAGAGCGAAGAACGGTTCGCCGCCGCGCGTGTCGGAAGTCGCGACGAGACCGTGCGCTTCCTGCACCTCGACGGACAGAGGCGTCGCCGTCCAGCCGGGCGCGGCCTGAAGCGTCGCGGGCTTTCCGAAGATCTCGCGGAATCGCGCGTGCTCCTTCGCGACCACCCCTTCGATTTCCGCGCGCGTCATGCGCGGCAGGTTGTCGTGCCAGTCGATGTGGTCCCACGCGTGGATGCCGACGGCGTGCCCCGCGGCAGCCGCCTCGCGCATCCGGGCGACGGTCTCGCTCCGGCCGCCGATGTCGGGCGCGGGAAGAAGCGTCCCGTAGAGCATCGTCTTCAGCCCGTAGGACGCCGCGGGATTCGCGGAGAGGATCTTCTTCACGAAGCCCTTCCGAAAAACGCGCTTGATCGCCTTGCCGCTCGTGTCGGGGCCGAGCGAGAAGAAGAACGTCGCCCGGATGCCATGCTTGTCGAAAAGATCGACGAGCCGCGGCACGCCCTCGAGCGTGCCCCGGTACGTGTCGACGTCGACCTTGAGAGCGAGGCTCTTCAAACTTCCGGAGGCTTGCGGCCTTTGAGGTAGAAGTCCAGGGTCTTCCCGAGGCCCGTCTCGAAGTCCGTCTTCGGCGTCCACCCGAGAAGCCTCTTCGCCTTCGCAACGGAGGGAACGCGCGTCGTGATGTCCTGATAGCCCTCGCCGTAGTAGTCCCTGGACGAGACTTTCACGATGCGCGTCTTCTTCGCGGCCGCCGCGAATTTCGGATACGTCGCCACGGCGTCGATGAGCGCATGCGCGAGCTGCTCGATCGAAAGATCGGCGCCGGGGTTTCCGAGGTTGAAGATCTGGCTGTCGGCCTTCCCCTTCGGGTTCTCGAGGATCGTCA
>JBDTML010000233.1:0-4950 GCA_039934255.1 Acidobacteriota bacterium | reverse complement strand
ACCTCTGGAACGACAAGGACTTCTGGCGCGCCCGCCGGCTCTACCGCGACGACCCCGGAGAGGCGCTCGTCAAGCGAGGCGCGACGCTCGTCGTCACGATTTCCGCGTCACCCTTCTCGGAAGGAAAACCGTGCCTCAGGCGCCGGATGCTCGCTCGCTACGCCCGCGACAGCAGGGTCCCCGTCGTATCGCTCAACCTCGTGGGAGGCAACGACGAGCTCGTGTTCGACGGCGGGTCGATGGCGCTCGACGGCCGCGGACGGATCGCCGCCCGCGCCGCGCTCTTCGAAGAGGATTTTCTGATCGTGGACGTCCTGCGGGACGGGACGAGACCCGCGCGCGTCGTCCCCGTCTCGGGAGCCGAGGCTCGCGACCTCCCGGATGACGCCCGCGGCGATCCACTCGAGTCGCTCCGGCGCGCGCTCGTTCTCGGCATCCGCGACTACGCCCGGAAGTGCGGGTTCCGGACGGCCGTCCTCGGACTCTCGGGCGGAATCGACTCCGCGCTCGTCGCGGCTCTCGCCGTCGAAGCCCTGGGCGCCGCGAACGTGACGGGGCTCGCGATGCCGTCGCCGTACTCCTCCGAGGGCTCGGTCACGGACGCGCGCTCTCTCGCCGCGAACCTCGCCATCCGCTGCGACGTCCTTCCGATCGGTCCGCTCTTCGAGGAAGCGCGCCGGACGCTCGCTCCTCGCTTCGGCGGCCTCGACGAGGACGTCACCGAGGAGAACGTGCAGTCGCGTCTCCGCGGGATGCTCCTCATGGCCGTGTCGAACAAGAAAGGGCCTCTCGTCCTCACGACGGGCAACAAGAGCGAGCTCGCCGTGGGCTATTGCACGCTTTACGGCGACATGTGCGGCGGCCTCGCTCCGATCTCGGACCTCCCGAAGATGCGCGTCTACGCGCTCGCCCGTCACCTCAACGCGCGCGCGGGGCGGGCGCTCATTCCCGAAGCGTCGCTCACGAAGGCGCCGTCCGCCGAGCTCCGGCCGGAGCAGACCGACCAGGATTCACTTCCGCCCTATCCGCTTCTCGACGCGATCCTCGAGAGCCTGGTGGAACGGAATCTCTCTCTGGCATCGGCGGCACGCCGGACGGGCGCTCCCCTCGCTCTCGTGCGGAAGATCGCGACGCTCGTGGACCGGGCCGAGTACAAACGCAATCAGGCGGCGCCAGGCCTGAAGGTTTCCGCGAAGGCCTTCGGAAGCGGCCGCCGGATCCCCATCGCGCAGAGGTCGCCGCTCTGAATCCCGGCGTCGCGTTCCCCGAGCCAAACTATCCCTGGAAGGAGATTCCGGGGTCGTCGCACGTGATTCTCCTCGAGAAGGTACTCGCGCAGGGGGGCGGCCTGGCCGTTCTCGATCTCGGCTTCGGCGCGGGCCTGTTCGCGCGGCGCATCCGCCCCGCGTGCCGATACCTCGCGGGTGTCGAGCTCGATCCCGTGGCGGCCGAGGCGGGCGCGCGCTATTTCGACCAGCCCGTGGTCGGCGACCTCTTCGAAGGGATTTCCGGGCCGTGGAAGGAGCTGTTCGACGTCGTCGTCGCGGGCGACGTCCTCGAGCATCTGGCCCGCCCGGAGGATCTGCTCGCCGCGTTGAGGCCGCTGCTGAAACCGGGGGGCCTGCTTCTCGTGTCCCTCCCGAACGTCGCCAACGTCACCGTTCGGATCGGGCTTCTCTTCGGCCGCTTCGCGTACGCGCCGCGGGGCATCCTCGACCGCACGCACCTGCGCTTCTTCACGCGCGCGACCGGGCGGGCGCTCCTCGAAGAAAACGGGTACCGCGTCGTCTCGGTCGCCGCGACCGCGATGCCCGTCGAGCTCGCGCTTCCCGCCCTCGGCCGCCCACCCCTCGCGGGCCCGGTGCGCGCCACGGCAGCCCTTGCCGCGCGGCTCTGGCCGACGCTTCTCGGCTACCAGTTCGTTTACGAGGCCCGGCCGTCGTGACCGTGACGCGCGAGGTTCCCGCCTTCCGGACGCAGCCCGAGCCCGCCCGCGCGGAGACGAGAGGAGGCGTCGCGCTGTCGATCGTGATTCCCGCCTTCAACGAGGAAGAGCGGCTTCCGGCCTCTCTCGGCGCGATCTCGGCCTATCTGGCCGCGCGCCCTTCCGCGCCCCGTGTCGAGGTGCTCGTCGTGGACGACGGCTCCCGCGACGCGACGACAGCCCGCGCCGAGGAGGCCGGGCGGCGCTACGACCTCGACCTGCGTGTCCTGCGCCTCCCGAAGAACTCCGGCAAGGGCTTTGCCGTGCGGACCGGCTGCCTGGAGGCGGCGGGACGCTTCGTCCTCGTCACGGATGCGGACCTTTCGACCCCCATTTACGAGTGGGAGAAGCTCGCCGCCGCAAACGCGCCCGTCGCGATCGGATCACGGGCGCTCGACGAGTCGCTCGTGAAGGAAGAGCAGCCGCTCTACCGCAAGGCGATGGGAAAGCTCTTCAACCGGCTCGTGCGGCTCGTGGCGGTGCCCGGCATCCGCGACACCCAGTGCGGTTTCAAGCTCTTCTCGCGCGAGGCGGCGCGCGAGATCTTCTCGCGCGCGAAAGTGGACCGGTTCGCGTACGACGTCGAGGCGCTTCTCCTCGCGCGGCAGCTCGGTTACGGGATCGCGGAGGTCCCCGTCCTCTGGTTCAACTCGTCCGACTCCCGCGTGACGCTCTTCGGAGGCGCGCAGGCCTACTGGGACGTCCTCCGGATCCGCTTCACGACGCGCGCCTGATGGTTGGACCATGGTCATTGACCATGGTACGATTTCGGCATGTCCACCGAACCGACCCTCGCGATCTCCCGCTTCAAGGCCACCTGTCTCGCCGTCCTCGAGGAGGTCCGACGCACGGGCCATCCCGTAACGGTCACGCGTTTCGGCAAGCCCGTCGCGCGCGTCGTTCCGCCCGCGCCGGCTGCTCGGAAGAGCCGCGTCCTCGGGGCCTACAAGGGCCAGATCGAGATTCTCGGCGATATCGTCTCCCCGGTCCTTCCGCTGGAGGCGTGGGAAGTTCTTCGAAAGTGAATCCCGGATGAAGGTCCTTCTCGACACTCACATCTGGATCTGGAGCCTCACCTCCGATCGAAAGCTCGGGCGGCGCGTCGCTCGCGAGCTGGCTTCGCTGAAGAACGAGATATGGATCTCGCCGGTGTCCGTCTGGGAAGCGCTGTTGCTC
Organism: Acidobacteriota bacterium; assembly: GCA_039934255.1. Classification (GTDB taxonomy): domain Bacteria; phylum Acidobacteriota; class Thermoanaerobaculia; order UBA5066; family UBA5066; genus Fen-183. The sequence goes on along the minus strand of JBDTML010000233.1, from coordinate 1,790 downwards.
GCCGAACGCGGACGTCTCAGCTTCAGCCAGGATCCTTCTCGTCTCCTGGAGACGGCCCTCGCGGAAGGCGGCTACCGCGAGGCCCCGCTCACTCATGAGGTCGCGTTCGAAAGCCGCCGACTGACGCTTTCGACGGAGGACCCGGCCGATCGCTTTCTCGCCGCGACCGCGAAGGTGTACGACCTCACACTCGTCACTGCCGACGAACGGCTGCTCGGGCTGAAAGAAGTCAAGATCCTGCCAAACCGATAGCGGACTTCAATACAGCGGGAACGCAGACGTCAGCTCCCGGACCTTCCCCTTCACGCGCGCCTGAAGGCTCGCGTCCTCGGGCGCCGCGAGGACCTCCGCGATGAGGCCGCCGATCGTCTTCATCTCCGCTTGGCCCATGCCGCGCGTCGTGACGGCGGGCGTCCCGATCCTGAGGCCCGACGTCACCATCGGTGGGTTCGGGTCGAAGGGAATCGCGTTCTTGTTCACGGTGATTCCGGCGGCGTCGAGCGCCTTCTCGGCGACCTTGCCGGTGAGATTCTTCTTTCCGACGTCCACGAGAAAGAGGTGGTTGTCCGTCCCGCCGGACACGAGCCGGAAGCCGTGAGACGCGACGCTTTCGGCGAGCGCCTTCGCGTTCAGGGCGACCTGCCGCTGGTACGCCGCGAACTCCGGGGTCGCGGCTTCCTTGAACGCGACCGCCTTGCCCGCGATCACGTGCTCGAGCGGACCGCCCTGGATGCCGGGGAACACGGCCTTGTCGATCTCCTTCGCCCACTCCGGAACGCAGAGGATCAGGCCCGCGCGAGGCCCGCGGAGAGTCTTGTGCGTCGTCGTCGTGACGAAGTGCGCGTGCCCGACCGGAGAGGGATGAACACCAGCCGCCACGAGGCCCGCGATGTGGGCCATGTCCACCATGAGGAGCGCTCCGACGGAATCGGCGATCTTCCGGAAGCGCGGGAAGTCGAGCGTGCGGGGATATGCGGACGCCCCCGCGATGATGAGCTTCGGCTTCTCGGCTTCGGCGGTCGCCTGAAAGGCGTCCCAGTCGATCGTCTCGGACTCTTTCGAGACGCCGTACGAGACGATGCGGTAGAGCTTGCCCGAGATCGAGAGCGGGTGCCCGTGCGTGAGGTGGCCGCCGTGCGCGAGCGACATTCCCATCATCGTGTCGCCGGGTTTCAGGCACGCGATGTAGACGGCCGTGTTCGCCTGGGAGCCCGCGTGCGGCTGGACGTTCGCGTGGATCGCGTCGGGGCTGCCCGGCGAGAAGAGCGCCTTCGCGCGGGCGATCGCGAGCGACTCGGCCTCGTCCACGTGGACGCAGCCCCCGTAGTAGCGCTTGCCCGGGTAGCCCTCGGCGTACTTGTTCGTGAGCGTCGAGCCGACGGCCTCCATGACGGCCCGCGACGTGAAGTTCTCGGAGGCGATGAGCTCGATCCCTTCGTTCTGGCGCGCCGTCTCGGCGGCGACGATGCGCGCGATCTCGGGATCGGCCTCGGCGAGGGAGCGGTTCAGGAGCGAGGCGGGGCGGACGGCGGTCGGCATGGAGCCTCCGGAACCCGAGATCCTATCAAGCGCCGTTCACTCCGCCCGCGTCATCTCGAAGAGCGAGCCGCTTCCCGTCGCATTGTCGTTCACGACGCCGTAGGCGACGAAGCGGCCCTCGCCGCCGACGCGCGTGACGACGGCGTACCCTTCCCCCCGCGGCGCGAGCGGGCGGTTGAACTGCCGGCGCTCGCCAGGCCGAAGGGTCACGGAAGGCAGCGTCGCGATCCGTGAGCCGTCCGTCGATCGGA
>JBDTML010000232.1:0-21452 GCA_039934255.1 Acidobacteriota bacterium | reverse complement strand
ACGTCACGCCGTAGCCCAGGAAGCGGCCGCGAAGGCGCGCGCCCCGGCGGCGGGCGTGCGCTTCGTCCTCGAAGACGAGGAGGCCCGCCGCCTCGCCGATCGTGAGTCCCTTGCGCCGCCGGTCGAACGGGCGGCAGGGCTCCGGGTCGACCGAGCGCAGCGCGTTGAAGCCGCCGTGGGTGAGACGCGCGAACGTGTCGGAGCCGCCCGTCACGACGACGTCGCAGTATCCGTGGCGGATGAGATCGGCCGCGTAGCCGAGCGACGTGGCGGAAGACGAGCACGCCGTCGTGATCGTCGAGCGCGGCCCGAGGAATCCCCAGCGCTCGGCGATGCGGTCGGTCGTCTGGTCGGGCGGATGGTTGAGGACCTTCGTAGGGCGCGCGTGGCGCGGGCCCTTCGCGAGAAGATCGCGGAAGTAGTTCTCGCTGTCGAGAAGGCCCGAGACGCCTCCCCCGAGGACGACGCCGATGCGGGTCGGATCCTCGCGGTCCAGGTCGAGGCCGGCGTCGGCGAGGGCTTCCGCCGCGGCCGTCAGGCCGATGACGTCCGTGCGCGAGAGCCGGCGCCGGAGGCGCGGCTCGAGGCCCGTCGGAAGCGCCTTGACCTCGGCTGCCAGCTGCGTCCGGAAAAGAGACGCGTCGAACAGCGTGATCGGCGCGATGCCCGAGTGGCCCCGGACGAGGCCCTCCCAGGTCGACGCGAGGTCGTTCCCGAGGGAAGTCACCGCTCCCAGTCCCGTCACGACGACTCGGCGTCCGTCCATCCGGTGGATCTTACTGAGTCGAGCGGGACTTTGGATTCCTCGAACGTGCTCCGAGAGAGCGCGCCCTTGCTAGGATCGGGCCATGAAGAGTCTCAGCCGATTCGCAAGCGTTTTTGCGTCCCTCGTGTTCGCGCTCACCGCCCCCGCCCAGCCTGTCCCCGCGCCGACCGTGGCGCCGACGATCGGAGAGGCCGAGGCATTCATCCGAAACGCCGAGCAGCGCCTGCTGGAGCTCTCCGTCGAATCGGGGCGCGCCGACTGGGTCAAGATCAACTTCATCACCGAGGACACGGAGATCCTCGCGGCGAAGGCCAACGAACGCGCGATCAACGCCGCCGTGGCGTTCGCCAAGCAGGCCGTGCGGTTCGACGCGCTCGCGCTCCCGCCCGAGCTCGCCCGCAAGATGAAGCTCCTGAAGAACTCCCTCACGCTCGCGACGCCGTCTGATCCGAAGGACAGCGAGCAGCTGACGCGCATCGCGTCCTCGATGGAAGGTCTCTACGGAATGGCGAGGTCCTGCCGTCCCGGCAAGGACGGGAAGGAAGAGTGCCGCGACCTCGGCACCCTCTCGAAGGTCCTCGCGGGGAGCCGCGACTACGACGAGCTCCTCGACGCCTGGACGGGCTGGCACTCGATCTCGCGGCCGATGCGAAAGGACTTCGTCACGTACGTCGCGCTCGCGAACAAGGGCGCGAAGGAGCTCGGCTTCGCCGACACCGGCGCCATGTGGCGCTCGAAGTACGACATGCCTCCGGACGCGTTCGCCGAGGAGCTGGACCGCATCTGGGAGCAGGTGAAGCCGCTCTATCTCTCGCTCCACGCCTACGTGCGGACGAAGCTGCGCGAGAAATACGGCGACCGCGTCCCGGCGAACGGGCCGATCCCGGCCCATCTCCTCGGCAACATGTGGGCGCAGGAGTGGGGAAACATCTATCCGCTCGTCGCGCCGGCGGGCGCCGACGCCGGCTACGACCTCACGCGGATCCTGAAGGACCGGAAGACGAACGACCAGCAGATGGTGAAGTATGGCGAGGGCTTCTTCACATCCCTCGGGTTCGCGCCGCTGCCAGAGACGTTCTGGAAGCGCTCCCTCTTCGTGAAGCCGCGGGACCGGGAGGTCGTGTGCCACGCGAGCGCCTGGGACGTGGACCAGGAGAACGACCTCCGCATCAAGATGTGCATCGACATCACCGCCGAGGACTTCAACACGGTCCATCACGAGCTGGGTCACAACTTCTACCAGCGCGCGTACAACCAGCAGCCCTTCCTCTTCCGCGACAGCGCCAACGACGGCTTCCACGAAGCCGTCGGCGACACGATCGCGCTCTCGGTCACCCCCGAGTACCTCGTCAAGCTCGGCCTTCTCGACAAGGCGCCGGACACGACGAAGGACATCGGCCTGCTCCTCGACAAGGCGCTCGAAAAGATCGCCTTCCTTCCCTTTGCACTCGTGATCGACCAGTGGCGCTGGAAGGTTTTCTCGGGCCAGATCCCGCCGGAAAAATACAACGAAGCATGGTGGGAGCTTCGGAAGAAATACCAGGGCATCGCGGCCCCCGCCCTTCGGAGCGAGCAGGACTTCGACCCGGGCGCGAAGTTCCACGTCGCGGGGAGCACGCCCTACATGCGCTATTTCCTCGCGGACATCCTGCAGTTCCAGTTCCACCGCGCGCTCGCTGGAACGGCCGGCTGCAAAGGCCCGTTGAACCGCTGCTCGATCTACGGGAACAAGGCAGCGGGGGACCGGCTGAACGCGACCCTGACGATGGGCGCGAGCCGCCCCTGGCCCGAAGCCCTCCAGACCCTGACGGGACAGAAGCAGATGGACGCGTCCGCGATTCGCGACTATTTCGCGCCGCTCCAGAGGTGGCTGGACGAGCAGAACAAGGGAAAGCCGGTAGGCTGGTAGCGCGCATGATCGAACGCGTCGACTGGCATCGCTATTTCATGAACATCGCCGGGGAAGTGGCGAGCCGGGCGACGTGCCCGCGCAAGCACGTCGGCGCCGTGATCGTGCGCGACAAGCGGCTCCTCTCCACGGGATACAACGGCTCGCTGCGCGGTCTGCCGCACTGCGACGAGGCGGGTTGCCTCATGGAGGACGGCCACTGCATCGCCACCGTCCACGCCGAGGCGAACGCGATCCTTCAGGCGGCGCTGAACGGCGTCCGCATCGAGGGGGGCGAGATCTACACGACGGCCTCGCCCTGCTGGAACTGCTTCAAGCTCATCGCGAACGCGGGACTCGTGGCCGTCTATTTCGGCGAGTTCTACCGCGAGCCGCGCATTCACGACTACGCCGACCGCGTGGGCATCCGCCTCTACGATCTGTCGGCTCGCTAGTTCGAGCCGCCCTTCCGCGCGCGTGGATCGAGGTATTCGTCGATGAGGCGGCTCGCGTTCTGCGGGAGGCGGAAGAAGCGGGCGCCGAAGCCGGGCTCCGGGGACTCCGCGCGCCGGACGACGATCACCTCGCCCGTCACGACTTTTCCCGTCCGGTCGTGGGGGAGCCGGAAGCTGATCTCGAGGCGCGCGCCGACGGGTTGAGGGTCGCTCGTGGCCGTGAAGAACCCCGACGAGGAGATGTCGGTCAGGCGCCCCTCCGCGGGTCGCCCGTCGCGCCAGAACGCAAGGGGGGTGTCGACGCCCACGCGCGGAGCGGCACGCTCGAGCAGGTCGAGGAGGCGCTCGACCTCGGCCAGCACGGCCTCCGGCGGCGCCTCGGCGGTGAAGACGTGACCGGCGCCGGCGCGGCGGGCCTCGTCGGCGCGGTGCGGCGGCGCCAGGACGAGGAGAGGGATCTCGCGGCCCACGGGATCGGCGCGCAGGGCGCGAATGGCCTCCAGCGCGGTCTCGGGATTCCACTCGAAGTCCACGATGACGAGTGCCGGAGGATGGGAGGCGACGGCACGCAGGGCCTCTTCCGCCGTGGCGGCGTCCCGAAGCGACCAGTCGCTCCGGGAGAGCCATTTCGGCTCGTGGGGCAAGCGCTTGCGGGCACCGTCGAGAAGAAGAATCGTCGGCATGAGTGCGGCTCGGGGAGAAGCTCGCGACCGAGTTTAGCGCGTCACCAGGTCAGGTTGAACCCGCCGAAGAGGGTCCGGCCTGGCAGCGGGACGCCAGCGACCTCTTCGTAACGCACGTTGCCGAGGTTCTCGCCGTCCAGGAAGAACTCGAGGATTCGCCCCTGAAAGGCCTGCAACGAGAGTCGAGTCGAGACGAGCCACACGCCGTCTTCGAAGCTCGGGCGCGAGAAGTAGGTGAGGCGCGAGGTCAATTCGAGCCGGAGCGGGAGGGCGAATCCGGCGGCCACGTCCCATTTCACGTGCTGGGGGTCGAGCACGTACTTCCCCTGCGTCGCGCCGCCGGCCGCCGCCGAGAGGTTCGCGAGGTCCGTGAACGTGTACGCCGTCTGGACACGAAATTGCGTCAGGAACGCCGGCCGCTGCCGCGACCACTCGAGGGAGGCCTCGACGCCGTCCGTCACGGCGTCGCGCACGTTCCGGGCTCGCCAGGGCTCGCTTCCCGACGAGCGCACGAAATCGACGATGTCGGTCGCATCCCGGTGGAACCAGGCCGCGTCGAGCGTGAGCGCGCCGGTGAGAATCGAGACGCCCACCTCGACGTTCGAGGCCGTCTCGGGGCGCAGGTCGGGGTTGCCGACGTTCTGGGGGTCGATGTAATAGAGCTCCGTGAACGAAGGGACGCGAAAGCTCGTGCCGTAAGAGGCGCGAAGCGTCAGGCGGGGAAGCACCTCGTGAAAGACACCCACGTAGGGCGAGAGGTGCGCCCCGTAGCCCTCGTAAGCATCGGCGCGCAGGCCGGCGCGGACTCCGGCGGCCGCCGCGTCTCCGGCGCTCCAGGGGTGCGCGAACTCGGCGAAGACCGCGCCCCGATTCCGGCCGTGACTCCCGAGATTCGTGGACGCGATCGTCTCGCGGCCGGCTTCCACGCCGAACGCCAGCGCGCCGCCGAAGAGCGCGTGCCGCGCCGCGGTACGAAACAGTCCGCTGAGCGTGTCGTGGATGTTCTCGTAGAACGCCGGGTTCGTTCTTTCGAGAACGAAGTCGTCGTGATGGGCCCGAACGTAGAAGGACGGCATCAGCGTCCATGCGCCGACTGCGAGCGTGGACGAAAGCGTGGCCGTGCGCGTACGCGTCGATTCCTGCTGATTCGGATAGGTGGTCCCGTAGGCGGCGTACGCGCCGTAGTTCCGGTTCGCATAACCGAGACCGAGCGTGACCGGGCCCAGCCCCGAGTTCCAGCGCCCGGAGACGCGGAGGAGGCCGGTGGCGGATTCCGTGTCGTCGCGGAATCCCGAGCTCTCGATCCGCGACCAGTCGACGGCCGTCGAGAAAGACTCGCCCTCGCGCATCGCGGTGCGAATTCCGCCGATGTCGAGAGAATTGCTTCCGTGCCCGTAACGGGCCTCGAGCTGCATGTTCGTGCGGCGCATGTCGGCCCCGCGCGTGACGATGTTCACGACGCCGCCGATCGCGTTCGAGCCCCAGAGCGAGGAGCCCCCGCTCGACAGGACCTCGATCCGTTCGACGGCGTAGAGCGGCACGTCGAAGTCGGCCGAGAGGTGCCCGCTCTGGGGATCCGTCGCGGGCTGCCCGTCGACGAGGAGGAGCGTGCCGTTGAAGTCCGAGCCCCGGATCCCGATATCCGCCTGGTTGCCGTTGACGCCCCGTCGCCTCACGTCGAGTCCGAGAATCGTCCGGAGCACGTCGGGCAGCGTTCGAGCTCCCGGCATCGTGGCGATCTCCTCGCGCGTGACGATGCGAATGGTCGCGGAGGCCGGCACCTCGTCGAGACGCGTCGCCACGACGGCGACCTCCCGCTTTACGCGCGGCGCGGCGAGCGGGTCGGGCGCGGGCACGTCCTGCCCGGGGAGCGCCCGCGCGAGGGCGAGCGCGGTCAAGAGGGCGGTACGCGTGAGCAGGACCCGGCACGTCACCGGCGGGAGGATAGCGGAGAGGAAGCGGAAGCCTCCGGGTTAAAGTCGCGCGCCCATGGATACGCTGACACACGGCCTCGCGGGCGCTCTTCTGGCCCGCTCGCTCCCGTCCACGGGAGACGAAGGCCTCGACCGCACGCTCGCGAGGCGCGAGGCGTGGGCCGGCTTCGCCGCGGCCATGTTCCCCGACGCCGACGTGTTCGTGTCGCCGTTCTCTGCCGAGTTCTACATCACGCAGCACCGCGCTCTGACGCATTCATTCGTGACGCTTCCGGCCTGGATTCTCGTGCTCACGGCCCTCGCGGCACTTCGGCTATCGCCCTCCCTCGGACCGCCCGGGTCTCAGGCTCGCCGCACGGCCGTGCGGCGCCTCGGCGCGATCGTCGCGCTGGGCCTCGTGTCCCACATCCTCATGGACTGGATCACGTCGTGGGGCACGATGTTCCTGTCGCCGCTTTCGTGGACGCGGTACACGCTGGACTGGACGTTCATCCTCGATGCGGCGCTGTCGGGAGTCCTCGCGCTCGGCCTCGTCGGTGTCCGTCTCGTCTCGAGGCGCTCTCTCACACGCTCGCGCGCCGCGGCACGCGCGGGTCTCCTCGCGGCAACCGCCTATGTGGGTCTGTGCGCGGTTCGCCATGGAGAGGCCCTTCGCCTGGCAGACGCCCTCGGAACCGCGATTGCGCGCCGGGCAGCAATTCCTCAGCCGGGATCGCCCGACCGCTGGCTGCTCATCTCGGACGACGGATCTGCCGTGACGGCCGCGTTCGTGGATCTGGCCAAGAGCGGGCGGGAGGGCGCGCGCCCGCCCGACGCCGAGGAGCTCGCGCGCACGGGGTTCCGGAGCGGGTTCCTGAATCTATTCCGCCACCTGGGCGCCGTCTACCGTTCGCGCGACGACCTCGCGCCCCGCGCGATCGAGAAGGCGAACGGCCCGTTCGCGGCGCGCGCCCTCGACAGTGGCGTCGCCGGCGTGTTCGGCCGCTTCGCCCGCTTTCCGGCGGCGCGCGAGGAGGCGAAGGGCGGCGGCGTGGAGGTCCTCGTCCGGGACGTCCGGTTCGGTTATCTGTCGAGCGAGGTCGACCCGTTCACGTACATCGTCCGCTACGCGGCGGACGGCACATTCCTCTTCGCGGGGTTTCCGTCGTCGCGCTGGAGTCAGACCGCTCGGGCCGGCCCCGTCGACGTGGCGCGGTAGGAGGTTCACGCTGGCCCGCCATCCGGTTCTCTTCGTTGGTCACGGTTCACCCATGAATGCGATCGAGGACAACGTCTGGAGCCGCGGACACGCGGCGCTCGCGGCCCTCGTCCCGCGGCCCCGGGCCATTCTCGCCGTGTCGGCGCATTGGGAGTCTGACGGCACGTTCACGACCCTCGACGACCCGCCGCCGACCATTCACGACTTCGGCGGGTTCCCCCCGGAGCTCTTCGCCATGCGCTATCCGGCTCCGGGCGAGCCGGCCCTCGCCAGGCGTGCGGCGGCTCTGACGGGCGGTTCCGCGACGGACGGCCGCGGGCTCGACCACGGGACGTGGTCCGTCCTCCACCGGATGTTCCCGGCCGCGGACGTCCCCGTCGCGCAGCTCTCGCTCGACGTCCGTCTCGCGGCGGGCGAGCATCTCGCGCTCGGTCGCGCACTCCTTCCGCTGCGCGACGAGGGCGTGCTGATTATCGGGAGCGGGAACCTCACCCACGACCTCCGGGACGCGTTTGCGCGCATGCGCCGCGGCGACGCCTCGACGCCGGACTGGGCAACGCGCTTCGACGCCGACGCCGCGCGGGCCCTCGCGGCGCGCGACGAGGCGTGGCTCGTGAGCGCCCTCGAAACGGCCGACGGAAGGCGGGCCCACCCGACGGCCGAGCACTGGCTGCCTATCCTCTACGCCGTGGGTGCGGCGGGCGAAGAGGACGCCGTGAGCTTCCCGCTCACGGGATTCGATCTCGGCTCTCTCTCGATGCGCTGCGTCCTCTTCGCCTGACAGCGGGCTCTCAGGGAAGACGGAAGCGTTCCTTCACCTTCGGCGATCGGAATGCGAGGAGAGAGAGGGCCGTGAGGATGGCAACGCCCGCGAGGATCAAGGTCATGCGGAGGTACGGCGCGCCTGCCGCGCGGCGCTCGTTGGCGAGAAGCACGAGTGTGCGAGTCCACTCGAGGACTCCGAGAGCGAGAGCGCCTTGAACGATTCGCGCCGCCCACGGACGCCGCACGAACAGGAGAAGGTTGGCGGCGAGGGCCGTGGCCGACAGCGCAAGACTCTCCGCGCGCAGGAAGTGCGCACTCAGGACAAGGAGGGCGAGTGCCGCGAGGAAGAGGCGCAGGGCCACGACTTACGCCGCGCCGTGGACCGCGATCTCGGCTCTCGGCGGGAGGGCGAGGGCGCGGGCCTCCACGTCGAGGAGCTCGTCGAGCCGGCTTTTCGCCGCCTCCTCGCCCGCGTGGGCGATCGCGAGGTCGAGGTAGATCGGGCCGTGCCGGGCCTCGGCTTCGGCCAGCTCGACGTAGATTTTCGCGAGGCGCGCGTCGGCGACGTGGCCGAGGAGGCGCTCGAACCGCTCGTGGCTGCGCGCTTCGATGAGCGCCGCGACGAGGAGGAGGTCGAGGCCTCTCTCGGGCTCGCGGTCCTTTCGGCAGGCCGCGCGAAGCTCGGCGACGTAGAAGTTGCGCCGTGTGGTTTTCATGGGCGCCCCGAGGCGGCGCGCCTCGCGCGACACCTTGCGAAAGTGCCGCAGCTCCTCGGCCGCGAGCGCGGAGAGCCGGTCGACGAGCGGCGCGTTTCGGGGATACGCGCCGACGAGAGAGAGGGCGTAAACCGAGGCCTGCAGCTCGCACACGGCGTGATCGGCCACGAACGCGGGCAAATTCTCCTTCGCCATGACGTGCGCCGCCCACGCGTCGGGCGTCCTCGAGCGAAGTTGCAGGGACGTCACGGCGTGGTCGTGGCGGTGGCGGCGGTGGACTCGCCTGCGGACGTCGGGCTGGAGAGCTCCGGCGATACCCGAGCCGCGGGCGCCGGCGCCGGAGACACGGGCTCCCTCGAGCGCTGCAGATACGCCGAGGCCGCGCCGAGGTGGCCGGCACGCGTGACGATCCGAAGGAGAACGACGAGCTGCTGGCCGGCGAGGACGAGCGCGAGCTCCGCGGCGTCGACGCCTTTCCAGACGGGGCCGATGAGGGCCCAGACGACGAGGGGAAGGACGCCGAGAATGCCGAAGAGGATTTCGATCGCGAGCGTGCGCGCCGGACGGCCGAGTACGAATCCGAAGCCGCTCATGAGGGCCTCGAAGGGATTCGCTGCGCCCTGTCCCATCGCCGCACGCGCGTAGGTGACGACGAGCCGCAGATAGGCCGCGACCAGAAGAAACGCTCCGAGGCGCAAGAGAAGGAGCCCCGTGGCCTCCCACTCGTACCGGAGCTCCTCCGCGTCGTACCAAGTGCCAGGTGCGGAATAGATCCATCGATAGGCCGCGAGGATCCCCGCGAGAGACATCGCCCCGAACAGGAGCGACGGGACCGCGAAGCGCGCGGCGTCCGCTCCGAACGCGGAGAGGCTCCCTCGGTCGCGCCCGGCACCGAATCGCCCGGCGAATCCGCCGGAGAAGAGCGCCGCGAGGAGGGCCGCGAGCGCCGCGTAGGCGACCGCGGAGCCCGAGAGGCCGGCCGTGCCGAAGAAACCCGAAAGCGGCGCCGCCTTCACGACGGAGCGGCGTTCGCCGGCTTCTCCCGTGATGACCTCGTCCCACTTCTCGAAGTCGCCGAGGACGTCGGGCCGCGTCCGCGTGAACGCCGTGAAGAAGGTGTGGAGGTCCGCATCGCTCGCGCCGAGCCGCTCGGCCCACGGGCTCTTGTCGAGCGTCTGGTGGAGCGCGGAGGCGAGCGGATGCATGAAGGCCGCCGCGAGGACGGCATTCAGGACGAGGAAGAGCAGGATCGCCTTCCAGGTCTCGAGCGCCGAGAAGAGTCCGCGGGCCGCGAGGACGAGGATCGAATCGCGCTTCACGGGAGCCCCGCGAAGCCGAGGAGCGAGAAGAACTCGAGCGCGTTCTGCGCCCAGAAGCGGAGGCGCGCGGCCCAGCGGCGCGACGCGGCGGGGACGACATCGGTGAGGCGTCCGTTGTTGAGCGGGTTCGCGTCGAGGAGGCACTTGTGGTCCGGATCCACCTCCACGGAAAGGAGCTTCGGCCCCGTCGTGTGGTAGCGAATCCAGCGAGAGTCCGAGACCCAGGGGCGGCGCATCTTCGCCCCGCCCTCGAAGCGAAGCTCGACCTCGACCGGCCACGTCGCCTCGCCGAGCTGCTGCACCACGGCCAGCGACTCCCATCCGCCCGCATCGTCCGCGGGCGTCGCGAGCGAGCGAGCCTCGCCCTCGCCCGTGTACCCGCTCGGGCCGCGCGCGCGGCGCGTGGAGGCCGACGTGACGGCGTAGTCCACGGGACCTGCCGCGGCCCAGATTCCGGCGACGGCGTTCGCGGCCGCTTCACCCGCGATCTCTCGGACCACCGCGACGAAGTCAGCCGATGCGGGGTGCTTGAACGTCCAGCGGGTCGCGTACGTCTTCATGACCCGCCCCCACGTCTCGGCGCCGAACGTGCGCTCGGCGGAGGCGAGAAGGAGGGCCGTGCGGTTGTAGGCGTTCACGCGCACGGTGCCGCCGTCGAGCTGACGGAAGGTCGGCACGTCCGTGGCGTCCGACCGCGAGGACTGCGTCCAACGGTGGAAGCGCTCGTTCGTGGCCTCGGGATACGGGACGACGACGGCCGGGAACACGACGGGGAGGCCGAAGAAACGGACCACGAGCGACGGATCGCCGAACGCCGCCTTCAGGGTCTTGAGCGTCGCGTAGGTGTTGAAGCCTTCGTCGAGGTGCGCCTCCTCGACCTCGTTGGAGGCGAGGATCCCCTGGAACACCTGGTGCCCGAACTCGTGGACCGTCACGCTTTCGGGGGAATGCGCGGCCCGGGGCGCGAGCTCGCGGGCGCCGCCGACGAAGAGCGTCGGGTACTCCATGCCCTCGGTGTGGCTGCCCCAGGGCGGGTCCACCACGGTGACGGTGGGGTAGGGATACGGCAGATAGCGTCTCCCGTAATCCGCGAGACCCGCCTTGACGGCCTTGAGGTAGCGGTCCCGGACCGGGCGGTGATCGGGTTGCAGAAGAAGCAGGATGTCGACGTTCGGGAGTCCGGGCGCGGTGAACGTGTCGCGCACGACCTCGAAGCGCGGGCAGGCCGTGAACGCGAAGTCGTGCACGTCCTCGGCGGTGAAATGCACGCGCACGAGATCGCCCGGGAAGTCGCCTTCGTCCTTGAGGACGCCCGTCGCGCCGACGCGCCCCTTCACGGCCTTCGGAAGCGTGAGCGTGACGTCGTAGTCGCCGAAGTCGGCGAAGAACTCGGTCGCGGCGTGGAACTGGTGCGCATTCCAGCCGCGGTCGGTCGCCACGCCGAGCTTCGGGAACCACTGCGCTCCGAGCAGGTAGTCGTCCTTCCAACCGGTGCGCGCGACGGCTCGGGGAAACCTGCCTTCCCAGTCGATCTTGAAGACGAGCGTCTCGCCCGGCGCGACGGGCCTCGGCAGCGCGACGGAAACGAGCGTCCGATCCTCCGGATTTCCGTCGTCGGGTGAGACGTACGTAAGCGCGGAGGTCAGGTCGGTGCCGTCCTCGAGGCTGAGGCGGTGGATCTCCGTGAACCCCCACCGGCTCGCGTCCTTCGCGCGCATGCCGCGCTCGTTCCGCCCGGCACCGCGCGCCTGCTCGGTGAGCCACGTCGAGCGGTCGTTCCTCCAGGCGTTCAGGTAGAGGTGGAGCCTGAGGTCGTCGAACGAGAAACGGGTGCGGTTCGTGAACCGAACCGTTTCCTTCCCCGTGATGCCGTGCTCGGCGTTCACGTGCGCCTCGATCGTGTACGAGGCGACGGCCGGGACGCGCGTGCCTGCGTCGAGACGCGCCGCGGCGAGGAGGAATGCGGGCACGGCGAGAGCCGCGAAGCGCGCGGCCGAGAGGCGGATCACGATCGGAGATGCTAGCAGGGCGCCCGCGGTGTCCGCCCGCCTAGAATCGGGGCGTGGCGAAGACGAAGGCGCCGGGGGTTCGTGCGGCAGAGCTCCGGGAGAAGATCGCGCACCACGCGCGCCTCTACTACACGGAGGATCGGCCCGAGATCTCGGATGCCGAATACGACGCGCTGCTCCGGGAGCTGATCCAGCTCGAAAGCGCGCATCCGGACCTCGTGACGCCGGACTCCCCGACACAGCGTGTCGGGGGACGCCCGGTGGGCGAGCTCCCGAACGTCCGCCACGAGATCCCGCTGCTTTCGCTCGACAACGCCAACTCGCCGGAAGAGCTGAAGGCCTGGGTGGACCGCGTGGAGGGCCGTCTCGGGCGTATGCCGGAGTTCGTCTGCGAATTGAAGATCGACGGGCTCTCCGTCTCGCTCGTGTACGAGACGGGGGTCCTCGTTCGCGCCGCGACTCGGGGAGACGGGACAACCGGGGAGGACGTCACTCCCAACGTTCGGACCATCCAGGCGGTGCCGACGGTTCTGCACGCCGTCGGCGCGACGCGGAAGATTTCTTTGAACGTGAATATTCCCGCCGGGCTCGAGGTGCGCGGTGAGGTCTACATGTCGAAGAAGTCGTTCGCGGCGTTGAACGAGAAGCGCGAGGCGGTGGGTGAGCCGCTGTTTGCGAATCCCCGCAACTCGGCGGCGGGCTCGCTGCGCCTCCTCGACCCGAAGATCACGGCCTCCCGCCGCCTCTCCGCCTTCCTCTACGCCATCGCAAGATGGGAAGGCCCCGGGGAGCCGCAGAAACAGACCGAAACGCTCTTCACACTCGAAGAAATCTCTTTTCCCGTGAATTCCCATCGCGCAGTCGTCTCCGACGTGGACGGGATCCTCGCGTTTCTCGAAGCATGGAGAACGAAGCGCCACGAGCTTCCGTTCGAGACGGACGGCGTCGTCGTGAAGGTGAACGCCTTCGCCGACCAGAAGCGCCTCGGCCAGACCGCGAAGTTCCCTCGGTGGGCGATCGCGTACAAGTTCCCGCCCGAGGAGGCGACGACGATCGTCGAGCGGATCTTCGTGTCGGTCGGGCGGACCGGCGTCCTCACGCCCGTCGCGGACTTCAAGCCGGTCCTCCTCGCGGGCACCACCGTGAAGCGGGCGACCCTTCACAATCACGAGGACCTCGCGCGAAAGGACGTACGGGTGGGCGACACGGTGGCCGTCGAGAAGGCGGGCGACGTCATCCCCCGCGTGAACCGCGTCCTCGTCGAGAAACGGCCGAAGGGAGCCCTTCCCTTCGAGATGCCGGAGCGGTGTCCGGTCTGCGGCGAGAAAGTGGAGCGCCAGGAAGGCGAGGTCGCGATCCGCTGCGTGAACGCCTCCTGCCCCGCCCAGGTTTCCGAGCGGATCCGGCACTTCGTGTCGCGGCGCGCGATGGACGTCGAGGGCCTCGGCGACGAGCGCATCGAGCAGCTGCGGGAAGCGGGCCTCCTGGAGGACGTCACTTCGCTTTATGCCCTCGCCGCGGATCAGCTGGCTCCCCTCGAGAGGTGGGGGGAGAAGTCCGCGCAGAACGTGATCGCAGAGATCGAAAAGTCCCGGGACGCCGGTTTGTCTCGCGTGCTCTACGGCCTCGGAATTCGCCAGGTCGGAGAGAAGACGGCCAAGCTCCTCGCACGCCGCTTTCTCTCGATGGACGCGCTCGCGGACGCCGGCGAGGACGCACTGACGTCGGTTCCCGAAATTGGCCCCGAAACGGCGCGGGGCATTCTCGGATGGTTCGTCCACCCGCCCAATCGCGCTCTCCTCGCGAAACTCCGGCACGCCGGCGTCCGTATGACGGAGCACGGACCGGTGTCCGGGGCAGGGGGAAGCCTGTCCGGGGGCGTCTACGTCCTCACGGGCACGCTCCCGAGGCGCACCCGCGACGAGGCAGCGGCCGCCATCGAGTCGGCGGGTGGAAAGGTGAGTGGAAGCGTGTCGAAGAAGACGACGGCGGTCATCGCCGGCGACGAGCCGGGGAGCAAGCTCGACAAGGCGAAGGCCCTCGGGGTCGCCGTGTGGACCGAGGACGACCTGGAGCGGGCTCTCGGAGAGCGTTCTTGAGCGCGCTCGCGGGCGCGGAGGCGCCGCTCATCCTCGTCGTGGACGACGACGCGGGCAGCCGGAAGGCGATGGCCCTGACGCTCCAGACGGACGGCCGGCGCGTGGAGGAGTTCGCGGACGCGGATTCCGCGCTCGAGCGCGCGATCGAGGATCCCTCGGTCGCTCTCGTCGTGACCGATCTCAAGATGCCGGGCAAGAGCGGACTGGATCTCGCGGCCGACCTCGCCGCGGCACGGCCCGACGTGTCGGTCCTTCTCGTGACGGCGCACGGCGACGTCGAGACGCTGCTCTCGGCGCGCACGCTGGGGACGGTCGACTACGTGGCCAAGCCGCTCGCGAAGGACGACCTCCGCCTCCGGGCCGAGGCCGCGCTCAGGCGTTCCCGGCAGGCCGGCGAGATCAAGGATCTCCGCGAGCGCCTGGACAAGCGCTTCGGTTTCGAGGCGATCCTCGGGATCAGCAAGCCCATGGAGGAGCTCTTCGCGCGCCTCCGCGTCGTCGCGCCCGCGAAGACGACGGTCCTCGTCGTCGGCGAGTCCGGCACGGGCAAGGAGCTCGTCGCGAACGCGCTCCACCACAACTCGCCGCGGAGGGGGCGCGCGTTCGTCGCCCTGAACTGCGGCGCCATCCCCCGCGAGATCATCGAGTCCGAGCTCTTCGGCCACGAACGCGGGGCCTTCACGGGCGCGCTCGTGAAGCGCGTCGGCCGCATCGAGCAGGCCCACGGCGGCACGCTGTTCCTCGACGAGGTTTCCGAGATGCCGCCCGACCTCCAGGTCAAGTTTCTGCGCGTCCTCGAGGAAAAGCGCGTCACGCCCGTAGGCGGCAACGAGAGCCGCGAGGTGGACTTCCGGCTCGTGGCGGCCACGAACCGCGACCTGCGCGCCGAAATCGAGACGGGGCGCTTCCGGCAGGATCTCTACTACCGCCTGTCCGTCGTCACGATCGAGATTCCGCCGCTCCGCGAGAGGAAGGACGACATCCCTCTCCTCGTCGAGCGCTTCCGCGACCTCTTCGCGAAAGAGCACGGCAGGAACGTGACCGGGGTGACGCCCACGGCCCTCGCCGCCCTCGTCGGGTACGGCTGGCCGGGCAACGTGCGCGAGCTCAAGAACGTTCTCGAGAGCGCCGTCCTCTTCGCCGCCGGCACGCGCATCGATGCCGCCGACCTTCCGGCGGCGGTGCGCGGACGCGCGGCGTCTTCGCTGGCGGGAACTCCCTCAGTCGCGAAGCCCCGCTCGGGCGAATGGCCGGCGGTCCGGCCCGTTCCCGTTTCCGTGCCCGTAGCCGCGGACGAAGCGGCCGAAGCGGCTGCGGCACCGGAAGAACCCGCGCCCGAGTCCGTCGCGACGCTCGTCGGCAAGACGATGGCCGAGATCGAGCGCGAGGCCATCCTCACGGCCCTGCAGGTCACGGGCGGCAACCGCCGCCGCGCCGCGGAATCGCTCGGCATCGGCCTGCGCACGCTCCAGAGGAAGCTCAAGGAGTACCACGGTGAGCCCGTCGGCGAGGACGACGAGGATCTCGGCGACGAAACCGGACCCTGAGTATCCTTGAGGGCGACAGGAGGATCCGATGGACATCCCGCTGAAGGTTTATGTGACCTGCCCGATGGCCGAGCTCAAGCAGGCGCCCGGGATGCTCATCTCCGTCTCGCCGCACGGCTTCTACGAGATCAACCTGGTTTACGGCTCGAACACGCACCTCATTCTCCTGCCGGTCGTCGCGACGACCCTGACCGCTCAGGAGCCCGTCCTCACGCCGCCGCCGAGCTTCGAGGTCGAGCGCTAGGCGTTACCCGCGGGCCTGGATCGAGATCGATTCCATTGCGTCCCCGCGGCGGGCGGCCGCTGCGAGAAGGACGAGTCCGAGGAGGCCGAGGAGCAGGCCGTCGCGCAGCCCGGGGGGACGGTACGAGAAGACGACGCGATGCGTGCCGCCGGGCACGCGCACGCCTCGGAAGCACACGTCGGTGCGCAGGACGGGTTCCGTGACGCCGTCGACCGTTGCGGTCCATCCCTCCGCATAAGCGTCGAAGAAGACGAGAAGAGCCCCGGACGCAGCGCGCGTCGAGAACGTGACGTGGGAGGGCCGCCGCTCGACGAGCGTCACCGCGTCCGCCGCGGAGGTGGCTCCGGGGGTGGACCACGCCGATCCCTCCTCGAGAATCGCGGCTCTCGCCGGATCGAAGGACGGATCGAGAAGGGCGCCGAGAGCGCGCTTAGAGGGGACGACGACCGCCTCGTGGACGAGAAGCGCACGCGGGAAGGAGCCCGGCATCCGAACCACCTGAGCGCCTTCGAGAAGTGGCGCCTCGGTGTCGCCGTCTGCGTCCCGGGGCCCGCGGAGGACGGTCCGGGACGCTCCTGCGAGCTGCGCGATCCGAATGCTGCGGCTCTCGAGCGCTTCCTGGGTCCGCGCGAGCGGGGGGCCGGCTCCCTGCACCGCCTCGAGTCCGAAGCGCGCCCCGGCCGCGAACGCGAGCGCGTCAGCGCCCGCTGCGGCGGGCCGCTCTGAATCGGACAGGAGGTGCAGCGGGGGGAAGTAGCCGAAGGACCAGAAGCGGCGCGGGAAGCCCAGAGGGTCGGGAGGAATCCCGGCGAGGTAACCGGCGAGCGCGGGCCGCGCGCGATAGGTCTCTTCAGGCACTGTTCCCGCGGCCCGCACGGTGTGAGCGCCTAGGTCCACGGCGAGGAGAAGGGTGGCGCCGACGGCAAGAGCGCGGCCGCGCCGCATCGAGGATTCGAACGCCGAGAGAGCCAGCGCGGACCCGAAGGCCAGCGCGAGTCCGGAGCAGGCGAGGAAGCGGACGGGCGTGCGGAAGCCGCGAAGGAGTGGCCACGAGGAGACAAATCGGTATGGGCCCGAATCGCCGAACGCGAACACGAACCCGGCGACCGCCGCAGCGGAAAGAGCGAGGAAGACGGCGCACGGAAACGCCGGCGTGCGGCGGAAGCAAAAGACGATACCGGCGAGGAAAAACAAGGCCGTGACGGCGCCGGGGTAGCTCGCCGCCTCGGGCCAGCGCGCGAGACCGTCGACGGGCAGGAAGACCTGGTCGAGCTCGGCGATCGACAGCGCCCCGACGTTCCGCGCGTCGGCCGCGAGGCCCCCGAACCGGGAAGTCTCGGGAAAGACAAGAGCGGTCGGGAGCAACGACGGAGCGCCGAGGAGGGCGGCGAGCGCGGCCGCGAGCCCGAGATCGAGGAGGAATCGTCGGCGATCGGCGGCCGCCCACAGCTGTGCGGCGGCGAACGCCACGAAAGCCGGGGACGCTCCCAGGAGGCTGTGGGGACGTGCCGCGAGGAGAGCGAGACCGGCCGAAAGGGAGGTCAGGACGAGCCCGGCGCGGCGCCGCCCCGCGGCGAGCCAGCCGATGCCGAGGAGGACGAACGGAATGAGCGCCG
This sequence comes from Acidobacteriota bacterium, assembly GCA_039934255.1. Lineage (GTDB taxonomy): Bacteria > Acidobacteriota > Thermoanaerobaculia > UBA5066 > UBA5066 > Fen-183. The sequence goes on along the minus strand of JBDTML010000232.1, from coordinate 4,213 downwards.
CGACGGCGATCGCGTTCGGCCACATGACGCTTTGGAGCGTTCGAGCCGAGAGCATGTACGCGAGGCCGCCAAAGAGGGGGGCGATACGAGTGTTCGTGAGAAAGCGGACGAGGAGAAAACCTCCCAGGCCTGCGAGCCAGAGGTGGGCGAGAGAGAAAACGTCCGCGAGGCGATGGACGGGAGCGCCCGTCAGGAGCAACGGAACGGTGAGCGGATAGAGGACCGGGGCCTCCTGCGTGAACGCGAGAGGGTGCCCCATGTAGAAGCCGTCCAGCCAGAACGGAGAGGCTCCCGCGACCACGTCGCGCTGAACCTCGGCCCAGATCGGGAGATGCTCGTAGAAGAGGTCGTACGAGAAGAAGGAACGCGAGCCCGCGGCGACGGGGAAAAGGTTGCCGCCAGGACGGCCGCGAAGATCAGCGACGCCGCAGGTGCTCCCAGGACACCCGATTCGCCGCGCGGGACGGGACGATCGGGCGGTGCGCTCAGGATGCCGCGTCCACGTCGCGCTCTCCGGCCTCGAAGGCGTCGGCGCCGCGGCGCTCGAACGCGTCCACGGCCTTGAGAACCCGCCGGCGCGCGTCGTCGACGAAAATCGCCTGCGCGTCGATAGGGGCCTCGCCCTCCGCGGGCCGGAGCCGGTCGTAGCCCCCGCTCTCGTTCAACACGCGCGCGCGGACGTTGTCCTTGAGCATCGTGTCGAGCACGTCGACGACCTGCTGCGCCAGGGCGGGCTCCTCGACGGGGAAGGCCGTCTCCACACGGCGGAAGAAGTTGCGCGGCATCCAGTCGGCCGAGGAGAGCCACACCTTCCGGTCGCCACCGTTCTCGAACACGAATGTGCGGCTGTGCTCGAGGAAGCGGCCAACGATGGACCGTACGCGGATCGTCTCCGAGACGCCAGGCACGCCGGGCTTCAGGCAGCTGATACCCCGGACGATGAGGTCCACTGGCACCCCCGCCTGCGAGGCCTCGTAGAGAGCCGCGATGACCTTCGGGTCGACGAGGGCGTTCATCTTCGCCTTGATCCCCGAGGGGCGGCCGGCGCGCGCGTGCGCCGTCTCGCGCCCGATCCATTCGAGGACCGACTTGTGCATGTCCTTCGGCGCGGTCACGAGGCGCGCGTAGCTCGTCCTGCCCGCGAAGCCCGTCAGGGCGTTGAAGAGCCGCGTCGCGTCCTCACCGAATTCGGGCCGGCACGTCATGAGCCCGAAATCCGTGTACACGCGCGCGGTCGACTCGTTGTAGTTGCCGGTGCCGAGGTGCACGTAGCGGCGAATCTCGTCCTTCTCGCGGCGGACGACGAGAGCGATCTTGCCGTGCGTCTTGAGCCCGATGACGCCGTAGACGACGTGGACGCCGGCCTGTTCGAGCGACTTCGCCCACTCGATGTTCTTCGCTTCGTCGAAGCGCGCCTTCAGCTCGACGAGGACCGCGACCTGCTTGCCGTTCTCGGCCGCGCGGATGAGGGCGGGGAGGATGGCCGAGTCCGCGTTCGTGCGGTAGAGCGTCATCTTGATCGCGACCGTCTTCGAGTCGACCGAGGCGCGCTCGATCATCTCGACGACAGGCGAGAACGAGTCGTACGGGTGGTGAAGAAGCACGTCGCCGGCTCGGATCGCCGCGAAGACCGACGTGTCGGGCTGGTTGAAGACGGCCGGCACGGCGGGGGAGAAGGGCGGGTCCTTCAGCTCTTTCCGGTCCAGCCGGGTCAGCCACATGAGGTCGCCCGCGCCGAAGGGGCCGTCCACCTCGTAGACCTCGTTCTCGGTGATCTCGAGCTGCTTCAGGAGGAGCTTCCGCACCCTTTTGGGTGTCTTCGGGGCGACCTCGAGGCGCACGACCGCGCCGAATCTCCGGCGCCGGACCTCCTGCTCGATCGTCGCGAGAAGGTCGGAGGCCTCGTCCTCCTGGATCTCGATGTCCGCGTCGCGGGTCACGCGGAAGAGGTGCGACGAGGCGATCTCGAGGCCCGGAAAGAGCTCTCCCAGATTCGCCTGGATGAGGGACTCGAGGAGGAGGAATTCGGCCTTGTCGGGCTTGACCTTCTTCTTGCCCTCGACGAGCTCGCGCACCGCCAGGAGGCGCGGCATGGCCTGCGGCACCTTCACGCGGGCGAATTTCGTCTCGCCCGTCTCGGGGTTCTTCACCTCGACCGCGAGGTTCAGGGAGAGGTTCGAGAGAAACGGGAAGGGATGCCCCGGGTCGACGACGAGCGGGGTGAGAACGGGCAGCACGTTCCGCCGGAAGTGGGCGCTGGCCGCGTCGCGCTGCGCGTCGCTGAGATCGCTCCAGGTGAGGATCGAAATTCCGGCCGCGGCGAGCTTCGGCAGGAGGTCGCCGACGAGGCACGATGTCTGCCGCAATTCCATTCGCTGGACGGCCGCTCGGACACTCGCAAGAGCCTCCACGGTAATGAGTCCGTCGTCAGTGGGCTCGACGATCTCCGAGGAGAGTTGATCGAGGAGGCCGGAGACCCGGATCATGAAGAACTCGTCGAGGTTCGTCTCGCTGATTGCGAGGAACTTCAGGCGTTCGAGGAGGGGCCAGCGTTCGTCGTAGGCCTCCTCGAGCACTCGTTCGTTGAAGGCCAGCCAGGAGAGCTCGCGATTCAGAAGAGGGAGCGGGGGAGAGGCGGCAGCCGGGAGGGCGGCTTGCTGGGATGCCGCCGGCTCGTCGTCGACAAGCCTCAGCCGGCGTTTTTTTCTGGGTCTCTGCTCGTCTCGGCGAATCATTGGCGGGGCGCTCGGGCGGGCAGCGAGGATACATCTCCGGGAGGGCTGCGCGTGTCAAGAAGACTCCCTCTCTACGTATCTCTCTCCAGGGAGACTGTTTAGTGCTAAACCCCTGGGGGCGGCATGTGCTCGGGCCGGAGGAGGTCGAGGATCGTCTTGACCGGCGCGAACGTCTCCTTCGGGACCTCCACGAAAACGGTCTCCCAGAAAGCCATGGCGCCATTCCATAACCCAGGCCTTTCCAGGGCTTTGAGCGGCTTTCCGTCATGGGTCTTCGAGGCGACGAAAACGGCATCCTCGTCGACGAATTTGCCGAGGTCGAAGGGGTCGCCGGCGGCGTTTCTGAGGGAGCACGCGAGGTCCACGGGGTTGAAGTGGGTGGCGGTCTTCCAGATCGCGGCCTGGCTCGGGTCGTCGAGGTCCACCTGGGCCGACTCGACGATCTGGAGGCTCTCGCTCCGTGGCCCTGCCACCCAGAACGGCCCGCCTCCGGGCTCGCCCTCGTTGCGCACGACGCCGCAGACCCGGATCGGGCGGTCGCGGCGGCTCGCGCGCTCAAGCCGCACGAGGAGGCCCGTCAGGAGCCGTTTCCAGAGCAGCGTCGGCCCGCGGCGTGCGTCCGGGACGACGTTGTCGACGTTCTTCACGAGGACGACGTCGGCGCCCGCGCGCGCCACGTCGCCGAGGTTCTTCAACAGCGCTCCGTGCCCGCCGGGCCGGAAGAGGAGCGCGCCCGACACCGTGCGGAACAGGCCGCTGCTCGCGCCGCCCGCGATCGTGTCCGTCGCGGGCGATTGTTCCGAGAAGGAGACCAAAAAGCGCGAGCTCGTTTCGCGCTCCACGCGCGGACGGACCTCCGCGAGCTTGTCCTCGAAAGCCTTGCGGTGCTCGGGTGACACGGTGAAGTGGACGCGGCAGAGGCCGGAGGCGTCGCGGACGGTTCCCGCGGCCTCGAAGAGGTGTTCTTCAAACGCGGTGCGCCCGGCTTCGGGATACCGGTGGAACGGCAGGAGGCCTTTGGGCGTCGCCGCAAGGCGATCGAGGTCGCCCGCGAAGGCGAACGCGTCCACGCTCTCGAAGAATCTTTTCTTCTCCGGGGTCTCGGCGCTATCCGCGAGAAGGAACGCGAACATCCGGCTCGCCGCGCCCGACGCCGGCACGAACTTCGTGAGGCGGCCCGTCCGCGCGGCCTCGTCCGCCAGCGCGAGAAGCTCCGCGTGGTCGCGCTCGGCTAGGCTCAGCACTCCGTCGCCCACCGTCGCGGCGCGTGCGAGGCGCTGGGGGGCGGGGGGGTCGCGGAAGAGCGCGAGCTGCCGAAGGACCTCCGCCTCGGTGAGGCCGTGCGACTCGATCGCGGCGCGATCGGAGTCGGAGAGCGCTTCCATCGCGCTCAGGATAACCTTGACCCATGGACGTACCCGCGCAGTTCGCGGCCCACCCCTGGCACGGCGTGGACCCCGGCCCGGAGTTCCCGGCGG
>JBDTML010000231.1:0-8260 GCA_039934255.1 Acidobacteriota bacterium | reverse complement strand
GACAGATCTTCATCGAGAAGGCGCGGAAGTTCCTCTACGAGAAGGGCCAGTGGACCGACCCCGCGGCCTCCATCAAGACGACGTAGAAGAGAAAATGAAGAAGAAGAAGATTTGCTTAGAACGTAAGAGGGGCGCGCCGTGAGTCTCGAACAGAAGTGGCGCCGCCTGCAGCAGCGGGTCGTCGAGACCCAGGTCTGGAAATCCATCTTCCGCGTCGGGATTCCGAACACGAACCGCAAGCGCGTGCTCGCGGTGCTCGGGAACGTCGTCCTGCACCTCCACCCCGTCAAGACCCGCAAGTCGGGCGTGAAGATGCGCTACACGTGGTGCGCGGGCGGAATGACGTTCTTCCTGTTCCTCGTGCTCACGTTCACGGGCCTGCTCCTCATGTTCTATTACCGGCCCACGATCGAATACGCCTACGGCGACATGCTCGACCTCAGGGAGCAGGTGCCCTTCGGCATCATGCGCGAGATGCACCGCTGGGGCGCGCACGCGATGGTCATCACCGTCTGGATCCACATGTTCCGTGTGTTCATGACGGGCTCCTACAAGCCGCCGCGCGAGTTCAACTGGAACGTAGGCGTCGTCCTCCTCGTCCTCACGCTGCTGCTCTCTTTCACCGGTTATCTGCTGCCGTGGGACCAGCTCGCGATCTGGGCGATCACCGTCGGTTCGAACATGGCGCGCGCGACGCCCCTCGCGGGCTACGAGGGTCCGTTCGCCGCGCAGATCGCGTTCAACGGCGTGAACCTCGTGACGGCGGGCAGCGACGCGCGCTTCGGTCTCCTCGGCGGGCGCATCGTGGGCGCGAACGCGCTCCTCAGGTTCTACGTCCTTCACTGCGTCTTCATCCCGCTCATCGCCGCGTTCCTCATGGCCGTCCACTTCTGGCGGGTGAGGAAAGATGGCGGAATTTCGGGACCGCTCTAGAGCCCCGCACCGATGACCGCGTTCAAGGACGTCATCAACTGGCTCGCGTCGCCGGCGATCGCGGTGACGCTTTCCATGGTGGGTCTCGTCGGAGCGATGTTCTGCAAGCCGCTCTGGACGAAAAAGGGCGGCGTCCTCCTCTTCGCGACGCTGATCGGCGGGTTCGCGTTCAGCTTCACGGACCCGAACTTCCGCATCGTGGCGAGCATGCCCGACAACGTCCCGATCCTCGGGATGCTGTTCCTCGTGGGTTTCTTCTTCTGGTACGCGATGTACCAGGCGCACCTCAACGACGCGCGCCTCGCGAAGGGATTCCCGCCGCTCGAGAGGGAAGACAGCGACAAGAAGGTCTTTTCCTGGCCCGACCTCGTCTACGTCGAGCTCATCTCCCTCATCGTGTGCTCGATCGTCTTGATCGTCTGGTCGATCGTCCTGAAGGCCCCGCTCGAGGAGCCCGCCAACCCCGGCGCCGCCCCGAACCCCGCGAAGGCGCCGTGGTACTTCCTCGGCCTCCAGGAGCTGCTCGTCTACTTCGACCCGTGGATGGCGGGCGTCGTCCTTCCCACGCTCATCATCGTCGGCCTGATGGCGATCCCCTACATCGATACGAATCCACGCGGCAACGGCTATTTCTCCTTCCGCGAGAGGAAGTGGGAGATCGTCATGTTCTGCTTCGGGTTCATCATCCTGTGGGTCGTCCTCATCATCCTCGGGACGTTCCTCAGGGGTCCGAACTGGAACTTCTTCGGACCCTACGAGTACTGGGACCCGAACAAGCTCGTACCGCTGAACAACGTGAGCGTCTCGGAGATCTTCTGGGTCAAGTGGCTGAAAACGGCGCTCCCGGCGTTCTGGCTGAAACGCGAGCTGCCCGGCATCCTCCTCGTTCTGTTTTACATGGGCGCGCTGCCGGGGCTCCTCGGCAAGACTCTCTTCAAGCGCTTCTACGAGAAGATGGGAATGGTGCGCTACTTCGTGGGCGTGAATCTGTTTCTCATCATGTTCGCGGTGCCGATCAAGATGTATCTCCGCTGGATCTTCAACCTCAAGTACATCGTCAACATCCAGGAATTTTCTTTCAACATCTGACATGGCCAAAGCTCCGCCTCCCGAACCGATCGACCACCACTACGACATCCGGAGGCTGACGAAGGTCTTTGCGATCACGTCGATCCTCGTGCTGCCGGCGTTCGCGTGGATGACGTGGCAGGACTACGGGCGCGACTGGAAGAGCTGGCAGAAGAAGTTCGTCGAGAACGACCGCAAGAAGACGCGCGCGGCGCTCCGGACGGCCGCCGAAAAGATCGACCCCGAGGCCGAAGAGAAGTTCCTCGAGCAGAGGCGCGAGGGCGCGCGCGAGCTGCGCCGCAACCGCACGGCGGTTTCCGAAGCCGAGGACAAGGTTCGGAAAACCGAGGGCGCCTGGTACGAGGCCGATCAGAATTTCCGTTTCCAGAAGGCCGAAATGGACACGGCACGGTACGACTTCGAGACGCGCCGGAAGGAGAGCCCTAAGTCGGCCTCCACCGCCTCCGCCCGGAAGGAATACGAGCGGCTCAAGGAGGCCTACGAAAGCAGCACGGTCGTCGAGCAGGGGGCGCGCGCGCAGATGGACGCCGCGAAGGCCGAGCTGGCCGTGCTCGAGAAGACGAAAAGAGATGCCGCGGAATCGCTCGCGAAGCTGGACGCCGACTACGACCGTTTCCAGGCGAAGATCCGGACGCTCCGCCAGAACGACGCGTTCTACTTCGTGCGCAACGCGCCCATCGCGGACATGCTCGCCCCGTCCCTCAAGATCCAGCAGGTGCAGCTCGACGGGCTTTACAACGACGTCAACTTCCTGAGGAGCCAGCGCGTCGACCGCTGCGTCACCTGCCACATCGCCGCCGAGACGAGGGGTTTCGAAGACAAGGAAAAATACCCGCAATCCGTCCTGAGGACCCACCCGCGGCTCGACCTCTTCGTCGACTCCAACTCTCCCCATCCCTACGCGACGTTCGGCTGCACGTCGTGTCACGGCGGGCGCGACCGCGCGACCGACTTCACGCGCGCGGGCCACATGCCGAACGACTACGGCCGCTACGAGCAGCTCGCCGCGCAGATTCACGAGGGGCGCGACGAAAAAGGGCTCCCGACCGACGACGACATCCTGCGGGAGGCGATGGAGGAGACGCAGGCGGGCCGATGGAAGAAGGAGTACGACTGGGCGGTCGACAGGTTCAACGACCTGCCCATGTATCCCATGAAAGCCGTGGAGGCCGGGTGCTTCCGCTGCCACAAGACGGACGCGGGGCATCCGAAGTCCGTGAAGCTCGACCAGGGCCGGAAGCTCGTCGAGCAGCTCGGCTGCTGGAGCTGCCACAAGATGAAGGGCCTCGAGGACCTTCCACGAATCGGTCCGAACCTGGCGCGCGTCGCCTCGAAGACGACGCCGGAGTGGACGGAGCGCTGGCTCGTGAACCCGCGGGCCTTCCGGAACAACACGAAGATGCCGCGGTTCTTCTACCTCGAGAACTTCGAGGGAGAGACCGGCCATCGTCTCTCCGACACGATGGTCGCGGGCGTCACGGCCTACCTGTTCGAGAAGTCGCAGAAAACGGCCGCGTGGCCGCCGGTGGCCCAAGGCGACGCGGCGCGCGGCCAGAAGCTGTTCGAGAACGTGGGCTGCCAGGGCTGTCACGTTTCCGAGGTCGGGGCCGAACGGCACGTGATGGACGGCTGGCGCCAGCATGGCCCGAACCTCATCGGGCTCTCCCAGAAGGTCACGCCGGAGTGGCTCGCGGCGTGGCTGAAGGACCCGACCGCCTACAACGCGGAGACGCGCATGCCGAACCTGCGCCTCACCGGAGACGAAATCGCCGATCTCGTGGCGTATCTCATGGGGCGGCCGGCGCAGCCCGAGTTCGCCCGCATTCGCGCCCCGAAGGCCGACGAAAAGGAGCGCGACGCGCTCGTTTACGACTACCTCACCCAGACGAAATCCGTCGTCGAAGCGAAAGCCGACGTCGCGAAAATGACGCCGCAGGAAAAGAACCTGTTCGTCGGGGAGAAGATCATCGGGCACTACGGGTGCTACGCGTGTCACGCGATCCCGGGCTTCGAAAAGGCCAAACCGATCGGGGTCGAGCTGTCCGAATGGGGCAACAAGCCGGTCCACCTCCTGGACTTCGGCTTCCTCCATCTCCCGCACACGCGGGCGGACTGGTTCCAGCAGAAGGTCGGCCAGCCGCGGTCCTTCGACCGCGAGAAGGTGAAGACGTTCCAGGAAAAGTCGAAGATGCCCCAGTTCTCCCTCTCGGGCGCGGAGATCGAAGCGGCCCAGACCGTCATTCTCGGAATGCAGAAGGACGACATGGCCGACTCGCTCAAGGTGGCGACCGCCGGGCCCCGCGCGACCGTCGAGGCGGGTCGCCGCATCGTGAAGGACTACAACTGCCAGGGCTGCCACGTCCTCGAGGACAAGGGCGGCGCGATCCGCGAGGCGCTGACCGCAAACAAGATCGACCTCGCGCTCGCGCCTCCCATCATTCGCGGCGAGGGCGCCAAGGTCCAGAGCGACTGGCTCTTCTCGTTCCTGCACGCCCCGCGCAACGGCCAGATCCGGCCGTGGCTGAAGGTCCGGATGCCGACCTTCCCCTTCAAAACGGACCAGATCAACGCGCTCACGTCGTACTTCGCCGGCCTCGACAAGGCCCGCTACCCGTTCGAGGGCCGCATCGAGGCCCTCGACCCGCGTTCGCGTGCCGCCGGTGCGAAGACGTTCGAGGCGCTCAAGTGCGCACAGTGCCACCCGACCTCGCAGGACGCGTTCGCGCTCGCACTGCGCGAGGGAAAGGCGGCCGCGGACCTCGCTCCGATCCTCGCGGCGGCGCACCAGAGGCTGCGCTACGACTGGATCGCGGACTGGATCATGCGGCCCGAGGAATGGATGCCCGGCACACGGATGCCCACGAACTTCCCGAAGATGGACGACGCCCCCGGCAAGCCAGGAGTGCGCATCTCGCCGCTCGCTCCCGCGCTAGATTCTCCGGCGTTCGCGGGATTCAAGAAGGACCTCGTCGCGATCTGGGGTTCCGAGGCGGAGGCCAAGGCCTACATCGGCGATCCCGACCGCGTGACGAAAGCGCTGCGCGACCACGTCTGGTCGCTCGGCAACGATTTCCTGACGGCGCCGAAGAAGCCGGCGGCCTCTGTCGTCGCCTCGCACTGAGAAGAGACCTGTGCGTTTTCGAGCGTTCTCGGTTCTCGTCGTTACGGTGTTTTTCTTCTTAGAAGGAAGTATGGGCGGCGGTGCGCGGGCGGCCGGCAGCGCTTCGCCCTCTTCCTCTTCACCTTCTAAGAAATCCTCAAGCGCCCGTGCCTCTGCACCGGCGTCGCAGGCCAGTGACGGGGTCTTCGGCAAAATTTCTCTCTCCGGCCCCGTCCCGAAGCTCGCCCCCCGCCCCGTGAACGCCGACGCCGCGATCTGTGGCAGAACCGACCGGCCTTCGCCATCGCTCGTCCTCTCGAAGGACAGGGGCGTCGCGAACGCGGTCGTCTGGCTGGAAGGCGCGAAAAGTCTCGCGCCGCCGAAAGGTCCGTTCCGCCTCGACCAGAAGAACTGCCTCTTCTCGCCTTACGTGCAGGTCGTCTCGAAGGGCGCACCGGTGGTCTTCCTGAACTCCGACCCGGTTCTCCACAACGTGCATGCCGCAACGGCGAACTCCGCACTCATCTTCAACAAGGCGATCCCGATCAAGGGGCAGACGTTCACCGAGACGTTTTCCGAGACGGGCATCGTGCGCGTGAAATGCGACATCCACACGTGGATGACGGCGTGGCTCTTCGTGAGCGACACGACGTACGCGGCGGTTACCGACGCGGAAGGCCGCTACGCTTTCCCCGGCGTTCCGCCCGGCACGTACCGCCTCAAAGCCTGGCATGAGCTCTTCGGCGAGAAGTCGCAACCGGTGACCGTCCCCGCTTCCGGCGCGGCGCGGGGAGACGTCGTGCTCTCCCTCCTTGACGCTTCGAACTGAGAAGGAGGACCGCCGCGATGGCCGGTTATTCAAGCACGCCGCTGCCGAAGAAGCTCGGGATCAAGGGTGGCCATCGGGTCGCGCTCGTGTCGGCTCCGAAGGGATTTGCCGTGGTGCTCGGCGTACTGCCCGCCGGAGCACGGATCGTGAAGTCGCCTGCAGGCGGGGCCGACGTCGTCCTCGTCTTCGCGGGTTCGCGCGCGGCTCTCGCGGAGGGCTTCCCGCGCGGCGCCGGCGCGATCCCGGCCGACGGCGCAGTCTGGGCGTGCTGGCCTAAAAAGTCCTCGGGCGTGGCGACCGATCTCGTCGAGAACGACGTCCGGGCGTTCGGGCTCGGGTTGGGCCTCGTGGACGTGAAGGTGTGCGCCGTGGACGAGACGTGGTCGGGACTGAAGTTCGTCGTGCGGCTCAGCGACCGGCCGCGGTGGACGCGGCGGACGAAGCCCGGCTGAATTCCGCGACGAAGGAGCGGGCTTCCGGCTTGCTCCAGTCGGCCGCTCCCACGAGCTGCTTCACGATCTCGCCGGACGGCGTGATGAAGAACGTCTCGGGGTACCCGGTGGCGCCGTAGCGGCCGGCAATCGTGCCTTTCGGATCCAGGGCGACCGGCAGGCCCGCGATTCCATGCTCCTTCAGCCACCCGTCGACGACCTTCCAGTCCTCGTCCACCGAGACGGCCAGGAACTCGACGCGCGGGTCGTCCTTCGTGTCCCGGACGAATTTCACGAGATCGGGCATCTCTTCGCGGCAGGGCGCGCACCACGTCGCCCAGAAGTGCAGGATCAGGCCCTTGCCGGTCTTCGAGGCGAGATCGCGGCGGGCGCCGTCTCTTCCGAGGACGATGAGGGGCCCATCGGGCACGGTGCGTTTCGCCGCGGCGGGCCGCGCGCCGCCGGGCGACGGCGCGGCGCTCTGGATCAATGCGTCCTTCGCGAGGAACGCGGCGGCGGCGGCCGCGAGGGCCGCGGCCACGAGGACGAAGACGGGACGCTTTGCTTCGCTCATGCGCGCGCCGGAGTCCGGGTGGGACGGGTGGGAAGAGTCATGGGCTCGGACAGGATACCGAGGCGCGAGAGCGGCCAGTCGTAGGCGACGGGGTCCTCGGGCTTCAGGATGCGCAGCCAGCCCGTCGCCTCGCGCGATGCGGCGAGATCCGCGGTCTTGCGGCGCGTGAGGCCGATCCGGCTCGAGATGCGGTGCACGTGGACGTCCATGGGGAGCAAGAGGCGCGCGGGGGTGAAACGCCCGCCCGTCCAGAGGCCGAGATCGAAGCCCTCGGCGCGGATCATCCAGCGGAGAAACAGATGCGAACGCTTGCAGGCGGAGCCCGCAGAGGGGGAGGGGAGAAGAAAACGCAGGCCACGAGAGGTTGGCTTCGGAGAAGAGGAGAAATTCAGAAGATTTCTTTGAAAGGAAGAGAGAGCGCCGACGTAGTCCGCGGGGGCGGCGCCACCGCGATCTTCACCTTCTAAGAAATCCTCGTCCCCATCTCCCTCCGCGAAGAGCGCGCCCAGGGAGCCGTGCGCGTGCCGTGCCCTCTTCACCATTCTAAGAAAATCTTCAACGTCCTTACCCGTGACCCACCGATGTACGAAGTGCTTAAGCGCTGCGATCGGCCTCTCGTCCCAGGCATCCAGGAACTTCGCCGGATTCGGCCCGAGCACCTCGAGCACCCGCGCCACCGAGGCCTGGATGGACGCGACACGGCCGAACGCGAGGGAGGCCGACAGGAAGGCGACGACCTCGCGGTCGCCCGGGTCCGCATAGCGATGCGGGAAGAGGAGCGGGTCCGAATCGAGGCGGCGGGAGCGCCACTCCTGTCGCAGGGTTTCGAGGCGCTCGCCGAGGAGTGCGAGGTCCCGGGGGCCGCCCGTGCGCCGTCTCATGTCCCTACGCTAGCATCCCCGGCGTGAGCCCGCGACGCGCAGACAAGGACAAAGGCAAGGAGGCCCCTCCTCCGCCCGAGAAGAAGCCCGACTCGAATCGCACCATCCTCGTCGGCGTCTACGGGCGCGATATTCCGAAGGAGATGGCCGAGGACCAGCTCGACGAGCTGGAGCGCCTCGTCGAGACGGCGGGTGGCCGGGTCGTCGCGCGCGCTCTCCAGGAGCGCCGCGGGCCCGACCCCGCCACGTACGTCGGCTCGGGCAAGGTCGAGGAAATCGCCGAGGCGGCGCGCGCCCAGAACGTCGGCTGGACGGTGTTCGACGACGAACTCACGCCCACGCAGGCCCGGAATCTCGACAAGAAGCTGCCGACGCAGGTGCTCGACCGCGCGGGCGTCATCCTGCGCATCTTCGCCGCCCGCG
>JBDTML010000230.1:0-6512 GCA_039934255.1 Acidobacteriota bacterium | reverse complement strand
TGACTAATGACTGAGGCCGCGCAGGCCCTCCGGACCACCGCCGAGGCCGCGCGCGAGGAGGCGCTCGCGCTGCTCGAGAAGGGCGAGTTCTCGCCCGCGCTCGCGGCGTACGAGCGCGCGCTCGAGGCCGCGAACGCCACTGACGACCCGGCCTTTGCCGACTGGATGTTCGTGTGCCGCGCGGCCGCCGCGGCCGAGCTGGGCCCGGCCGACCAGGAGCTCGTCGAGCTCAAGTGCGTCCTCCTCCGCACGCTGGACCCCGGGACGTCTTTCCGTGCGGCGTACACGGCCGCCCGCATTTACGAGATTCGCCGGAACTACGCCCGTGCCGCGAGCTACAACTCCCGCGCGCGCTCTGTCGTCTCGGGGCTCTCCGATCCTCTCCTCGAAGGCGCCGCCGAAAACCAGGCGGGCAGCATCCTCGCGGCCGACAGCCGGTTCGTGGAGGCCGCCGCCTCGTACCGGCGCTGCCTCGACCTGGCGGACGTCGTCTCACCCGGCGTCTTCTCGTCCGCGTGGCGCGCGATCTGCCAGGACAACCTCGGCTACAGCCTGATCGCGCTAGACCAGGTGCCCGAAGGCCTCGCGCTCGTGCACGAGTCGTTCGAGACACTCGAGTCCCTCGGCGCGCGCGCGTACTCGATCATTCCGCTGGGCGATCTCTGCTTCGGTTATCTCAAGAGCGACCGTTACGCCGAGGCCCGCTACTTCGGGGAGGCCGCGATGGAGCGCCTCGCCGAGCCGGAAGCCGCGGGGGAGACCGCAGCGTCCGAAAAGAACATTCTTTATCTTCTCGGGGAAACGTGCCACCTGGCAGGCGACGAAGGAGCCGCGCGCGGTTACTTCGACCGTCTCGCCAGCCTCTATCCGGAGTTCCGGAACCTTCGCACGTACCTCGAGGTCTTCGACTTCCGCAACGTCATCAATCTTCGGAGCTAGCCGTGAAACGCCTCGCTTCTTCGCCTTCGCGCCGCCTCTCTCTCGCGCTCGTCGGCCTCGTGGCCTTCGTGTGCCTGGGGGCGGGCGCACACACGGCGCAGGCGGCGTCGGCCGTGCTCGCGAAAGACGGGACGCTGTACGAGGTGTTCCCGGCGACCTACGGCGAGGTCATCACCGGCGCGAATGCCGCCGACGCCGGGCTGCGCGTCCTCGCGCTCCGCACGACGCCCCCCGCAGGTCTTCCGATGGTCGAAATCGTCGGCGGGACCGTCGACCCGCTCGACAAGCTCGGCGAGTCGATCGAGTTCGACGAGACGACCCGAACCGTCTTCGTCGTCTACACGAGGTTCCGCGGCTTCTTCGCCGACGTGCACGTCGCGATGTATCGGAGCGGAGCGTGGGACGAGGGCCGCTTCCTTCCGAACCCGGGCCTCTACGTGTCCGTCAACCCGCAACTCGTCGTGACCCGGCAGACCTACACCGACGCCGACGCCGCCGGCCGCGCGTTCACGAAGTCGCGCACGATCCTCTCGATCGTTTGGTGGGAAGAGAGCCAGGCGTCGCAGGCGCGCTACGCCGCGGTCTTCATCGAAGACGGCAGCCTCCGGCTGGACGACGTCGTCGCGTGGAATCTCAACGAACTGAACAACGCGGCGGGTCCGACCGACAACTTCGGCCTTCCGCTTTCGTCGTACATGCACCCGGGCCTGCAGCGCGATCCCGGGACGAACGGCGGCGTGCTCGTGTCGTTTGCGAACCTCGCGACCCGAACGCAGCAGGTCGTCCGCCTCGGGTTCCCCGACGACCTTCCGAAGCTCGTGCCGCCCGACAACTTCACGCTGTCCCAGCGCACGTCGTTCGCGCGCGGGCACATCCCCATCGGGCGTTCGTTCACGGACAACCGGCTGCCGGAAGGAATCGACCTGCCCTTCCAGGTGGCGGTGGGAACGTTCATCTCGCCCACGGGCACGCCGACTTACTACTGGAGCTCAGGCAACGGTCTCACCTACCTCCGCGGCGACTCCAGCACGTTCCTGACGATTCCGTTCCGTCCGGACTTCCCCGTCGATCGCGCGCTCGCGGTCGTGAGGGACATGTCCGAGAAGGAATAGCGGGCCTCTTAGACGCCCCGGGCGCTCCGATCTCAGATCCCGCGCGGAAGATTCGCGCGCGGATCGCTCTCATAAAGCGCGGCCAGCTTCTCGGCGATTGCGCGCCCCTCTTCCGTGACCAGGGTGGGCATCGCGATCGTGACGCGGTAATAGTGGTCCCCGTCGGCCGCGCGTCCGCTCCGGACCCCGTAGCCCTTGAGGCGGAAGCGCTGCCCCCCCGCCGTGCCCGCGGGGATCCGCGCGCGCACGGGCCCGTGAATCGTCGGCACGTCGATCTCGGCGCCGAGATAGGCCTCGGACACCGTGACGGGCACCTCCGCGACGATGTCGTCCCCCTCTCGCGCGAAGTACGGGTGCGGGATCACGGTGAGCGCGACGTAGAGGTCGCCCTTCTCGGTCCTGCCCTTGCCTGGCACGCGCACCTTCCCGCCCGTCGCGACACCGGCCGGGATCCGCACGCTGAGCCGCTCCTTCGAGACCACCTCGCCAGCGCCGTGGCAGACAGGACACGCACCATGCCCCACGCGGCCCGCGCCGCCGCACCGCGGGCACCGCTTCGGGGCGCGCACTTGAATCGCGATCGTCCCGCCGAGAACGGCGTCCCGGAACGGAATCGTGAGCTCGGCCGCGGCGTCGTCGTCCGCGTCCTCGAAACCGCTCGCGGCGCCCGAGCGCGAGCCCGAGAAGAGATCGGAGAAAAGGTCTCCGAAGTCGCCCGACCAGCGGAAGTTCGCCGGCCCGCCGCCCTGAGAGGCGCCGCGTCCCGCTCCTCCGAAGGGGCTCCCACCGCCGAACGGCCCGCTGCCCGGCGGCGGGGCGTGCTCGGGCGATCCTCCGGTGTCGCCGGTCTGGTCGAAGTGCTTCCGGCGCTTCGGATCCTTCAGGACCTCGTACGCCGCGGCGATCTCCTGGAACTTCTTCTTCGCGGCGTTGTCGCCGGCGTTCACGTCGGGGTGGAACTTTCGCGCGAGGCGGCGATAGGCCTTCTTGACGTCGGCCTCCGTCGCCTTGCGCTCGATCCCCAGAACCTCGTAAGGATCCCTCGCCGCCATGCTGCCCTACGATACCCGACCGCCGGGGCGTCACGAGACTCCCGGGGAACGCGGTACGATCGCCGGCACCTCATGGCGGCGGCAGCGTGAAGATCCTCCAGCATCGCGACGTCCTTTCCATCGTGCTCGCCGGCGGGATGGGTGAACGCCTGTTTCCGCTCACGCGGGATCGCGCGAAACCCGCAGTCCCCTTCGGCGGCCGGTATCGCATCATCGACTTCGCGCTCAACAACTGCGTGAACTCCGGTCTCACGAAGATCAAGGTCATGACGCAGTTCAAGTCGAATTCGCTCATCGAGCACATCATCCGCACCTGGCGCCTGAGCTTCGACATCGGCCAGTTCGTGGATCCCGTGCCCGCGCAGATGCGCCGGGGGCCCCACTGGTTCCGCGGCACGGCGGACGCGGTCTACCAGAACCTCGACCTCATCTTCGACGAGGAACCCGAGCACGTCTGCGTTTTCGGAGGCGACCACATCTACATGATGGACGTGAACCCGATGCTCCTCTTCCACGAGGAAGGCGGCCACGACCTCACGATCGCCGCGATCCCCGTGCCGATCGCCGAGGCCTCGCGGTTCGGCGTCCTCGAGGTCGCCGCGGACGGGCGCATCGTCGGCTTCGAGGAGAAACCCGCCGCGCCCCGCAGCATCCCGGGGCAGCCGGAGATGGCTCTCGCTTCGATGGGCAACTACATCTTCCGGGCGGGCGTCCTCATCGAGGCTCTCGAGCACGACGCCCTTCAGGACACCTCCCACGACTTCGGCCGGACGATCATCCCGGCGCTCCTCGCGGGAGGCGGGCGCCTCTATGCCTACGACTTCTCGACGAACCGGGTTCCGGGCTCCGAGGACCTGGCCCCGTACTGGCGCGACGTCGGCACCGTGGACTCCTACTGGGACGCGTCGATGGACCTGATCTCGGTCACGCCGCCGCTCAACCTCTACAACCCGAAGTGGCCGCTCAAGAGCCACGCGTCGCAGCTGCCGCCAGCGAAGTTCGTGTTCGCGGACGCCGTCTCCGAACGCATCGGCATCGCGACGGACTCGACCGTCGCGTCCGGTTGCATCATCTCGGGCGGAACGATTCACCGGTCGATCCTTTTTCCGAAGGTCCGGATAAACTCGTTTTCGCACGTCGAGGAATGCGTTCTGATGGACGGGGTCGATGTGGGTCGCTACGCGCGCCTCCGGCGGGTCATCGTGGACCGGGGCGTGAAGATCCCGCCCCGGACCGAGATCGGCTTCGACATCGAGGAGGATCGCAAGCGCTTCCACGTTTCCGAAGGCGGAATCGTCGTCGTCCCGAAGGGGGCCGAGGTGCTGGGACCCGCCGACTGAACCACGCAGCCGCCCAAGCCGGTTGCTTCGGGCCTCGCGACCGTATAAAGTTCGGGTTTCGAACCCTCAAGCCGAATTTTATATGGACGACATCGATCGCCGGATCCTCGACATCCTCCAGCGGGACGCCAAGATCTCGCAGGCGAGAATTGCGGAAACGGTGGGCCTCACGACGCCGTCGGTGAACGAGCGGATCAAGAAGCTCGAGACGCGCGGGTTCATCCGGCGATTCACGGCGCTCCTCGACCCCCGCCTCGTCGGAATGCCCCTGGTGGCGCACGTGGATGTCCTCCTGGAACACCCCCGATTCGAGCGCCCGTTTCTCGAAGAGATCGAGGCCCTGCTCGACGTGCAGGAGTGCTACGCGATCTCCGGCAACTACGGCTATCGGCTCAAGATCCGGGCCCGCGACGTGGAGCACCTGGAGACGATTCTGCGCGAGAAGATCCAGACGATCCGGGGCGTGGTCAGAACCCACGTCGAGCTCTCGCTGTCCGTCAAGAAGGACTCCACGCTGCTGCCGCTCCTCGAGGGAATCTGAGCTCGCGGACTGTCGTTTTAGCATCGCCAGTGTCCGTTTTCGATCTCCGGGCCCGACCCGACAGGTCCTTCTTACAAACCCGAAACACCACGTAAGCCATTAAATTCTAATGATTTGTGTGCCGTTTTACGAACCCACGAAACCGGAGGCACCGGCTTTGCGTATAACTGGGCAGGAGATCGAAACGGACATTTCGACTAAACATCAAAATGAATACGACGGTCTTCCCTCCCTCCACCCAGTCCCGCCGGCCTCCCGGCCGTCGGGCCCTCCGAACTTTTCCCGCCAACAAAAACCTCAGTTAGTCAATCCCACCGCCGCAATCCCCGCCCGACCGCAAGGTCGGGTGGGAGCCCACCGTTTGGGGCTCGCGAACGTGACCGGGATCTCCTAAAAGCGGTACGCGAGTGATGCGCCGAGAAGGATCGGCTTGTGCGAGGCATCCGTCCGGAGGAGATAGCCCGTGGCCTCGACGCGGAAGTCCCAGCGCGCAGAAACCTTGAAAATCGTGAGCAATCCCGCGTTCCAGCCGATCACGGTCTCGCTGACGTCCGCGGGCACCTGACCGGGCCCGGGGTCGCGCGGGGACAGGCCGTAGACGCCGACGCCGGCGGTGAGCCCTGCCTGCCACCAGGTCTCCCGGAACACGTACCCGACCGACAGGGCGCCTCCGTTTACCTTCACCTTCGGAGAGTCGCCGGCGGGCGTTTCGAACGGGGGCGCGGTTACCGCCGAACCGGGCAGCTGGAAGTTTTCGTAACGCGCCTCGAGGATGACACCCGCGTCGAGTTCGACGTCGAAGAAGGCGCGGAACCCTCCCGTCGAAAACGCCTTCACGTCCGCGGCCCGCCCGGTGTCGGTCACGGCGAATCCGCCCGCGCCGAAGGCGAAGGGAAATTCCGTCGTACGGTTCGTCTGCGCAGCGGCGGGAAGGGGCAGGCCACCGAGAAGGGCGGCGAGAAGGGCGGTGAAGGCGAGCGCGCGGGGGAATCGCCGTGTCGTCGTAGTCATTTGCGAAGAGGATACGCCGGGGCCGGACGGCGAGAGGATCTGCATGTTGCGGGATACGGAGGCCGGCCCGCCCTCGTCTAGAATGTCGAGCCGTGTCGCTTGAGGAGCTTTCGGGCAACGCATCCGAAGGGCGAGGGTTTCCTGCGCCCCTCTTCGAGTCTCTCCTTTCGCTCGTCGTTCCCTCGCGCTGCGCCGTCTGCGAGGCGCCCCGCACGGGCCTCGGCGGCGGCGGCGTCTGCCGCGCCTGCTGGGCCGCGCTTCCCCTTCTCGACGCGGCGCTCGGGTGCCCGCACTGCGCGCTCCCAACCGGCGGCTCTCCCTGCGCTTCCTGCCGCCTTCACCCGCCGGCGGTGACCCGCGCCGCGGCAGTCGGGCTCTACGCGGGTGGACTGCGCACGCTCCATCACGCTTTCAAATTCGCCGGCTGGGATCTCCTCGCCGCGCCCCTCGGCGAGCGCCTCGCCGCTCTCGCGCGGTCGACCGCGATCGCCTCGGGCGCCGACGCCCTCGTACCCGT
>JBDTML010000229.1:0-11435 GCA_039934255.1 Acidobacteriota bacterium | reverse complement strand
GAGCGGTTTCAGCGAGATGGGCTCGATCGCCAGCTTGACCGCGCCGGACTCGATCTGGGAGAGATCGGTCAGGTCAGAGACGAGCGCCTCCATCTCCGCCGACTGCCTTTCGAGGATGCTCATGAGCCGCGCGAGGTCCGGGGGCAGCTCGTCTTCGTCCGCGAGTGTCTCGACGGCGGCGCGGATCGCCGCGATCGGCGTCCGGAGCTCGTGGGAGACGTCGGAGACGAAGCGGCGCCGCATCGTCTCGGTGCGCTCGCGCTCCGTGACGTCCCGGACGACGCCGACGGCGGCCGGCTCGCCGGGAGCCGCGCCGTGCGGCACGGCGCGCACGTTCACCTCGAGGACCTGCTCGGGCGTGATCTCGCCGCCGAGACGCAGCACGGCGGTCTCGCCGGCCAGGGCCTCGCCCCGGAGCGCGGCCTCGAAGAGGCGGAGCGTCTCCGGGTCGCGCACGAGGTCCACGAGCGCGTGCCGTGGCGTCTCCGGGCGCACGTGAAAGGCGGCCAGTGCCGCCGGATTCGCGTCGAGGAGAGCGAGCGTCCGATCCACGACGACGAGGCCCACGGGAACCTGCTCGAAGACGGCCCGGGCCAGGAGCCGCGCCTTCGCGCTCCCTTCGCGTTCCGCCGCGACGAGTTGCGCGAAGCGGCCGAGCGCCTGGAACACCTCTTCGGTTTCTTCGGACGAGCCCGACGGAGGAAACGGCCGCTGGCCCTCGGCCGCCTGGGTCACGCCCGCCACGACGCGCGCGAGCGCGTTCGCATGGCGCTGGCGGATGGCGATGACGAGAAACGCGACCATGAGGCCCGCGAGAAGCGAGACCTGATAGAGCGTGCGCCGGAACGGCGCCTCGAGCATGTCGAGCTCGTTCTGGCCGATCGCGAGGCGGACGTAGCCCAGGGGGGCCGCATCGGGGCCCACCCGGCGCGCCACGTAGACGAACGGCTCGAGAACCGTCGACGAGCGGCGCTCACCGAAGCCGGTCCCGTCGCGCCGGGCCGCCTCGACCTCGGGGCGCGCGCCATGGTTCTCGACCGCGGGGAGGTTCTCGGGCGCGACCTCGCTGTCTCCGAGGACGACGCCGTCGGCCGCGATCAACGTCAGCCGCGCTCCTGCCTGACGCGCGGCGAGCCTGATTCGTTCGCCTGGGCGGGCCTTCGACTTCAGGTCTTCCTCGAATTCCGGCGCGAGGCGCTCGAGCTTCTCCACGAGCGTCTGGCGGCTCCTCTCGTGAACCGCCCCGTCGAGCACGCGCCCGAGGACGAACGCGAAGAGTCCCCCGAGGACGATCCCGAGGATGACGGGGACGAGCGAGCGGCGCAGGATGCGGCTCATCGGGCGAACTTGTACCCGACGCCGACGACCGTGTCGATCACGTGGTCGCCGATCTTCTTACGGAGCGAGCGGATGTGGACGTCCACGGTGCGCGTCTCGATGTCGGCGGCGTAGTCCCAGAGCCGCGAGAGGATGGTCTCGCGCGAGACGACGCGTCCTCCGCTCCGGATGAGCAGCCAGAGGAGGTCGAATTCCTTCTTCGTGAGGTGAACGGGCACGCCGTCGCTCTCCACGGTGTGCCGCGCGCGGTCGATGCGCAGGTGCCCGTCGTCGTACACGTCTTCGGCCGCCTGCGGCAGGGTGCTGCGGCGGAGCTGCGCGGCGATACGGGCCATGAGCTCCTTCATCGAGAACGGCTTCGTCACATAATCGTCGGCGCCGAGCTCGAACCCGAGCAGCTTGTCGCGTTCTTCGGCACGCGCCGTGAGCATGAGAATCGGGACGCGCCGCGTCTCCTCGTGCTTCTTAAGCTCGCGGCAGATCGTGAGCCCATCCACGTCGGGGAGGTTCAGGTCGAGGATGACGAGGTCGGGCGGGCGCGCGAGGAGCGCGTCGAGGGCCACGAGGCCGCCGGCGAAGCGCTCGATTTCGTAGCGCCCGTCCTTCTTGAGGTTGTACGTCAGGGTGAAGGCGAGATCCTCGTCGTCCTCGACGACGACGATGCGCTGAAGCGCGGCGCCGGCCTTCATCCGAATCTCCCCGTGATGTAGTCCTCGGTCGTCTTCTGGCGGGGCTTCGTAAAGATCATCTCGGTCTTGTCGAACTCGATGAGTTTGCCGAGCATGAAGAAGCCGGTCTCGTCGGAGACGCGGGCGGCCTGCTGCATGTTGTGCGTCACGATCACGATCGTGAAGCGCTCTTTCAGCTCGAAGATGAGCTCTTCCACCTTGCTCGTCGCGATGGGATCGAGCGCCGAGCAGGGCTCGTCCATCAACAGGATTTCGGGCTCGACCGCGATCGCGCGGGCGATGCAGATGCGCTGCATCTGTCCGCCCGAGAGCCCCAGGGCCGAGTCCTGCAGGCGATCCTTCACTTCGTCCCACAGGGCGGCGCTCCGGAGGGACTTCTCGCAAGCCTCGTCGAGGACGGTCTTGCTCTTGATGCCCTGGATCCGGAGGCCGTACACGACGTTCTCGTAGATCGTCTTCGGGAACGGGTTGGACTTCTGAAACACCATCCCGAAGCGCTTGCGGATCTGCGTCACGTCTACGCCGCGCTCGTAGATCGACTTGCCGTGAATCAGGATCGTGCCGTCGATCCTCACGCCGTCGATGAGGTCGTTCATCCGGTTGAGGCACCGGAGGAGCGTCGACTTGCCGCAGCCCGACGGTCCGATGAACGCGGTGACGGCGTTCTTCTTGCAGCCGAGCGAAATGTCGAACAGCGCCTGCTTCTGCCCGTAGAAGAGGCTCACGCCTTCACACTTGATGACGTCTTCCCGCGGAGGGCCGGCAGCGACGTCCGCGTGCGCCACGAAGGGTGCCTTCGTCTCGATGCCCGTTCGGCCTTCTGTCATGGTCGTGTCCATTGTCTCGCTTCCATCCCCTCAGAATGTGGAGGTCTGCAGTTTCTTGCGCAGGACGTTGCGGATGACGATCGCCGAGAGGTTCAGGGCGACGACGATGACGAGGAGGAGAATCGTGGTCGTGTAGACCATCGGGATGGCGGCCTCGACGTTCGGGCTCTGGAAGCCGACGTCGTAGAGATGGAACCCGAGGTGCATGATCTTCCGCTCGAGGTGCAGGAACGGGAAGATACCGTCGACGGGCAGCGTCGGTGCGAGCTTGACGACGCCCACGATCATGAGCGGCGCGACCTCGCCCGTTCCGCGCGCCATCGCCAGGATCAGCCCCGTCAGAATTCCAGGCGCAGCGGCGGGCAGCACGACGCGCCACGTGGTCTGCCACTTCGTGGCTCCGAGCGCGAGCGAGGCGTGGCGCATTCCCGGAGGGACCGCGGCGAGGGCTTCCTCCGTGGCCACCACGACGACGGGAACCGTGAGGATGGCCAGCGTCAGGGCGCACCAGATGATGCCGCCGGTGCCGAACGTGGGCGTCGGCAGGGCCTCGGGGAAGAAGAGCTGGTCGATGTGTGCGCCGATGCCGTAGACGAAGAAGCCGAGCCCGAAGATGCCGAACACGATCGACGGAACGCCGGCGAGATTGTTCACGGCGATCCGCACGAGACCGACGATTCGGCCCTGCTTCGCGTATTCGCGAAGGTAGAGCGCGGCGACGACGCCGAACGGCACGGCGACGATGCTCATCAGGACGACCATGAGGATCGTCCCGAAGATGGCGGGGAATACCCCGCCCTCGGTGTTCGACTCGCGGGGCTCGTCGAACACGAATTCGCGGATGCGCGACAGGTAGACGCCGACCTTCTCCGGACGGGAAGCCGCGTTCGGCTGGACGATGCGCACGATGCCGTTTATGGGGACGGTCTTGCTCTTTCCTGCGGCGTCGACGAGCGTGGCGCTCACCGCGGCGTTCTCCCGGCGGCGAGCCTCGATTCGCTCGCGGACGTCTTCGTAGCGGCGCTTGAGCTCGGTCTGATGGGCGTCATTCGCGACACGGAGCTTCCCGAGATCGGGGTCCTTCTTCAGCTCGGCGCGCCGGAACGCGAGCCGGTCGCGTTCGAGGGCGGCGTTGATCGCGCCGACTTCGGTCTTCTCGGTCTCGCGCAGGTCCTCGAAAGCAGGCCGGAGCTTCCTCTGCAGGTCCTTCAGGCGCGCGAGCCCCGCGGCGTCCGCGCCGCCGAGCACCTCGTCGCCGCGCCGGATTTCCTTGAGGAAGCCGTGGAAGTTACCGTACTCCTGGCGCTCGACGAGGAGCGCGTTGGCGGGAACGTCCGTGCGGACGATGTCCTTCTCTTCGATCCACCGGAAGTCGAGTCCGTTCAGGTCGCGATTCGCGATTTTCACGCGGATGCGCATCGGCGGGTTCTCTTCCTTGGCGTTCGCCTGCGGCATGGGTTCGCGCGAGAGGATCTCGCCGAGCACTTTCCGGCCGTCCTTCGTCTCGATCTCGACGAGGGCGTGCGGCCAGAAAAAGCCGAGGCCCCGCACCGCGACGAGGGTGAGCAGCCCGAAGATGAGCAGCAACGAGACCGACAGGCCCGCGCCGGCGAGCCAGATCATCGGCTCGCCTTTCCGGAAGAGGAACTCGGCGAACGTCGCGCGGTGCGGCGCGGTGGACGCCGCAATCGCGCCGGGATCAGCGGCTGCCGACATCAGATGACCGTATATTTCCTGCGGAGCCGCTGGCGCAGCGCCTCCGCGAGCGTGTTGACGAGGAACGTGACGACGAAGAGGAGGAGCGCCGCGAGGAAGAGCACGCGATAGAGGCTGCCGCCCTGCGGAGCCTCGGGGATCTCGACGGCGATGTTCGCGGCGAGCGTCCGCATTCCATTGAAGACGTTCCAGTCGAGGATGGGCGTGTTGCCCGTCGCCATCAGGACGATCATCGTCTCGCCGACGGCGCGGCCGAAGCCAACCATGAGGGCCGAGAAGATGCCGGCGGAAGCAGTGGGGAGGATGACGCGAATCGCGGTCTGCCACGGCGAGGCGCCAAGCGCGAGAGACGCCGCCTTGAGGTGCTCGGGGACGCTCGAGAGCGCGTCCTCGGAGATCGTGAAGATGATCGGGATGACGGCGAAGCCCATCGCAAAAGCGATGACAAGGCTGTTGCGGGCGTCGTACTTCAGCCCCGGTCCGGTCAGGAGCCAGGCCTTGAAGTCGCCCGAGAAGAAGACGCGCTCGACGACGGGACCCGCGTACCAGGCGAACACCGCTCCGAGGAGCGCGAGCGGGAGCACGAGGAACAGCTCCTGCCCCGGGCGGACGTGCTGCCGCGTTTCGAACGGCAGGAGCTGGAAGAGGAAGACTCCGGCGAGGACGAAAACCGGGATGGACGGGAAGAGCAGGAGCGTCGAAACCGTCGCCTTCTGGATGAGCGGCGCGAGCCACAGGCCGGCGAGAAAGCCGAGGACGACGGAAGGGAGCGCCGCCATGATCTCGACGATCGGCTTGACGAACCGCTTCACCTTCGGCGTCGCGAACACCGAGGTGTAGAGCGCAGCGGCGAGCCCGATCGGCACCGCGAAGAGCATTGCGTAGAACGTGCCCTTGAGCGTCCCGAAGATGAGGGGAACGAGGGAGAGCTTCGACTCGAAGTCGTCCGTCCCGCCGCTCGACTGCCAGACGTACTCGGGCGAATCGTAGCCCTCGTAGAGCTGCTTGCCGAAGAGCGCCGCGAACGAGATCTCGGGGTGCGGGGCGTCGAGTGTGAAGTCCGTGAGCCCCTCCGTCGTCATCACGAGAAAGCTGTTTGCCTTCGGCGAGACGTCGAGCGTTGACACGGATCCCGCGACGGAGGCGCGCGCGAGCGTGCGGGCGTTCGTTCCGAAATGCACGACGAGGTTGCCCTTTTCGTCGGCGCTCACGAAGGTCTTGCCGCGCCCAGAGGCTCCAAGTGCGGTGATGGCCGCGGTGTGGCCGTCGAACGTCTTCACCGGGAGGAGCTTTCGGGCTTCGGCGTCAGCCCTGTCGCGGACGCGGAGGAGGCCCGTGACGCGGCCTTTCGCGTCTCCGGCGACGAGCGTCTGCCCGCCCACGAGCGTCTCGAGGACGGTGATGGGCGTTCCGTCCGGGTTCACGAGCGTGACTTCGGCGGCACCGGGCTCCTTCGGATCCTCCAGAGGGATGCTCAGGATCTTCCCCGAGGCCGTGCCCACGCAAAGTGAGTTCCCGTTGTCGAGGAACGCGAGCGCCGTCACGGTCTCCGTTCCGAGAAGCGCGGAAAGATCTTTCGCGAAGACGTCTCCGGGCTCGGAAGAAGCGACGCCGAAGAGGAGCGCGTCCGGCGAAGGAGACGCCACCACCGTCGAGGCGCCGGATTCCCTCTCCGCGAAGGCGATGCGCGTGAGCGCGCGCCCCGCCGGATCGAGCGCGAGGCGCGGGAGCGCCTTGATCTCGAGGTCGACCTTGCGCACGCTGCCCTCGAAAGAAGACTTCCAGTTCGGCATCGCCACGATGGCGCTGCCGTCGGACAGGCCGAGCGCCATGTCGCCCTTGATGGAACGGACCGCGGAGGTGACCGTGCGCCCCTCCGAACCGGGCACGGCGAGGTCCTTCACGGTCCTTCCGTCCGCGAGGGCGACGACCCGGAGGACTCCGTCGGGCATGAGGAAGCTGACGTCGTCGCGATATTCGTCGGCACTCGCAACGAGCGCGTTCGGCGGGGTTGGAAGTTTCCCGTGCGCGGCCGTTTTCGGCGCGAAGAACAGCGGGATCGCTTCCGAGACGATGAGCAGGAAAATGAGCACGAGGCTCCCGATCATGAGGAGCCCGCCCGCCGAGATCGTGAGGCTCGCGAGGCGGTCCACCGCCTTCGTCCAGAACCGCTGCGAGGAGTTGGGCTGCGTCATGATCGGGAGTTCGAGAGACCCCTACTTGGCCAGCTTTGCGTTTTCTTCGGCGACCGCGGGGGCGGGCAGCGGGAAGAAGCCGTCCTTGACGACGATCTCCTGGCCGTCCCGGGAGAGCACGAACGCGAAGAACTCCCGGACGAGCGGGTCGAGAGGCTTGTTCGGGGCGCGGTTCACGTAGACGTAGAGGTAGCGCGAGAGCGGGTACTTGCGGGACAGGACGTTCTCGTAGGACTCCCCGTAGAACTGCCCGCCGTCGGCTTCGGCCAGCTTCACCGTCTTGACGCCCGACGTCGTGTAGCCGACGCCGGAGTAACCGATCGCGTACTTGTCCTCGGCCACGCCCTGGACGACGGACGACGAGCCGGGCTGTTCCTTCACGCTGTTGCGGTAGTCGCCCTTCGCGAGGGCGTGCTCCTTGAAATAGCCGTACGTGCCGGAAGCGGAGTTGCGCCCGAACAGCGAAATGGGTTTGTTCGCCCAGTCGCCGGTGAGCCCGAGATCGCCCCAGGTCTTCACGTCCTTGCCGCCCCGCTTGCGGGTCGAGGAGAAGATCGCGTCCACCTGCTTGAGCGTGAGCTTCTCGATCGGGTTGTCTTTGTTGACGTAAACGGCGAGGCCGTCGAGGGCGACGCGAACGGCGGTCGGCTTGTATTTGTACTTCGCCTCGAACTTGTCCATCTCGGAGCCCGACATCTCGCGCGACATGGGGCCGAGCTGCGCCGTGCCTTCGGTCAGCGCCGGGGGAGCCGTGGACGAGCCCTTGCCTTCGATCTGGATGTTGACGTTCGGGTAGGCCTTCTTGTAGCCCTCGGCCCAGTAAGTCATCAGGTTGTTGAGCGTGTCCGAACCGATGGAGTTCAGGTTTCCCGAAATCCCCGAGGCCCGCTTGTAGGCCGGAATCGCCGGGTCCACTTTCACGGTATCGGCGAGCAGCACGCCCGAGACGACGAGCGCAAGAGCGGCGAGGGCCGGCCTTTTCGAAATTTGATTCATTTGACGTCCTCCTTCCAGGGTGCTTTCACCTGGTGGCGCGGAGTGTTCGCGGTCGAGGAGTTGTTTATGTGAGTTCAATGTTAAGTCGGTGTTAAGGGTCGACAGAAATCAGTCTTTACACGGGCTCCACACGAGTTAAGAAGCCCCTTAACGCTCTTCGTCGAGAGTTCCGCCCCGTAAGGAGGACCTCGATGAAAAGGTTTTTTGCCGTCCTGCTTCTGATCGGATTCGCGATTCCAGCCGCGGCACAGGGTCTCTGGTACAAGGAGATCGAGAAAGACGGCCGCGTCTACGTTTTCAACACCTCGAAGAAGTTCGACGAGTTCCAGAAATCCGGAGACATGGGCATCGCGATCACGATGCTCGGCCAGGGGCCGAACGGGGAAACGGTCGTCGCAGAGAACGAGACGGCGATCGACCTCTACAACCTCAAGCACGATCGGCCTGGCTATAGCCGCCCGGCCCCGAAGCCAGCCGCGGCTGCCGCGCCCCCGACCTTCCTGCGCTGGGGCACGGAGGGCGAACTCAAGTTCGGTCTGCTCCTCCAGAGCTGGTACATCGCCGACGACTCGCCCTACTCGACCTCGGGCGGTGGGAACTCCACGCTCGGCAACAACATCGGCTCCAACTCGTTCCGCCTGCGGCGAGCCGAGATCAAGCTCAACGGCAAGGTGAGCAAGGACTGGGCCTTCGAAGTCATGCTGGATCCGTCGAAGGCGATCAACCCGCAGACGGCAAACACGGACGCGAAGATTCTCCAGGACCTCGCGGTCACGTACACGGGTTTCAAGGGCTGGGAGCTCTCGCTCGGACAGAAAAAGGTCACGCTGACCGAAGAAGGCGTTCGCTCCTCGTCCGAGCTCGATTTCCCGGAGCGCGCGCAAATCGTCCGCGCCGTCTCCGACCGGCGTGAGACCGGCTTCTTCTTCAAGGGCGACGTCGCCGAACCGCTCACAATCTGGGGCTCCCTGACGAATGGTGTCGCGTCGAACGTGCTCGACGATTCGAACGACACGCTCAACGCCTGCGGCCGCGCGGACATCAAGCTCGTCCACGGCCTCGTGTTCGGCGGCTCCGGTTGTTACAGCGGCGGCGAAACCGCGACGCACCTGGCGCGCACACGATTCGGTGGCCACGCCCGCTTCAACGGGGGCAAGGACTTTCCGCTCGTCGCCGAGGTCGAATACGTGGCCGCGAAGGACGCCCGCTCCGGCGCGAACGACCTGCGCCGCGACGGCTTCTATGGCTCGATCCTCTACACGCTCGCCGACATGTTGCAGATCGGTGCCCGTTACGACGTCATCACGAACGACAAGGACGCGCAGGGCGGCGAGAACGGCGTGACTCAGAAGGACGCGCGGATCAAGACCTGGACGATCGGTCTCCACTGGCTCCCGCTGGGGCACGACAAATACAAGAACGTGAGCCTCAAGCTCGACTACTTCATTGTCCAGCAGGACAACCGCACGATCAACGGCGCACTCGCAGACAGCTACAACCAGTTCCTGCTTGCCGCCCAGGTCGCGTTCTAGAACGAACCGACGCCGCGCGAGACGCGCGGCTCGAAAGCCGCTCTCCTCCTCCGCCCCCGGGAGCTCCCGGGGGCTATTTTTCTACGCCGTTCTTCACATCGTTTGAACATATCTCGTACAGAGTTCGATCGAGACGCAAAGGAGCGCGCATGACGGTATCGATCGAACTCTTTCGGAACGCGGATCAGGTCGAATCCTACGCGGCGGGATTCCGCATCTTCGAAGAGGGCAGCGAAGGCGGCGACCGGATGTACGGCGTGAAGGAAGGCGAGGTGGAGATCTTCGTTCACGGCGACGTCGTGGAGACCGTCCGTCCCGGGGGAATCTTCGGCGAGATGTCGCTCATCGATTCCAGCCGCCGGAGCGCGACCGCGATCGCGAGAACCGACTGCGTCCTGGTGCCGATCAACACAAAACGATTCCACTTCCTCGTGCAGCAGACGCCGATGTTCGCGCTGCAGGTCATGAAGATCATGGCCGACCGTCTCCGCCGAATGGACGCGCGAATCTGAGGCGGAGGGTTCGATGGACAAAGAGCTCTCGACCACGGAGGGCGCCTTCAAGGGCTCCGCGCGTGAATGCGCCTGTGGGACCCACGCCCTCGGGATAACGGTCAACAAGGGGTATTACGTAGACAATCCGCATCACGCCGAGTGCCCTAAGTGTGGAGAGCGCTTTCGCCACGCGCCTTCGGGGGGCCCGGACGCAAGGGACGCCGGCGAGGAAGCGGCGGCTCCACGCCGCGCAGTCTAGGGCGTCGGGGTACCCGCCCTATGAAAGCTTTCGACCCGCCGCTTTCGCTGGCGGGCCGGGAGCTCGGGATCCCGCTCTGCGATCGTCACCTCCTGCATGTGGCGGCACGTTTTGCACGCGCGCAGGATCGTGGTCGGTGGCGGAGCGAGTAAACTCACGACGATTTGATTCGTGATGCCGCACGCATCGCAGGACCAGAACTGCAACATGTTTCGACCTCTTCAGCGAGTCCTATCACGGTTCCATCATCCTGACGCCTTGACCCGTTGTTACGTGCTCGCGTGGATTCCGATGCTCGTCATCGCGGTCGCGAATGGCGCGCTGAGGCAGACACGACCACGTTTGCGTTGACCTTTTGCTCCACCATGAAGAGCGGACCGCACGTCTCGTCCGCGTGGGCGACCTGCGTGGCGGCCCCCGGGATCAGGAGAGCCCCGACGAAGAGCCTCGTCACGATCCTCTGTCACGCCGTCCAGGTCCTTGAGGAGCGTGCGTCGCGGGCGACTTTCATTCGCAGAAATATTTTCTTGATGACGCTTGCGTAAAGTTCGAGCGAGAAAGTGGGGCGAGACGTTCCGGTTGCCTGTGTCAGGCCGCTGCCGGCACGACGTGCCGCGACGGCATGAGGAGAGTCCCCGGGCCGAGGCGGGCCCGATGGCCCTGCCAGTCCACTTCGCGCGAAATATAGGGGACGAGCTGGGTCGCGAGCTGGAGGAAGTCCTTCACGGGGAGGAGAAAGAGCTGCCCGGCCGTCAGGTCCGATCGCGAGGCCCGCGCGAGGACGAACCCCTGCGCGAGTCGGAGGAGGAGGATGGCGCCTGCGGCGGCGAACGGCAGAGGCGGGAGGCCCGAGGGCCCGAGCGCCGCGCCGCCGCAGGCGAGGAGGGAAATCGGCAGGGGGTTGAGGAGGAATTCGCTCGTGTAGGTCAGTTTCGAAAACGAATAGCGGATCTTTCCCCAACGCGCTTGGCGGTCGAGCGCCCGGGAGAGCGGACGGTCCACGGACACGTTGCGGACGACGACGCTCGAAAGCGCGATCCGGTAGCCCGCCGCCTTCACCGCGCAGCCGATGGCCTGGTCTTCGGCCAGGACGTCCGTGAACGCCGCGAAACCGCCGATGGCGACATAGGCCGCTCGGGTCAGCGCCATGGATTTCCCGACGACGCACGCCACGCCGCCGGCGTCGGCGAGCACCGCGCCGGGCAGCACGAACGTGAGCAGGTGGAGGCTCTCGATCACGGCGCCGAACGAGCGCGCGTGAAGGCCCGTGAAGACGTTCGAAACGCAGCCGACCGACGGGTCGTCGAACGCGGTGAGGGTTTGGGCGACGTCTTCGGGCTCGATGCGGACGTTCGAGTCGGAGACGAAGAGGATTTCGCCGCGGGCGAC
>JBDTML010000228.1:0-2688 GCA_039934255.1 Acidobacteriota bacterium | reverse complement strand
TAGCGGCTCCAGTCGGCGTACGCGCGCTTGACGACGATCTTCCCCTTCTCGAGAAGGCGCGAGATGAGCAGCTTGACGTCGAACTTCGGATGTCCCGTCTCACGCAGCCCGATGAGGAGGTTGTCGATGTCGATGAAGAGAGCGAGGATCTGTTCTTCCTGGTTCATGGCTCCTGCCGGCGGCGGCGCTCCCATTCCGTCGATGAAATTCGACACCGGGACGAGGGAGGGCGAGGCCGCGAGAACGGGTTCGGCTTCGGGAAACGGAACGTCGGCAAGCTCGTCGGCCGGCTTGGCCTTCGCTCCCAACCGGCCGCGCCCTCCGCGCCTGCGGCGACGGACGACGCCGGGGGCTTTCGGTGCGGCGTCGCTCACGAAACCTCTGTCACGCCGTCGCATTGTCGCACGAGTGCGAGAATCGGGGACGTGGCCGCAAATCCCTTCCTCTTCGACCTCGGCGCGCGCGGTGCGCTCGTCCTCTCGGGCAAGGATCGCGCGTCGTTCCTGCACGGCCTCGTCACGAACGACGTGAAGAAGCTCACCCCCGGGCAGGGCTGCGCGGCGGCCTTCCTGACCGCGAAAGGAAAGATGCTGGCGGACTGCGTCGTTCTCTGTGAGGAGGATCGGCTCGAGCTCGACTGCGAGGCGGAGCTTTCCGGGAAGATTGAAGATTTGCTTCGGAAATACCTGGTGTTCAACGACGTTCAGATCGGAAATGACAGCGCAGAGAACCGCGTCTTTCACCTCACGGGCGCATCACCGGGCGATGCGGTCGAAGAATTGCTTAGAAGGGGTCTGGGGTTAGAGCAAAGCGCGCTGGGAGACGCCTTCTCGATGCCATCCGACGCTCACGGTCACGCCCCGTTGCCGGGCGCCGCCGCAGGCGGCGCCATCCGGATCGTCCGCGAGAACCGCACGGGCGTCCCCGGCTACGACGTCCGCCTCCCCTCTTCCCTTTCAAAGGAAATCTTCCTTTCTCTCGTTTCCGAAGGAGCGAGGAAGGCGTCGGGCGACGAGTTGGAGGCCCTCCGCATCGCCGCCGGCATCCCCCGCTGGGGCTTCGAGCTGACCGAGGCCGTCCTGCCGGACGAGGCGGGGCTGCGGGAACGTGGCTTCATCTCGGAGAACAAGGGTTGCTACGTCGGGCAGGAGACCGTCGCGCGCATCAAGACGTACGGCCACGTGAACCGGACGCTCGTGCTGCTGACCGTGTCCGGCGGGCGTCCGAAGACGGGGGAGAAGATTTTCCTGGAAGGTGAAGAGAGCGGGACGGTCACGAGTGCGGCTCCTGCCGTGACGGGGGGCGAAGCCGCGGCGCTCGCCTACGTCAAGCGAGCGCATGCGAATCCAGGGGCGCATTTCCTCATCCGAACACTCGAAGGCGATCTCCCGGCTGTCCTCTCTTCCGTGCCTCTTGCCTGAGCCTCCGCGCACAAGGCGCCCGCGCGACCTGCGCCCCTACCTAGCGCTTCTCGCCGTGCAGCTCTGCTTCGGCAGCTTCCCCGTCTTCGGAAAGCTCGCCCTCGCCGAAGTCCAGCCTCTCGTCCTCGCGGCGTTCCGCGCCGTGGCGGGCGCGGCCGCCCTCACGCTCCTCGCGCGGGTTCTCGACCCAGGCGGCGATACGTTCGACGAGAAAGACCGCCGGATGCTGATCGTCCTCTCGTTCTTCGGCATCGTCGCGAACCAGATCCTCTTCATCTTCGGTCTCTCGAAGACGACCGCGACGAATGCGACGCTTCTGACCGCGATGACGCCGATCCTGACGCTCGCCGTGGTGACGGTCCTCGCCGGCAACCGGCCCTCGCCGCGCCGCCTCCTCGGAATCCCCGTCGCTCTCGCGGGACTCCTGTGGCTCCTCGACGTGTCGCGCCTCGACTTCGGCGACCGGACGTCCCTCGGAAACGCCCTCATCCTCGCGAACGCGCTCTCGTACTCGATCTTCCTCGTCCTCGCGCGCGACATGCTGAGGCGACATTCGGCGGTCCGGGTGACGGCGGCGATCTTCCGGAACGCGGCCCTGCCCGTCGTCCTCGTCGCGCTGACCGACCTCGTACGCTTCCGGCCCGCGGCGCTTTCGGCGCGCGCCTGGACGGGGATCGCGGGCACCGTGGTTCTCGCGACCGTCGTCTCGTACGCCCTGAACGCCTGGGCCCTCGCGCGCACGGGCGCGGCGACGACCGCGATGTTCATCTACATCCAGCCGCTCGTCGCGATGACGCTTGCGAAGTTCGTCCTCGGCGAGTCGCCGTCGCCGCGCACGGCCGTCGCGGCGGCCCTCATCTTCGTCGGAATCGCGCTCGCGACGTGGCCGGCTAGATCTTCGCGGGCCGCCCCAGCAGGTAGCCCTGCCCGTACGTGACGCCGAGCCGTTTGACCTCGGCCTTCTCCGCCTCCGTCTCGATGCCCTCGGCGACCGTCTCCGCGTCGATCCGCGCGGCGAGCCGGACGAGCATCTCGACGACGTCTCTCTTGATCGAGTCCTCGTGGAGGCCCGTCACGAGATAGTTCGAAATCTTGAGGTAGTTGGGCCGCAGCTCGGCGATCGACTGGAGGGACGCGTAGCCGGACCCCGCGTCGTCGATTGCGATCCGAAAACCGAGCTCCCGGAGCACGCGCACGCTCTCGCGGAACAGGTCGTAGTCGCGGATGGCGGCGCGCTCGGTGATCTCGAGGACGACGCCGCTCTGGA